>JBKDZW010000186.1:0-15738 GCA_047971685.1 Rhodoblastus sp.
AATTGAATATTTCCAGATCCGACCGACATTTCATGGCTTATATCGTCGATATCGCCTCTGAAACGTCCATCGCCCGATGTGAGCTGTAGCAGTTCGCCTGCGTGGAAGGCCGGAATCTGCACATCCGGGGCAAGAATCCAGTGATTTTGAAAAATCGGATTTGTTCCGTTCATCATTATCACTCGAAACAATTTATTTTGGCTTCCAATCGTCGACATTTCCTTCCCCCCATAAAAATTTGAAATGGAACGACGCCGGCATCAAAACGGCCAGCAAAGCAGATATTGCGCCCAAATCCATTGGCGGGCCATTCCATACTTGGACGATCTTGGGCGCTCTTGCCGATCTTGGACGCTCCTGTTGATTTTCTGCGGATGCAGCGCGCATCGGCCTGCATTCCGAGGTCGAACAGAAAAATCTCCAACTCCGCCGCCTTGCCCGCGATCTCGACCGCCCTCTCGTGCATCGCCGGCAAGCCGTCGCGGCCGGTCGCGATCCGATGCGAGACCTTCGCGCCCGCGCCGAGCAGCGAAACGTAAAGGGCCGCGTCCGCCTATTCCTCGAAGGCGAAAATGAACCCGTCGCCCTTGCGTTTCACCCTGCCGGCATGCGGCGCGCCGAAATGCGCTGGAAGCATCAGTGCATTGCAATCAGCGCATTGCCCGAGGATTTTCTCGCGCGTATCGGCCGATTGCACGGGGTCCGTGCAGAAGCGGCTCGACCAGCGAGGCCGGTAGACCTGGATCGGATGGTGCAGCACATCGCCGGTGAAAAGCCCCTGCTCGCCGCCATCGCTGAGCTCAATCGCAATCGCGCCGGGGGTGTGGCCGGGGGCGAGCTGGATTGCGATTGCGTCGCCGAGCCGGTCGCCGTCGGCGACGAGATGGTCCTGACCGCTGGCGATCACGGGGTGGACGGAATCGGTGAAGATCATCCGCTCTTCTTCGCCGAGCGTCGGGTTTTTGGCCGGATCCCAATAATCGCGGTCGATCTGCGAAAATACGTATTTTGCATTGGGGAAAGTCGGAACCCAGCGCCCGTCCACAAGCTGCGTATTCCAGCCGACGTGATCGACGTGGAGATGCGTGCACATGACGAAATCGACCTCTTCCGGCGCGACGCCGGCCGCCCTGAGGCGCTCCAGATAAGGAGTGTCCTTCATGTGGAAGAGCGGCGAATGCGGGCGTTCTTTGTGATTTCCGGCGCAGGTGTCGATCAATATGGTGTGATGTTTCGTGCGGATCACCCATGAATGCAGCGAGGTGATGAAGCGGTCGAGACGCGCGTGATAATGGCGCGGCATCAGCCAGTCGCCATGTTCTTTGATGATTTCGGGATCCCAGTCGGGCATCAGCAGCGCCGGTGGAAAGGCCGGGCCATGCGCCTCCTCGACGCGATCGATGATTGTCTGGCCTATTCTGAACGCCATAACCGTCTCCTGCGCCAACCGGCCTTCACGCCAGATTTTTGGTAAAGAAGGCGACCACCCGGGCCCAGGCCTCGTCGGCGGCCTTTTTCTGATGCACGTCCGGGCGCGCCTCGTTCATGAAACCGTGCTGGGCGTCGTAAGAGAAGAATTCGTGCGGCTTGCCCGCCCTGGCGAGCCCGGCCTCGAAATCCTTGACCGCCTGCGGGGTGCACCAGTCGTCCTGAAGCGCGAAATGGCCCTGAAGCGGGATCTTGACAGCGTCGGGGCCGGCGGCGTCTGCCGGCGGCAGACCGTAGAACGGCGCGCCGGCCGTGAACTCGGGCACGCGGGCGGCGGCCAGAATGGTCATGGCGCCGCCCATGCAGAAACCGGAGACGCCGACCTTTGCCGCGCCGTCCGCCTTCAATCTCTGGGCGGCCCCGCGAACAATCTGGTCGGTCGCATCGAGAAAATTGAGCGAAGTCATTTCGGCGTTGGCGGCGTCTGCGTCGTGGTAGGGCACGACGCGGCCGGCGTAGAGGTCAGGCGCGAGCGCGTTGAAGCCCGCAGCGGCGAAGCGGTCGACGATGCCCTTGATCTGGTCGTTGAGGCCCCACCATTCCTGAACGACGACCAGCCCCGGCGCGCCCGCCTTGGCGGCTCTGGCCAGGTAGCCGGCGGCTTCCTTACCGTCCGGGCGTTTGAAATTGATGCGCTCTCCCACGGCCGCCTCCCGATCCTGTTTGACAAAATGATACGCCATCATTCCTGCTTTTGGCGTGTTTTGGAAGCCTGCCGGTCCGGCGGCGGTGTATCGGCCGGAAGGCCAATCTGCGCTCCGAGCGGCTTGCGTCACAAAAACGCGCCGCCTATATGCGGTCCGAGCCCTTGCGGCGGCCCGCGCCGCACACAATCTCATGACCGTAACATCGGAGACCGGACGGTCGGGCCGCACTAGCGGACCGCATGTCCCCAGACCGGATCGCTTCGGGGTCCGGCGGTCTCGCCGCAGAAAGGAATAGTCATGGCTAAAGTTATAGGCATCGACCTCGGCACGACCAATTCGTGCGTCGCGGTCATGGAAGGATCGACCCCGAAAGTCATTGAAAACGCAGAAGGCGCGCGCACGACGCCCTCCATCGTCGCCTTCTCCGACGACAGCGAGCGCCTCGTCGGCCAGGCCGCCAAACGCCAGGCGGTCACCAATCCCGACAAGACCTTCTTTGCGATCAAACGCCTCATCGGCCGCACCTTCGACGACCCGATGACGCAGAAGGACATGAAGCTCGTTCCCTACAGGATCGCCAAGGCCGGCAATGGCGACGCCTGGGTGGAAGCGGGCGGCAAGACCTATTCGCCCTCGCAGATATCGGCCTTCATCGTCCAGAAGATGAAGGAAACGGCGGAAGCCTATCTCGGCCAGCCCGTCACGCAGGCCGTCATCACCGTGCCCGCCTATTTCAACGACGCCCAGCGTCAGGCGACCAAGGACGCCGGCAAGATCGCCGGCCTCGAAGTGCTGCGCATCATCAACGAGCCGACTGCGGCAGCGCTCGCCTATGGCCTCGACAAGAAACAATCCGGCGTGATTGCGGTCTACGACCTCGGCGGCGGCACGTTCGACGTCTCGGTGCTCGAGATCGGCGACGGCGTGTTCGAGGTGAAATCGACCAACGGCGACACTTTCCTGGGCGGCGACGATTTCGACATGCGGCTGGTCGAATATTTTGCGGCCGAGTTCAAGACGGATCAGGGCATCGACCTGACCTAGGACTAGCTCGCGCTCCAGCGACTGAAGGAGGCTGCCGAAAAGGCCAAGATCGAATTGTCGTCGGCCTCCCAGACCGACATCAATCTGCCCTACATCACGGCCGACGCCTCGGGTCCGAAGCATCTGACCCTGAAACTTTCCCGCGCCAAATTCGAATCCCTGGTGGACGACCTCATCCAGCGCACCGTCGAGCCCTGCAAGAAGGCGCTCAAGGACGCCGGCCTGAGCGCCAACGAGATCGACGAGGTCATTCTCGTCGGCGGCATGACCCGCATGCCCAAGGTGCAGGAAGTCGTGAAGTCCTTCTTCGGCAAGGAACCCCATAAGGGCGTCAACCCCGACGAAGTCGTCGCCATCGGCGCGGCCGTGCAGGCGGGCGTGCTACAGGGCGACGTGAAGGACGTGCTGCTGCTCGACGTGACGCCGCTGTCGCTCGGCATCGAGACGCTGGGCGGCGTGTTCACGCGCCTGATCGACCGCAACACGACGATCCCGACCAAGAAGAGCCAGGTATTTTCCACCGCCGAAGACAATCAGACGGCGGTCACCATTCGCGTGTTCCAGGGCGAGCGCGAAATGGCGGCCGACAACAAGATGCTCGGCCAGTTCGACCTCGTCGGCATTCCGCCGGCGCCGCGCGGCGTGCCGCAGGTGGAAGTCACCTTCGACATCGACGCCAACGGCATCGTCAATGTGACGGCCAAGGACAAGGCCACCAACAAGGAGCAGCAGATCCGCATCCAGGCCTCGGGCGGCCTTTCGGACAGCGACATCGACAAGATGGTCAAGGACGCCGAGGTGCATGCGGCCGACGACAAGAAGCGGCGCGAACTCGTCGACGCCAAGAACCAGGGCGAAGCGCTCGTTCACTCGACCGAAAAGTCGGTGGCCGAGCACGGCGACAAGGTTCCCGAAGCCGACAAGAGCGCGATCACGAGCGCCGTCGAGGCGCTGAAGACCGCGCTCGCCGGCGAGGATCCCGAACACATCAAGGCAAAGACGAACGAACTCGCCCAGGCCTCGATGAAGCTCGGCGAGGCCATGTACAAAGCCCAGCAGGCGAGCGCCGAGGGCGCGGCGGCCGGCGGCCAGGAAGCCCCCGGCGCGCAAGACGACGTGATCGACGCCGAATTCAAGGACGTAGGCGACGACAAGAAAAAGTCGTCCTGATAGAAGGCGGGCGCCGCGATCTGCGGCGCCCTATCCATTTCGGGGAACAGTCCGGATGAATTTCGTTTCGAGATCAGCGGCGTGCGGGCTTGCCGCTTTTGCGCTTGCCGTTTCGTTGACGGGCGCAGCGCTTGCGCAGGCCAAGACGCAAACCAAGGCGCCGGTGTCGCCCGAACAGCTCAAGCCGCCAGCCGATATTCTCCTGGATTGCGCCAAATCCGCCCCCAAGGACGCGGTGACCAAGCTTCCTGCCGATCTTGCCGCGTGGGCTGCGGTCTATTGCACGAAGAACGGCCAGATATTCAACGCCAACGACCGGCATTTCGGGGCCTTTCCCGACACCGGCGTTCGCGCGACTTTCGGCGCCGCCGAAATCGGCGGGCGAACCGGCGCAGATCGCGCCAAGGCCTATTTCAAGTCGATATCCTACAATCTCCTGTCGGACGACGAACTGGCCGCGCTCATCAAAGCCGATCCGATCTCGGAAAAAATCGTCAAGGGCAAGAAGCTCTACAAGCTCGATCTCGTTTCCGGCAACGACAATGTCCTGACGTTCCTGGTCATCCAGCCGCAGACCGACCCGTTCTGGGTTTTTCCGCTCACCAGCAAGGGCCTGGGGACGCCGGCCTTTTTCGTGGTGAGCCTGGCCGCGCTCAATCGGTCCAGGTGAGATGAGCAAGCGCGATTACTACGAAGTTCTCGGCGTCTCCCGCACCGTGACGGAGGTCGAACTGAAATCGGCCTTCCGCAAGGCGGCGATGCAGCACCATCCCGACCGGCATCCCGGCGACAAGGCGGCCGAGTCGCGCTTCAAGGAAATCAACGAGGCCTACCAGATCCTCTCCGACGGCCAGAAGCGGGCGGCCTACGACCGATTCGGCCATAGCGCTTTCGAGCAAGGCGGCGGCGGTTTCGGCATGGGAGAGGGTTTCGCCTCCTCCATGGCCGATATTTTCGACGATCTGTTCGGCGATGTCATGGGCAGGCGCGGCGCGCGCGGCGGCGGCGGGCGCGAGCGCGGTTCGGACCTGCGCTACAATCTCGAAATCACGCTTGAAGAAGCCTTTTCCGGCAAGACCGCGCAGATCAAGGCGCCGACCACGGTCACCTGCGAGGCCTGCGCCGGCTCCGGCGCCAAGCACGGCTCCAAGCCCAAGGTCTGCGCGACCTGCGGCGGCCAGGGCCGCGTGCGGGCGCAGCAGGGCTTTTTCGCCATCGAGCGCACCTGCCCCGCCTGCCACGGCCGGGGCGAGCGCATCGACGACCCTTGCACGAACTGCGCAGGCGCCGGCCGCGTCACGCGCGAGCGCACGCTTTCGGTCAATATTCCGCAAGGCGTCGAGGACGGCACACGCATCCGGCTTGCCGGCGAGGGCGAGGCCGGCCTGCGCGGCGGACCTGCGGGCGACCTGTACATTTTCCTGTCGATCAAGCCGCACGCCATGTTTCATCGCGACGGCGCCGATCTCTATTGCCGCGTGCCGATCTCCATGGTGCAGGCGACGATCGGCGGCGAATTCGAGATCGGCACGCTCGAGGGCGCGCAATCCAAGGTGAAAGTGCCCGAGGGCACTCAGACCGGCCGGCAGTTCAAGATACGCGGCAAGGGCATGCCCGTTCTGCGTTCGCGCGAGTTCGGCGACCTCTATGTGCAGGCGGTGGTCGAAACGCCGCAGAACCTCACACGGCGTCAGCGCGAGCTTCTGGCCGAATTCGACAAGGAATCCTCGCATAACACCCAGCCGGAATCGGCGGGTTTCTTCGCCAAAATGAAAGATTTTCTCGACAATATCGGGGGGCAGTGAGCCGCCTTGGAAAGGCCTGCCGCCTTTGCAGAATGGGCTCCAAAGCAGGCCGCCTTTTGACGGAAACGACGACGACAGGATAAACAGCTTTCCTATCAAATGCTTGAAGTGCCGGCTTTGACGCAATCAAAGCACATCCCACTCCAGCGTGACGCTTTCTTGACGCGGCCCTCGGCATGCGCGATTTTTGGGTCCCAAGGAGCCCGTCAAAATCTTGAGCGCCAATCCCCTGCGCACCAACGCCCGCCGCCTCGCGACGAGCCGCATCAAGTTCGAGGAACGCTTTGCCGACGAGGCGCGTTTCATCAAATCCTGGTTCGATTCTCCGCTGACGGCCGGCGCCGTGACGCCCTCGGGCCGGTTTCTTGCGCGCGCCATGGCGCGTTGCGTCGACCCGCAGGCCGACGGGCTGATCGTGGAGCTTGGCCCGGGCACCGGCCCGGTGACGGAGGCGCTGCTTGCGCGCGGCGCGCCGGCCGAAAAGCTGGTGCTGCTCGAATACGACGCCTCCTTCTGCAAATTGCTGGAACGCCGCTTTCCCGGCGTTCAGGTGGTGCGCGGCGACGCCTACCGGCTGCGCCAATCGCTGAAACATCTCGAAGGCGCGCTGATCTCGACGGTCGTCTCCAGCCTGCCCCTGCTGACGCGCCCCGAGCGCGAACGCCTGCAATTGCTGGACGAGGCTTTCGACCTCATGGGGTCGGAGGGTTCATTCATCCAGTTCACCTACGGCCTGGTTTCGCCCATGCCGCTGAAAACCAATCGCGGCGCTGCGGCCGATTATCGCGGCGAAGTCTCCACGCCCGTCTGGCTCAACCTGCCGCCGGCCCGCGTCTGGCGCTATACCCATGCCGAGGGCAAGGGCGTGCAGGCGGCAAGCCACCTGCGCCGCCACAACGATCTCGCGCCCGCCTTCAAGGCGTTCCGCCAGAAGCAGATGGAGCCGGCGCTGGCTTTCCTCAAGAAGATCGCCGACGGGCCGCGCGAGGGGCGGCGGTAAGCCCTCGTTTTCCGGATTTACCGTTGCAGCGTGCGCGTCGATCTGCGATGGCGTGGGCCGTTTCAAGCAGCCGGGGCCAGCGCACATGAGCCAACAGATTTCCGCCCGCGACCGTCTCATCGTCGCGCTCGACGCGCCCGGCGCCAAAGAGGCGCGCGACATGATTGCACGGCTCGGCGACGCCGCGAGCTTCTACAAAATCGGGATGGAGCTGATTTACGGCGGCGAGGGCTTCGATATTGCGCGCGAACTGATCGAGGCGGGCAAAAAAGTCTTCATCGACCTCAAGCTGCACGACATTCCCAATACGGTGGAGCGCGCCACGCGGCAGCTTGGCCGTCTCGGCGCAGATTTCGCCACGGTGCACGCCTATCCCCAGACCATGGCGGCCGCCCGGCGCGGCGCGGCCGGCTCCACGTTGAAGCTGCTCGCAGTCACCGTCATGACGTCCTACGACGACGCCGATCTGAGCGCGGCCGGCTACGCCTTCAATGTGCGCGACCTGATTGCGCGCCGCGCGCTTCAGGCGCGCGAAGCCGGCGTCGACGGGCTGATCCTGTCGCCTGAAGAAGCAGAAGCCATGCGAAACCTGCTGGGACCGGACATGTTGCTGGTGACACCCGGCGTGCGCCCCGCAGGCGCAGCGCTCGGGGACCAGAAGCGCGTGATGACGCCGACGCTGGCGCTGGCCGGCGGCGCAGATCATATCGTGGTCGGGCGCCCCGTGACCGAAGCCGCCGACCCGAAAGCCGCAGCCCAGGCAATTGTCGCGGAAATCGAAACCGGCCTTGCCTTGCGCGGCAAACGCAATTCTCGCCCTGCGCAGTAAACGCGACAAGATCGGCCAAGCCATGAAGCCAGGCCATCAAATCAAGCCCTGAAACGCAAAACGCCGGGCGTACATCCGGCCCGGCGTGCAATCCGCTTCCGGCGCATACGCAAAACGATTGCGCCTTACGCTTGCGCAACAATGGCGCATCGAGCGGATGAGAGAGATATAGTGGCGATTGATGACAAAACTATGAAGGCAGGAACAATGCCCAGGGGATATTGGATCGGACATGTCGATGTGAGCGACCCCGAGGCCTACAAGGCCTATGTGCGGGCCAATGCCGCGGCTTTCGCCAAATATGGCGGAAAATTCCTGGTGCGCGGCGGCGCCTGCGAGCAGCCCGAAGGCAAGTTGCGCGCCCGCCATGTGGTGATCGAATTCGAGACCTACGAGAAGGCGCTGGCCTGCTACCGCTCGCCCGAATATGCAGCGGCGATCGAATTGCGCCGGCCCGTCTCCATCGGCGATATCGTCATTGTCGAGGGCTATGACGGCCCACAGCCGGGATAAGCCGGATTGCTACTGCCCGTCGCCGCCGCATTGGGCTTGTGCGATCAGGGCCTGAAAACCTGCGATCGACCCTCGCATCTGGCGCATCGCCCCTTCGCGCGCATCTGGCGCCGTGCAGCGCGAGAACACCTGGCTGGCGTCGCGCATGACGACGATATGACGCCGCCAGGCCGAACATCTGTTGGCGGGATCGCCGTTGCGTTGCAGATCCATCATGGCTGCGGCGAAAGAGCGATCGACCGAAGCCATGTCGCGGGAGCATTGGCCGGCGTCGACGGTCGGCTTTACAATGGTCGCCCCGGCATTGGCGCCGGCGACGATCATTGCTGACACGAGTGTCAAAGCGGACGCAAGAATCAATGTGCGCATGTCCCAGAGCCCCCCAGCCCATGACAGCGCGATTATTCTACCGATCCCGCAAGGATGAAGTGCCAAATCGCACATCGCAATCCGGCGCTTGTCCGGGACGCTCAGCCCAGATTTAATTCCTTGAAGAAATCGTTCCCCTTGTCGTCGATGACGATGAACGCGGGGAAATCTTCGACCTCGATCTTCCAGATCGCCTCCATGCCGAGTTCGGGATATTCGAGCGCCTCGACCTTCTTGATGCAGTCCTGGGCAAGGCGCGCCGCCGGGCCGCCGATCGAGCCGAGATAGAAGCCGCCGTATTTACCGCAGGCGTTGCGCACTTCGGCCGAGCGATTGCCCTTGGCGAGCATGACCATGGAGCCGCCGGCCGCCTGGAACTGGTCGACATATGAGTCCATGCGGCCGGCCGTCGTCGGGCCGAAGGAGCCCGAGGCGTAGCCCGCCGGCGTCTTGGCGGGACCGGCGTAATAGACGGGATGGTTCTTGAAATAATCGGGCATGGCTTCGCCGGCCTCGAGGCGCGCGCGAATCCTGGCGTGCGCGAGATCGCGCGCCACGATCATCGGGCCTGTCAGCGACAGCCGCGTCTTGATCGGATATTTGCCGAGCGTCGCCAGAATTTCCTTCATCGGCCGCGTGAGGTCGATCTTCACGACATCGCCGCCGAGCGAGGCCTCGTCGACATGGGGCATGAAGCGCGCGGGATCGTGCTCCAGCTCCTCCAGAAACACGCCCTTCCTGGTGATCTTGCCCTTGGCCTGGCGGTCGGCCGAACAGGACACGCCGATGCCGATCGGCAACGAGGCGCCGTGGCGCGGCAGGCGGATGACGCGCACGTCATGGCAGAAATATTTGCCGCCGAATTGCGCGCCGACGCCCATTTCCTGCGTCAGCTTGTGAATTTCCTCCTCCATCGCGACATCGCGGAAGGCATGCGCGTCGTCCCCGCCGCTGGTCGGCAGTTCGTCGTAATAGCGGGTGGAGGCCAGCTTGACGGTCTTGAGATTGAGTTCGGCCGACAGGCCGCCGACGACGATGGCCAGATGATAGGGCGGGCAGGCCGCCGTACCGAGCGTGAGTATCTTTTCTTTCAGGAAACCGATCAGACGGTCGTGGGTCAAAAGCGAGGGCGTGCCCTGATAGAGAAAGGTCTTGTTGGCGGAGCCGCCGCCCTTCACGACGAACAGGAACTTGTAGGCGTCCTCGCCCTCGGCATAGATGTCGATCTGCGCCGGAAGATTGTTCTTCGTGTTCTTTTCCTCAAACATCGAGAGGGGCGCAAGCTGCGAATAGCGCAGGTTCTTCTTCTCGTAGGCGTCGCGCACGCCCTCGGCGATGGCGCTTTCGTCCTGCCCGTCGGTGAAGATGAAACGGCCCTTCTTGCCCATGACGATGGCGGTGCCCGTATCCTGACACATCGGCAGGACGCCGCCGGCCGCGATATTGGCGTTCTTCAGAAGGTCGTAGGCGACGAACTTGTCGTTGGAGGTCGCCTCGGGATCGTCGAGAATCTTGGCGAGCTGAGCGAGATGACCGGGGCGCAGCAGATGGTTTGAGTCGATCATTGCGGCTTCGGACAGCGCGCGGATCGCTTCGCGGTCCACCACCACGAATTCATGATCGCCCATTTTCTCGACGCGCACGCCTTCGCTGGTCACGAGACGATAGGGCGTCTTGTCTTCGCCGAGCGGAAAAAGAGGTGTCTGCCGATAAGTCATGGGAACAGCCCTTTTGCGTGAATTTGCAGGCTTTTTAGGCCCGCGCCGCGCTCAAGGGAAGGGGGTTTGCCCGCAACCTTCGACGAACGCCTTACGGGCGCAGCACAAGCCGCCCGATCGCCTTTCTATCCGCTATGTCGCGCAGCGCCTGCGCCGCCGCCTCCAGCGGATAGACCTTGCTGACATGGGGGCGCACGATGGTCGTCAACGCCTCCATTTCCGGGGTCTCCGCCACACGCACGCCGGGGAAGCGCCGGGCGTATTCGCCGGCCCTGACGCCAATAATGGTCGCGCATTTCATGAGCACGCGGTTGGCGGGATAGTCGGGGATGGCGCCGGCAAAGCCGATCAGCAGAATGCGCCCGCCAAACGCCAAAGCGCGCAGCGCGGTTTCGGCGGGAAGCCCGACCGGATCGTAGATGCAGTGGACGCCCTCGCCGCCGGTCAGCGCCTTTACCGCCTCGTGGATGTTTTCCTGCGAGGAATCGATTGCATGGGCGGCGCCGGCCGCAATTGCGGCGGCGCATTTTTCCTGCGTCGAACACACCGCGATCGGCTCTGCCCCCAGATGGGCCGCAAGCGCGACGGCGGCCATGCCGACGCCGCCGGACGCGCCCGTAATCAGCACACGCTCGCCCCTTTGCAGGCGCCCCTGCGTGACCAGCCCGTGATAGGAGGTGACGAGACCGACCGAAAAAGTGGCGGCCTCGTCGTAGGAATAATGGGTGGGCGCAGCGACTATTTCATTGGGCGCGCCGACCGCCTGCTCCGCGAAGCAGCCGGTCTTGCGGCGCACGATCACCCGGTCGCCGGGCTTCACTTTCGCGCCGGCCGCGATCTCGATCACTTCGCCGGCGGATTCAAAACCCGGCACGAAGGGCAGCGGCGGCTTGAACTGATATTTGCCGGCGACCATCAGGAGATCGGGAAAGTTCACGCCGCAGGAGTGAATTTTCACGCGCGCCTCGCCGGCCTTCAACGCGGGCGCGTCGAATTCCTCGATGCGCAGGAGTTCGGGGGCCCCGAGTTCAGAGCAGACGATGGCGCGATATTTCATGAATGTCCCAGCTTAAGCGTGCCCGCGCGACCCATGCAGCCCCCGACCACCCCTGGAGCGCGCCACATTTGCACGAAAATCGCGTGACGCGCCCTATTGTTTTTCACCGCATATCCCAAACGCAAAAGTCTCCAACTTTTGCGGGATATATTGTCCGTTTCATCGCATATCCTTGTCGCAAAAGTCTGCGACTTTTGCGGGATATGCTTTAGCCCTCGACCACGATCACATCCTGATCCGGCTGCGCCGCATACAGCCGCTGCACCAGCGCGTTGCGGCGCTCCAGAGCGGCGCGCTGGTTGATGTAGCCCTTGTCGGTCAGTTCGTTGCCGTCGATCGACGGCGGTTCGATCATCAGCATCACGCGCGAAATGCGCATCGAGGAGCCCTGCGTCTGCGCGTTGTGCGCATGCAAACCATTGCGCAGATGTTCCTTCACGGCGGGATCGTGGATGATTTCTTCCAGCGGCGCGCCGACCTTGCCCGCCAGGAGGCGGCAAGCCTCGAGGTTCGGCCAGGCGAGCAGCGCTATATAATCCTTGTCCTGTCCCGCTACGAGCGCGTCCTGCACGACCGGGCTCGCCGCCGCGATCGCCGCCACGCGCAGCGAGCCGACATGGACGAAGGTGCCGGACGCGAGCTTGAAATCCTCGACCACGCGCCCGGCGAAAATCAGACCTTTTACGGGATCGGCCGGATCGACGAAGATTCCCGCATCGCCGATCTTGTAATAGCCCTCCTCGTCGAAGGCGTTTTTGGTGAGTTCGGGCTGACGGTAATAGCCGGGCGTCACGATCACCGAGCGGATGCGCATTTCGTACTTCTGCCCGACCGGCACCATCTTCAGCTCGACGCCGGGATGCGGCAGACCGATCAGGCCGACACGCTCCGTCTCCCAATAGGTCGAGGTCGCGGTCGGCGCCGTTTCGGTCGACCCCCAGCCCGTGAAGAACACGATGCGGTTGCCCGTGTATTTCACCGCCAGCCGCTGCATGCGCACATAGAGATCGTCCGACAGGGTCGCGCCGCCATAGCCGAGTATGCCGAGATCCTTGAAAAACGACTTCGCCAGCGCATCGTCGTTCTCCAGCGCGGTGGCGAGCACCGCATAGCCTGCCGGCACATTGGAATAATAGGTCGGCGAAACCTCTTTCAGATTGCGCAGCGTCTCCTCGAACATGCCGGGCACCGGGCGCCCGTCGTCGATATAGAGCGTGCCGCCATCGGCCAGCACCGCATGAAAGCCGGCGTTGCCGCCCATCGTGTGGTTCCACGGCAGCCAGTCCAGCACGACCATGGACGGGTCGCTGTCCTTGCGCTTGCGCGTCATCTTGCCCATCACGACATTGGCGCACATCATCTCCTGCGTGTTGATGACGGCCTTGGGCATGCCGGTCGAGCCCGAGGTGAAGAGCAGCTTGCCGACGGTTTTCGGCCCGATGGCGGCCAGCGCCTTGTCAACGGCGTCCGTGCGCTTCGTCGCGACGAGATCGGCCCACGCGCGGCTTGCGATTCCTTCGGGCGCACGCTCGACATGCACGACGGTCACGCCCGTCAGATCAAGCGCCTTCAGCGCCTTTCCGAAGGCTACCCCGTCCTGCACCATCACGACGCCGGGCCTGATGAGATCGAAAATGTAGCGCAGCTTGGCGTGGTCCTGGCTCATCAGCGAATAGGCCGGCGACACGGGCGCGGCCGGCACGCCCGCCTGCATGGCGGCCTGCGTCATCAGCGCGTGTTCGATCGAATTGCCCGAGAGAATCGCGACCGGCTGCTCCGGCGTGAGATTGAGATCGAGAAGCGCTTGCGTCAGCGCGTCCGCCTCGCGCTTGGCCTCGGCGTAAGTCACCTTCTTCCATGCGCGCTCCGGGCCGCGGCGCTGGGCAAGCCACACATGGTCCGGCCGCTCCTTCGCCCAGCGCGCGAGATAGAGCGGAATGCCGCGCTCGTAGGGATCGAGCGGAATGCGCTGGCTCAGGATGATCTCGCCATTGGCGCGGCGCTCGGCGGCGATCTCGCGCGGCAGAAAATCAATAGGCTTGAACGGCGCAGTCGGCGCCTGTTTGATTTGTTCGTTCATGAGCAGATTACCTCAAGGCGTTTCTGTCGAGGCTCTGCGGCCCCATGATTGGCGGGGAGTTTCAGGCGTAGCGGGTGGCGGGTCAAGGCGCGCACTTGCCGCGCGGGGCCAAGCCGCCCTACCTTGCTGTCAGCGCATAGGTTCTGGGCTGCGATTAAATCTATCCGCGACTAAATTCCGCTTTGCGAAATGGAGCCATCTATGGACGTGCTGGAGAAGATCAAGGGATTTGCCGATCGCATGACGGAGATCCGCCGCGACATTCACGCCCATCCCGAGATCGGCTTCGAGGAAGTGCGAACATCGGGCATTGTCGCGCGCGAGCTGGAATCCTACGGCGTCGAGGTTCATGCCGGCATTGGCAAGACCGGCGTCGTCGGCGTGCTCAAGGGCAAGCGCGGGACCGGCAAGCGCGTGGGATTGCGCGCCGATATGGACGCGCTGCCGATGGACGAACTGACCAACCTGCCGTGGAGCTCGAAAAACCCCGGCAAGTTTCACGGTTGCGGTCATGACGGCCACACGACCATGCTTCTGGGCGCGGCGCGCTATCTCGCGGAGACCCGCGATTTCGCCGGCGAAATCGCCTTCATCTTTCAGCCTGCCGAAGAAGGGCTCGGCGGCGCGCGCGCGATGATCGCCGATGGCCTGTTCAAGCGCTTTCCCTGCGACGAGGTCTATGCGCTGCATAATTTTCCGGGTTCGCCGCTCGGCCAGGTTTCCATGCGCACCGGGCCTGCCATGGCGGGCGCCGATTTCTTCGACATCCACATCGCCGGGCGCGGCGCACATGGCGCCATGCCCGAATATTCCAACGATCCCGTGACGATCGGCGCAGCGCTGACGCAATCGCTGCAAACCATCGTCAGCCGCAATGCGCCCGCGCTCAAGAGCGCGGTCGTCTCGATCACGAAATTCAATGCGGGCTCGGCCTATAACGTCATCCCCGAGACGGCCCATCTGGCCGGCACGATCCGCATTTTTGAAGACGAGATGCGTGCGCTCGTCGCAAAGCGCATGCGCGAGATTTGCGCGGGCTTTGCGGCGGCCTACGGCGCGAAGATCGACGTCGACATCAGGGACATTTTCTCCGTCATGCGCAATGCCGAGGAGCAGACCGCGGCAATGGCGGACGCTGCGAAAGAATTGTTCGGCGCCGACAAGGTAGTGACCGACGCCGAACCGAAAATGGGCTCGGAAGATTTCGCCGACATGGCGATGGCGGCCCCCGGCGCATATATCTGGCTCGGCATGGGGTCAGGCCCGTCCGTGCATAATCCCGCCTATACGTTCAACGACGAGATACTGCCGATCGGCGCCTCGCTGCTCGCGCGCGTTGCGGAAAAGCGGTTGGCGGGATAGCGCGAGAATCCAACGGGCGGGTCAGAAACCCGCCCAGTCGAAGGAATAGGCGACGATGGCGCCGATGGTGAACTGGTTGCGCGAGCCAAGCGCCGTCACGAGCGGGCTGTCGCCCGCCGAGCCTATCAGACGGTTGTAGCGGGCATAGGCGGTCGTGGTCCACGTGCGCGACCATTCATAGGAGACGGCGCCTGCGAGGCCGAAGGATTTCGCGCCGCCTTCGGCGCGATAGGCCGGCAAGCGGCCGGTCATTGCGGCCTCGTAAGGGCGCACGCCAAACAATTTATCCATGTAGCGCGTATCGGCGAGCGACATGCGCGGCCCTAACGAGACGGTCCATGGCCCGCGCCGCTCCACCCAATCGACGGAGAAATCGACGATATTGCCGTGATGACCGACGAAGCCGTGACGCGCCTCGATACGCGCGCGCAATTTCTCGAGCGGCCAGAACTCGGCGAACAGGCCCGCCTCGATCGTCCAGTCGATGTCGTGGACGCCACGCAATTCGGGATGTTCGGACGAGCGGCGCGGCCCCTTGAGCTTGCCGACGACGCCAGCCTTCAGCCAGTTCTCGTCGTAAATGGCGAAACCTGCGGAATCGTCGGGCGCAGAAAAGGTGAGCGGGCTGCCCGCGCGCCGAACGCTCAGGCCGGGCA
>JBKDZW010000187.1:0-33063 GCA_047971685.1 Rhodoblastus sp.
GCCACGAACGCCCGATAGGCGCGGCCGTAATCGCGGGTCTGCATGCAGATCGCCTGCGCCTGCGCTTCGGCTTCGATGGCGCTGTCCACATCCATCGCCCATTCCTGATGCAGGCAGGTCTTGGTCATGGCGTTGGCGAAACTCGGCCCGTCCGCGATCTCCCTGGCGAGCGCCTGCGCATCGGCCAGCACGGCTTCGGGCGCGACAAGGCGATTGTAAAAGCCCCATTTGTCGCCTTCCTCCGCGCTCATCGCGCGGCCCGTGTAGAGAAGCTCGGAGGCCCGCCCCTGCCCGATAATGCGCGGCAGGATCGCGCAGGCGCCCATGTCGGCGCCGGCAAGCCCGACCCGCACGAACAGAAACGCCGTTTTCGCACGAGGCGTCCCAAGCCGCATGTCCGACGCCATGGCGATGATCGCGCCCGCGCCCGCGCAAATGCCGTCGATTGCGGAAATGATCGGTTGCGGACAATGACGCATGGCCTTCACCAGATCGCCGGTCATGCGCGTGAACGCCAGCAGGCCCGCCATATCGTCGGCCTCCTGCATGCGCACCAGCGGACCGATGATCTCGTGCACGTCGCCGCCGGAGCAGAAATTGCCGCCCGCGCCCGTCACCACCACCGCCCTCACGTCGCTGGCATAGTTCAGGTTGCGGAACAGATCGCGCAATTCCGCGTAGCTCTCGAACGTTAGCGGATTTTTGCGCTCGGGCCGGTTCAATGTGATCGTTGCGACCTTGCCCGCAACCTCCCACTTGAAATGTGCGGCGGCATAATCTGCGGCTTTGAAATTTTTCACCTGCGGGCTCCCTTGATGGCGTTTGTCTTGATGGCTTGTTTCTTTGTCGTTTGTTTCTTTGTCGCTTGTTTCGTTGTGGCTTGTTTCGTTGTGGCTTGCGTTCTGGATTTTCCTGGTTTCGGCGCGTTCGCCGGTCGCGCGCTTGCGCCGCCTTCGTCGGCCTCGCGCAGCCGCGAAGAAATATCGGCCTTCTGCCGCCCCAGCATATCGAACATCGCCGCCTTGTCTGCGTCCGAAAGCCCGGAAAACAATTCAGCGATCCAGACTTCGTTGGTCTTGGCCGCCGCGTCGAAAATCCTGCGGCCCCTTGCGGTCATTGCGGCAAGGCTTGCCCGGCGATTGCTGGGATCGGCAAGACGCTCGACCAGACCGTCTGCAACAAGCTCGTCGACCAGCCCCGTAATATTGCCGGTCGTCACCATCAGCCGCCGCGAAAGATCGCCCATGCGCAATCCCTCCGGCCTGCCGTCGAGCTGAGCCAGAAGATCGAACCGCGAAAGGCTCATCCCGAAATTTTCACGCAGGCGGCGGCGCACTTCATTGTTGACCAGTTTGTGAATGGTCAGAATGCGCAGCCACAAGCGCAGATCGCCCGGCCGCGCGCCATCGCCGCCCGCTTCGCGAACCCTGGTTTCAAGGTCTTGCGCACCCAGATCCAGCGTCTCCAAACCCGCCACCTTCAAACGTCGCCCATCACGTGCCCGGCGACCATTCCGGCGGGGTCAGCCGGCGCTTGCCGTCCGCCGTCCGCCGCACACCCGGCGCCTTCAGGTCCAGCTTGTCCCAGAGCTGGCAGGTGACCACCTTGTGCTTCTGGTCGAGCCCCTCGCAATAATTGGTGAATTCGCACAGGCGCACTTCGCCCCCCGCGCCGCGTGAAAGCTTCAATGACCAGTCGGGATCGGCAAGCGACTGGCGCGCCGAGCCCACAATGTCGCAAACGCCGTCTTCGAGCATTTTTTCCGCCATATCGAAATTATGCACCCCGCCCGCGCAGATGACGGGCGTATCGAAACCGGCTTCGCGCACCGCGCGGCGAACGCTCGCGGTCGCCGCGACATTGCGGCCGAACGGGCCTTTCTCATCGGAAATATACTGCGGCATGCATTCGTAGCCGCTCGGGCCGGTATAGGGATAGGCGGACGAGCCCACGCCCGGCTGCTTGGCGTCGTCGAATTTTCCGCCGCGCGACAGCGACAGAAAATCCAGTCCCGCTCGTGCGAAAGCCACGCCGAACCAGGCGGCGTCCTCGACCGTGCCGCCGCCCTCGATGCATTCTTCCGCCAGAAAGCGGCAGCCCAGCGTATAATCCTGGCCAACGGCGGCGCGCGCGGCCGCGATGACTTCAAGTGGCAGGCGAGCCCGACCCTCCAGTGAGCCGCCATAACCATCGTCGCGCGTATTGGTGCGCGAAAGCAGCGAAGCCATCGTGTAGGCATGCGCATAATGCAGTTCGACACCGTCGAAACCCGCATTTTTCGCCCGTAATGCAGCATTGGAAAAAAGCTCCGGCAGGATTTGCGGCAGCGTGCGTATCTGTTCGAGATCGAGATCGGTCACGCGCTCGCGATGCCCAAACCGCAAAGCCTCCAATTCGCGCGCGCTCAGGATTGCGTCGAGTTTCTCGTCCGGCATGGAGGCGAGCGCCTCGCGCACTGCGGCCTCCGGCATAGCGACGTCGCCAAGCGCCGCCTTATGCGCCTCGCTCACACGCAAAAATTGCTGGAAATAGCGGTTGCGTTCGGGCCGGCGGCGGATCGACAGAAAGTCGATGATCTGGATCAGCAGTCTGGTATGGCCGCCGCTCGCCTCGCGCACCGCCTGTGTCAGGCGCTGCAAACCGGGCAGAAAGCGGTCATGCCCGATGCGCAGCAGGGGACCGCTCGGCACATCGCGGATACCTGTCGCCTCCACCACGATTGCGCCTGGCCGCCCGCGCGCAAACCGGCAATACCAGTCGACAACATCGTCGGTCACATAGCCGTCGTCGGAGGCACGCCACGGCACCATGGCCGGAACCCATATCCGCTGCTCCAGCGTCAGCGCGCCTACGCGCACCGGCGAGAACAGGCGCGAGGCCGCCGCCTCCCCGGCGCTGGGAATGCGCCCGTGCCGGGGCTCGAACTGGATGCGTTGCGCAGGCCGCCACATTAAGGCGCTCCATTATCTTGGATATGATAATCTTAGTTCTAAGATATTTTTGCGTCAACATTGACGACATTGACCGCCTGCCGCGCCAGATATATGGATTTGCATATAACCTGGGAGGGAGCCATGGCCGAACGGTCTTTCGCGCGCGAGGTCGAGGATTTGCGCCTGGGCGAAGGCGACACCTTTCGCGGCGAGGGCATTCTGGCCATCACCAAAGCGCTTCTGCAATCGGGCGTCTCCTATGTCGGCGGCTATCCCGGCTCGCCGATCTCCCATCTGATCGACGTGCTTAGCGACGCCAGGGACGTGCTCGACGATCTCGGCGTCGTTTTCCAGAGTTCGGCCAACGAGGCCGCCGCCGCCGCCATGCTCTCGGCCTCCGTCATGTATCCCCTGCGCGGCGCCGTCGCCTGGAAGTCGACGGTTGGCACCAATGTCGCCTCGGACGCGCTCGCCAATCTCGCTTCGGGCGGCGTCACCGGCGGGGCGATGATCATCGTCGGCGAGGATTATGGCGAGGGCTCCTCCATCATGCAGGAGCGCACCCACGCCTTTGCGATGAAATCGCAGATATGGCTGCTCGATCCCCGGCCCGATCACGAATGCATCGTCAACATGATCGAGAGGGGGTTCGAGCTCTCGGAAGCCTCCAATACGCCGGTCATGCTGGAAGTGCGCGTGCGCGCCTGCCACATGCACGGCGCCTTCAAGGCCAGGAACAACATGCGCCCCGACTTCACCATCAAGGATGCGCTCGAAAACCCGATCCGCGATCTCGGACGCATCGTCCTGCCGCCGGCCGCCTACGAGCATGAGCGCGAGAAAATCGCCAGGCGTTTTCCAGCCGCCATCGAATTCGTGAAAAAGCATCGCCTCAACGAAACCATGGGGCCGGATGCGAAAGTCGGAATCATCCTGCAAGGCGGCATGTACAACAACGTCATCCGCGCCCTGCAATATCTGGGACTGAGCGACGCATACGGCCGCACGCAAAGTCCTCTCTACGTCATGAACGTGACCTATCCTGTCGTCGAGGACGAGATCGAGGCTTTCTGCAGCGGCAAAGATCACGTCATCGTCGTCGAGGAGGGCCAGCCCGAATATATCGAACAGGCAGTCAACACGGCGCTGCGCCGCCGCAAGATCGCAGCGCGCGTACGCGGCAAAGACATATTGCCGATGACCGGCGATTATACCGCGCAAGTTCTGCTCGACGGTTTTCGCACTTTTCTCGAACAATCCGAACCGCGCCTGCTCGGCAATCGTCCGCCCGCGCCCGATGCAACGCCGGTCTTTGCGCTCGAGGAGGTGAAAAAACTCAGGCAGGTTGTGCCGGAGCGCCCGCCCGGTCTGTGCACGGGCTGTCCGGAGCGCCCGGTTTTCGCAGCGATGAAGCTGGTCGAACAGGAGATCGGTCTCCATCACGTCTCGGCCGATATCGGCTGCCACCTCTTTTCCATTCTGCCGCCATTCAACATCGGCGCCACCACCATGGGCTTCGGGCTGGGGCCGGCCTCGACCAGCGCCTTCAACGTCAAGGCGGACAAACGCTCCATCGCCGTCATGGGCGACGGCGGCTTCTGGCACAACGGCCTGACCAGCGGCATCGGCAACGCCGTCTTCAACAAGCACGACGGCGTCTTTCTCATCATCGACAATTTCTACACTTCCGCCACGGGCGGTCAGGATCTTCTCTCTTCGCGCGTGAAAAACCCGCGGCGCACGACCAACAATTCCATTGTCAGGGCGGTCAAGGGCATTGGCGGCAAATGGGTGCGCCAGATCGACCGCACTTACGACGTCGCCCGCCTGCGCGACACATTGAAGGAGGCGCTGACGACAAAGGCGGAAGGGCCGAAAATCATCGTCGCCTCCTCCGAATGCATGCTCAACAGGCAGCGCCGCATACGCCCGCAAACCGACAAGGCGATCGCTTCGGGCGCGCGCACCGTGAAAGAGCGTTTCGGCGTCGACGAGGACGTCTGCACGGGCGACCACGCTTGCATGCGCCTGTCCGGCTGCCCCTCGCTTTCGGTGAAAAAACTGGACGATCCCCTGCGCGACGATCCGGTCGCGGCCATCGACAATACATGCGTGGGCTGCGGCAATTGCGGCGAGGTCGCAGACGCGGCAATCCTCTGCCCGTCCTTTTTCCGCGCCGATGTCGTGCACAACCCCAATGCCTTCGACAAATGGCGCCAGCGCACGACCATGAAATTCATCGGCTGGCTGCAAGCGCGCCGTGAGAGCAAGGGAGTCCCGGCATGAAGGACGAAACCGTTCGCCTGCCGCTCGAACCCGCAGGCCCCGCGACCGAACGCCCGGTCTCCATCGCCATCCTCGCCATGGGCGGCCAGGGCGGCGGCGTACTTTCGGACTGGATCGTATCCCTTGCGGAGAACCAGGGCTGGGTCGCGCAATCGACCTCTGTGCCCGGCGTCGCGCAACGCACCGGCGCCACGCTCTATTACATCGAATGCATGCCGCCGCAGGACGGTTTGAAGCCGATCCTCTCGCTCATGCCGACCCCAGGCGACGTCGATGTCGTCATGGCCGCAGAGTTCATGGAAGCCGGCCGCTCGATCCTGCGCGGCCTCGTCACGCCGGACAAGACAATCCTGATCGCCTCCGACCATCGCGCTTTCGCAACCGTCGAAAAGATAGCGCCCGGCGAAGGCATCGCCGATTCAAGCGCTGTCGCGCAGGCGATCGGCGTCGCCGCCAAACGCGAAATCGTCTTCGACATGAACGCGCTCGCAGCCCGCCACGGCACGGTCATTTCCGCCGCCATGCTGGGCGCGTTCGCCGCCTCCGGCGCGTTGCCCTTTGAAATATCCGGATTTCGCGCGCTGCTCGACACGGGCGGCAGCCGGGCGCAAGCCAGCCTTGCCGCATTCGACGCCGCCTGCGCGCAGGCCGCCCAACCCGTCGCAACGCCGCCGGCCGATCAAGACAAGATCGCGCGGACGGAGATGGCCGCAACGCAATTGCCGGAACGGCTGACGGCGCGCATTGCCGCCGAACTTCCCGGCCCCGCGCAGGACATGGCGCGGCGCGGCGCGGCAAAGGTCGTCGATTTTCAGGACGCAGCCTATGGCGACGAATATCTCAATCTGCTCATGGACCTTTACAAGGCGGACGCCGCCGCCGGCGGCCAGGCCCATCAATATTCCTTCACTGTGACGGCCGCCAAATATCTGGCCAATGCAATGGCCTATGACGACGTGATCCGCGTCGCCGACCTCAAGACAAGACCCGCGCGGCGCACGCGCATCGAACGCGAGATCGGCTTGCAGCCGGCCCAGGTCTTGCAGACCACGGAGTTTTTTCATCCGCGCGCCGACGAGCTTCTCGCCATGCTGCCAAGGCGCTGGGCGGACAGGATCATCGCTCGCCCCGCCCTGCGCAACTGGCTCGATGCGCGCATCAACAAGGGTCGGCGCATCAAGACCTATTCGGCGACCGGCTTTGTTGCGCTCTACGCCATCGCGGGCCTGAGATCGCGCCGGCGCGCGTCGCACCGCCACGCCGTCGAAATCTCCCATCGCAACACATGGCTCGCGCGCGCAAGACAGGCGCTTGCCGCCAATTACGATCTCGGGGTGGAAATCCTGAAATGCCGCCGCCTCATCAAGGGCTATTCGGACACGCATGCGCGCGGGCTTTCCAATTACGATCGCGTGATCGCAGCGATCGACCGGCTGGAAGACCGCGCCGACGCCGCCGACTGGGCGCGCCGCCTGCGCGAGGCGGCGATCCGCGACGCATCCGGCGCAGGGCTGGCGGGCGCTGTCAAAACGATCGAGACCTTTGCATGACGGCGCTTGTTTCGCAGCGGCAGGGCCGGGGCCCTCGCCTTGCCGCAAAGAAGACGCCGCCGGCGACGCCGGAGGAATTGCGCGCCTATATCCCCTATCTCGTCAACCGGCTCTCCAACCGCATCAGCGCCGACCAGAACAAGTTTCTGGCAGGCGACCAGTTGAACAACGCCGCCTTTCGCACGCTGTCGATTCTCAACATCTACGAGAAGCTGACCGTCAACGAAATTTCCGTCCTGGCCGTCATCGAACAGTCGAGCGCCAGCCGCACCATCGACCAATTGCTGGAAACGGGTCTTGTGACGCGCGAGAACGGCGCCACGGACCAGCGCCGCCGCGAAGTCGCGCTGACCAGGGACGGCCATGCCCTGCTCAGGAAAATCTGGCCGAAAATCGCGCGCCGTTACGAAAATCTGACAGAGGGGATAGCAGCGGAAGATATCGGGCTTTGCGCCGGCGTCCTGTCCAGGATGATCGACAATGTCCGCAAACATCAATTGTAAGAACGCCGGAAGGCGATCGGGAGCGCCCCTCTAGGGTCTGTACTCAATAGAATTCAAGTACGTCAGAGTTTGTGATTCAAAGGTTCCGTAGCGACTTGTCCGCAATCCTACTCGTCGCAGCACTCGTATGTTGGACCTAATTGAGTCCGGACCCTAGTCGGCGCCGTCCAGCGTAACGTCCCGCAAATTCGATTTCAGACGATCGAGCAGCGCGCCGAGCGTACGCCGTTCCTCCAGATCCAGACCGCCCATCATGGCGTTGACCCATTGGCCATGCTTCTTGGCCATGCGGCGGAATTTCCTGCGGCCATCGGCGGTCAGGCACACGATCTGAACGCGCCGGTCGAGGTTCGATGTCGCGCGCGTGATATATCCTTCTTCCAGAAGGCGGTTCATGATCGGCGTGACATTGCCCGGCGACACCATCAGCCGTTTCGACAATTCCGTCAGCACGAGGCCACCGGGCTCGCGATCGAGCTGCGCCAGCATGTCGAAGCGCGGCAGCGTGAATTCAAATTGCTCGCGCAATTTCCGGCGCAATTCGGCGCTGATGAGCGTAGTGCAGGCAAGAAGTTTCAGCCAGGTACGCAGGTCGAGCTGAATATCCGAACTGATTTCAGCATCGCGTCCCTCGGAAAAATCGGTCCTGTCGTCCATTTCTCAAACTCTTGCAACGCACGATCTGCGTCGGTCTGGCGTTATTGTTGACGCGCCGGCGCGCGGGCCGTCAAGCCGATTTATAACAGATATTGAATATTTGCGACTTCAACGCCTCTAAATCACATGACTTCATCCGGCCACATCCGGCGTTTGACGCGGAATTCGCAGGCTCGCGCGCATTGACATAATGCTTTAGGTCAAAAATAATCTCACATGGAGCGCGACGCAAATGCACGTGCCTGACGGGAAACGATCATGAAAATTGCGGTCCTGGGCGGCGGCAATGGCTCCTTTGCAGCCGCAGCCGATTTCACTTTGGCCGACCACGAGGTCGCGCTCTATCGACGCAACCGGGCCGACGCCGACGCCCACAACAAGGCCGGCGGCAAGATCGACCTCATCGACGGCAAGGGCCGCCGCACCGCGAAAATCGCAAGCATCACGTCGGATCTTGCCGCAGCGCTCAAAGGCGCGGAACTCATCTTGTGCCCGACGCCCGCCTTCGCGCAGGACGATCTCGCCCGGCTTGCCGCGCCCCTGCTCGAGCCGGGTCAGGTCGTTTATCTGCCGCCCGGCACGTTCGGCTCCTACATATTCGCTCAGGCGACGCACAAAGTGGGACGCGCCAAAGGCGTGATCTTTGCCGAAACCGGCACCTTGCCATGGCTTGCGCGCAAGCAGGGCGATTACGAGGTGCGCGTATCCGGGCGCGGCGTGCGCCTGCCGACCGGCGTTTTTCCGCTCACCGCGAAGGATCGCGCGCTGGAAACGCTGGGGCGCGCCTTTCCCGGCGCAATCGAATTCTGCGGCGATATATTGTCGGGCGCCTTGATGAATGCCGGCCCGATCATCCATCCGCCGCTGATCGTGATGAACGCCGGCCCGCTCGAACATTTCGACCGCTGGGACATTCATAAAGAAGGAACGCAGCCCGCCATCCGCCGCGTGACCGATCTGCTCGATGCCGAACGCATGGCGTTGCGTGAAAAATTCGGCTACGGCGCGCCCCATTTTCCGCTCGCCGACCATTACGCCAAGCGCGCCTGGATGTATGAGGCCGAATCTCACGGCGCGCTGACCGATTCCGGCGACTGGCGCGAACACATCGCCCTCACAGAACATCGCTACATGCGCGAGGATACGCGCATGGGCCTGTCCTTCCTTGTCTCCATGGCCGAGCTGGCCGGCGTTTCGACGCCGCTTGCAAAATCTTTCCTGTCGATCGGCTCCGCGATCACGGGCGAGAATTTTCAGGAAACCGGCCGCACCCGTAAAACCCTCGGCATAGAGGCGATGAGCAAGGACGAATTGCTCGCCCATCTTGCAACGGGTTTTGCCTGATGCGCATCGCCAGTCTTGGCGCCGGGCGCATGGGCCGCGGCCTTGCCGTTGTCTTCGCTTATGCCGGCCATGAGGTCGATGTCGTCGATTTCAAGCAGCGCCCGCAAACAGAATTCGCTGATCTCGCGCACGACGCCGAGACGGAGATTTCAGGCATCATGCGCATGCTCGCGCGCATCGGCCTGATGAACGAAGACGACGCGCCAAAATTGACGACGCGTATCCGCATCGTCCCGGAGAACGAAGCAGCGGACGCCTTTGGCGCCGCCGATTATATTTTCGAAGCGCTGCCGGAAGTGCTCGATCTCAAGCGCGCGGCCCTGTCGCAAGCATCGCGCTCGGCAAACCCCGGAGCCATCATCGCCTCCACCACCTCGACCATTCTCGTCGACGATCTCGCAGACGCCGTTGTCGATTCCGGCCGCTTCATCAATGCGCACTGGCTCAATCCGGCCTTTCTCGTGCCGCTTGTCGAGATTTCTCCAGGCGCCGCCACCCGGCCAGAAACGACAGACGCGATCAAGACCATGCTGGAGGGCATCGGCAAGGCGCCTGTCGTCTGCGCCGCGCGCCCCGGCTACATCGTGCCGCGCATTCAGGGCATGGCGATGAACGAAGCCGCCCGCATGGTGGAAGAAGGCGTCGCCTCGGCGGAAGACATCGACAAGGCGATCATCCACGGCTTCGGCTTCCGTTTCGCCGTTCTCGGCCTGCTCGAATTCATCGACTGGGGCGGTGGAGACATTCTTTATCACACCAGCCGCTACATGAAAGACGCGCTCGGCAACGACCGCTACGCCGCCCCGCCCATCGTCGAACGCAACATGGCGGAGGGGCGCATTGGCATGAAAACACGCCAGGGCTTTCTGAATTACGATGGCGTCGATCTCGACGCCTATCGCGAACAAAAGCTGACGGCTTTCGCAGATTCCCTGCGCCGCCTCGGCCTTGCGCGAAAACCCGTGCTCTGAGTTTTCGGCAAAACCACGAGCCAGACCGCCTCAATGCCCGCCGAGATAGGCCGCAATCAGCTTTGGGTCGCCGATGAGATCGCGCGCCTCGCCCTGCTGCGTCACCTGCCCCGTCTCCAGCACATAGCCGTAATCGGCGGTTTCCAGCGCTGCGCGCGCATTCTGTTCGACCAGAAGAATGGAAATGCCGAGACTGCGCAACGAGGCGATGGTCTTGAAGATTTCGCGCACGATCAATGGCGCAAGGCCAAGGCTCGGTTCGTCCAGCATGAGCAGGCGGGGCTTGGCCATCAGCGCGCGTCCCAGCGCCAGCATCTGCCGCTCGCCGCCCGACAACGTGCCCGCCAATTGAGCGCGCCTTTCCTTCAGGCGCGGGAAGCGCTGGAAAACATCTTCGAGATCCCGCGCGATCTCGGCCTTCGCGCGCCGGCTGAAGGCCCCCAGAACGAGATTGTCCTCGACATTCATGTCATGGAACAATTCGCGCCGTTCCGGCACAAGGCACATGCCGTGCTCCACGCGCGTCTCGACATCGACGCCGGCAAGACTGCGCCCGCTCAGGCGCATGATGCCGCTCGACGGCAACAATCCGATCGCAGCCTGCATCAATGTCGTCTTGCCCGCCCCGTTCGGTCCGATGATCGTGACGATCTGGCCCGGCGCGATGGCGATCGAGACCTCGCGCACCGCCTGAATGCGGCCATAGCTGACGCTGACATCCTCGATTTCGAGAAGCGCGCTCATGCCACGCCCCCGAGATAGGCTTCCTGCACGCGCGGATCGGCGCGCACTTCGGCCGGCAGGCCCTCGCTGATCTTGGAGCCGAAATCCATGACAACGATACGGTCGACCAGGGACATCACGAATTCCATGTCGTGCTCGACCAGCAATATGGTCAATTTGTCGACGCGCAGATCGCGAAGCAGGGTGGCCAGTTCCATTTTTTCGTTGCGCCGCAGGCCGGCCGCCGGCTCGTCCAGCACGAGCAGCGCCGGGCTTGCGGCAAGCGCGCGCGCAATCTCGACCAGCCGCTGCATGCCAAGCGGCAGCGAACCGGCTTCCTCGAACGCATGTTCGCCAAGACCGACGCGCTCGATCTGCCGCATCGCCTCGCTGCGCGCGCGCGATTCCTCCGCGCGGTCAAGCCGCAACATGCCGCGCAGGATGCCGGCCGACAGGCGCGCATGGGCGCCCAGCAGAACATTGTCGAGAACGCTCATGCGCGGGCGCAGTTTCACATGCTGGAAGGTGCGCGCCACGCCCGCGCGCGCAACCGCGCGCTGCTGCATTTTCCCGATCGGAAGGCCGTTGAAAACGCATGTGCCGCCATCCAGTTTCAGCGCGCCCGTGCACAGGTTGAACATCGTGCTCTTGCCCGCGCCATTTGGCCCGATCAGACCGACGATTTCGCCCGCCCGCACCTCGAAGGAGACATCGTTGACGGCGATCAGCCCGCCAAACCGACGCAGCGCGCCATCGATCTTCAACAGGGGAGCGCCGGATTCGGGCTGTTTGCGCGCGGGCAATCCCGCGCCCGCCTTCGGCCAGACGGGCGCAGGCTGCGGCAAGCGCTCGGCGATATAGGGCACGACGCCGCGCCGCGCGCGTTGCAGAAAGATAATGAATATCGCCGCAAAGGCGACGACCTCGAGTTGCCCCGCCGCCGTCGACGAGATCATCGGCAGATAATCCTGAATGGAATTCTTCAAAAAGGTGATGATAGCGGCGCCGATCACCCCGCCGATCAACGAGCCCTGCCCGCCGACCATCGCCATCATCAAATATTCGATGCCTCTGGCGGCGTCGAAACTCGCCGGCGAGACAAAGCGGCTCATATGCGCGTACAGCCAGCCCGACAGCGCCGTCAGAAAGGCCGCGATCACGAAAACTGCAAGCCTGGTCCAGAAAGCGTCTATGCCCAGGCTCTCGACCAGAACATTGCCGCCGCGCAGCGCCCGGATGGCGCGTCCCCAGCGCGAGTCCAGAAGATTGTACATCAACGCCAGCGCAATCGCGACGACAAGCAGAATGAGATAATAGATCTCCGCGCTCTGCATCAGCGCATGCCCGCCAATCCTGATCGGCGGTATGTTGGAAATGCCGGAAAAATTGCCGAGACCGGCGATATTGCCGAACAGAAAGCCTATCGCCAGCCCCCAGGCCAGCGTGCTGAGCGACAGGAAATGTCCTTCCAGGCGCAAGGTGACGGCGCCCAGAAAGGCCGCGACCGCGCAGGTCAAAGCAACCGCAACCACGAGCCCCACCCATGGTGAAAAACCGTTGAGCGCGCTCGTCCAGGCGGTTGCATAGGCAGCCACCCCCACAAAGGCCGCCTGACCGAACGAAACGATGCCCGCAACGCCGGTCAGAAGCGCCAGCCCGATGGCGACCAGCGCATAGATGCCGATATAATTGAACAGGCTGATCGTGAAGGACGACAGGAACAAAGGCGCGGCAAGAAGCGCGACAAGCACGGCAATGATGACGCCAGACAGCGTGCGGCGGCTCATTCCTCGTCCTCCTCTTCGACATGGGTGGAGACGAGCGAGCGCCAGATCAGGATGGGGACGAGCACGGAAAAGACGATCACGTCCTTGAGCGAACTGGAGGCAAAGGACGCAAAGCTCTCCAAGAGGCCGACAAGCACCGCGCCTATAGCCGCGCCGGGATAGGAATGCAGACCGCCGATGATCGCGCCGACAAAAGCCTTCAGACCGATAAGAAAACCGGAATCGTAGAAGATCGTATTGACCGGCGCGACCAGCAGTCCCGAAACGCCCGCCAGCACCGAACCCAGAACATAGGCGATCGTGCCGGCGCGCGCCGGCCTTATGCCCATCAGCCGCGCGCCGGTGCGATTGGAGGAGGTCGCCCGCAGCGCCTTGCCGGTCAGCGTATATTCAAAACAGAAATAGAGCATGGCGCTGAGCGCAACGGCCGCAATGACGATGCAGACGGTCTGCCCCGACACCATGGCGCCGAAAATCTCGGTCGACCACGAGGTAAGAGGTTGCGTGCGCACGCCCTCCGGCCCGAAGAACAGAAGCCCCAGGCCCGAAAGCGCAAAATGCAGCGTGACGGCGATAATGAGCAGGAGCAGGACCGGCGCGTCCGCAACGGGCCGGAACACGATGCGGTCGAGCAGCGGGGCGACAGGAACGATCAGAAGAAGCGCCATGACGAGACGCGCCGGCGATGGCGGCGTCAATGGCGCAAGAAAATAGACGCCAAGCGCAATCGCAATCGGTATCGCCAGATAGAACAGCGCCGCGCGCGGCAGCGCCGACAGACGGCGGCGGCGCACGAGCCCCCACGCTTCCATGACAAAGGCGAGAATGCTGAGCGCGATCACGAGATTGACCGTGCCCGGCGTCTTGCCGTCATCGAGCGCGGCCAGGGTCAGCGCGGTGAAGGCGGCAAGATCGCCGAACGGCACGAACATCACCCGCGTGACCGAGAACAGCAGAACCGTCCCGATCGCAACGAGCGCATAGATCGCGCCGCTCGCAATTCCGTCGACGGCCAGAATCGCCGCAATATCCGGTGTCATGCGCGGCGATCCCGCCTCATAAGACGCTTCGTTGGCCGATCAGGGCGCGTAGGTCCACTTGCCGTCCTTGAGCTGGACGATGACCAGCGAACGCTCGTCCACGCCATACCCCTGCCCCGGCTTGAAATTGTAGACGCCATGGACGCCGGCCAGCTCCTTGGTGTTGAGCATGGCGTCGCGCAGCGCCTTGCGGAATTCGGGCGTGCCGGGCTTGGCCTTGCCGAGCGCCCGTTCCGCCGCATTGGCGAAAATCAGATAGGCGTCGAAGGAATAGGCCGAGAAGCCATCACGGGATTCCGCATCGTTGACCTCCTTGTAGGCCTTGCGGAACTCCGCCGAGAGCTTCTTGGAGAAATGCCCGTCCGGCAATTGCTCCGATACGATCACGGGGCCGGCCGACACCTGCACGCCTTCGGCCGCCTTGCCGCCGACGCGCACGAAGTCGGGGTTGATGAGCGAGGCAAGACCATAGGACTTGCCCTTGAAACCGCGCTCGGCCAAAGCCAGCAGCGGCAACGCCGCCTGCGTCGAGGAGCCGCCGATCAAGACGCCATCGGGCTTGGTGGCGAGAATGCGCAGGATCTGCGCCGTTACCGACGTATCCGTGCGCGCATAGCGCTCATTGGTCAGGAGCTTGATCTCGCCACGCTCCTCGGCGGCCTTGCCGCCGGCGTAAACCAGATCGCCCCAGGCGTCGGAAAAACCGATGTAGCCGACATTTTTGACCTTATCGCGCTTCATGCGGTCGGCGATCACCTTGGCCATCAGCATCGGCGGCTGCGGCACGGCAATCGTGGATTGCTTGGCCGGGTCGGCGGTTTCGACCTTGATCGGCGAGATCGCGATCATCGGTACATTCAATTCGGTGGCCACCGTGGACATGGCGATTGCGCCTGGCGCGGTCGCCGTGCCGATGAGAATGTCGACCTTGTCGTCCTCGACCAGTTTTCTGGCGTTTCGCGTCGCAGTCGAGGGATCGGAGCCGTCGTCGAGCTGGATGACGGTGACCGTCTCATCGCCGACCTTGGCCTTGTAGCGCTGCGCCGCCGCCATGCCCTTGGAATAGGGAATGCCGAGCGCGGCCGCCGGCCCGCTGAGGGACGTAACGAAACCGACCTTGATTTCCGCCAGCGCCGGGGTGGCGATCAGCAGCGCTGAAATGGCGACGGCAGCAAGTCTTTGCATCGATTTCCTCCTTGGTTCCCTCTCGAACGCTCACAGGAGCGTTCATGAATAGACGGTTGGCTCCGCCCGTTTGACGGTTGGCTCCGCCCGTTTGAATGAATGATCCGACAGCGCACTGATGCGCCCGACGGACGCGCAGCGCCAGACGCCGAAAACGCGGCGAACCGCAATGCCGGCTACGACATCCCTGGGTCGCCTGTGCATCGGGTTCGCGATCATGCGCGCAGGTCCAGCAGCGAGAAGAAATTACATCAAGCCTAAAACAATTCCCCGACGCGCGTCAACACGACGCAGCCCCTCGAACGGCATGGCTCTACACCGAAGAACGGCGCTTTTGCAGGCCGACACAACGCGCGTCGCCAGCAATTCGCAACGCACCAAAAATTAGAGAATTCCGCCGCCTTCTACATAAAAATTCTTTGTTTCAAGCGCTATTTTCTCATTGTGCAATTGCGAACAATCCATCGCAGCCACGCTTCACGCCGTCGCGTTTCCCGCGCAGGACGGCGCGCGCGGACAGGATCGCAGGAGGAGAGAGAAACGCCAGGGGAATAAAAATTATTTTTGACCCAAAATAATTTTCTGGCGCCGTTGCGGACGCCGCGCAACACGCCAATGGCAATGTTTCCAATGAATTTTCGACTATTCGTATTCTTTTTCGCACAAAGCGTCGCGGACACGGCCATTGCATTGACAGCGATCTTTTGACAATTAAAATAATTTTCCAAGGAAGCGATGAAGGGAGGTCGCGGCGATGGAACGAATGCATTCGTTCGGCACATCCCCCGACGCATCTGCGCTGCGCATATCGGATTTTTCCGCCCTGGCGCTTCTCCCGCCGGTCCGGTCTCCGCATGTCGGCCCATTCGCTTTCCGGCGAACTTTGCATGATTTTTTTTGCCTCCGCGCCGCAGCATCGGCGCATGGCGCGAAAACCCGACATCATCAGTGAGGAGGACGAGCATGGCTTCGCGCATGTCTTATTCCGCCGGCGACGCCGACAAGATCCGCAAACTGGTGCGCGAGGCCGAAGTGCATCGAGACGTCTTTATCGACGAGGAATTGTTCCAGCTCGAAATGGAGCATCTTTTCGCCAATGCCTGGGTCTATGTCGGCCACGACAGCCAGGTCGCCAATCCCGGCGATTTCTACACCACCACCATCGGCTCGCAACCCGTCGTCATGGTGCGTCACACCGACGGCAAGGTGAAGGTTCTGCTCAACCGCTGCCCCCACAAGGGCGTCAAGATCGCCGGCGAGACCTGCGGCAATACCGGCAAGATGTTCCGGTGCCCCTATCACGCCTGGCGCTTTCGCACGGACGGCTCCCTGCTCTCTCTCCCCCAGACCAAGGGCTACGACAACACGGGCTTTGACGCTTCGCCCGCAGCCCAGGGCATGACGCGGCTCGAACATGTGAAAAACTATCGCGGTTTCGTCTTCGCCCGCCTCAATCCGCAAGGGCCTGGCTTCGAAGAATTCTTCGGCGAGAGCCTGTCGAGTTTCGACAATATGATCGACAGGTCGCCGGAGGGCCGGCTCGAGGTCGCCGGCGGCGTCTTGCGCTATATGCACGATTGCAACTGGAAAATGCTGGTCGACAACCAGACCGACACATGCCACCCGATGGTCGCGCACGAATCTTCCGCCGGCACCGCCAAGGCCATGTGGGAAAAGGCGCCCGAAGGCACGCCCAAGCCAATGGCCGTGGAGATTTTCGTACCCTTCATGAGCCCATATGAGGATTTCGAGAAAATGGGCATCCGCGTCTGGGAGAACGGGCACGGACACACCGGCGTGCACCGCTCGATCCATAGCGATTATTCCGCCATTCCCGGCTATTGGGACCAGATGAAAGCAGCCTATGGCGAGGAGCGCGCCCACGCCATTCTGGGCGAAGCGCGCCACAACACCGTCTATTTCCCCAACATCATGATCAAGGGGCCGATCCAGCTTCTGCGTCTGTTCAAGCCGATCTCGGCCAACAGGACGCTGGTCGAATCCTGGACCTTCCGCCTTGTCGGCGCGCCGGACCTGCTTCTGGAGCGCACGCTCATGTACAATCGCCTCATCAATGCGCCGACCTCGGTGGTCGGCCACGACGATCTGGAAATGTACGCCCGCGCGCAGGAGGGTCTGCGGGCGAACGGCAACGAATGGGTGAACATGCACCGCCTGTACGAGCCCGCCGAACTCGACCAGAAGAATGTAGTCACCAATGGCACCAACGAATGGGTGATGCGCAACACCTATCGCGCATGGGCCCATTTCATGACGCTGGACATGTGAGGAGGGCGCCATGGCCACCGATACGCTGACAGCCGATCCCGTCCGCAACGACCCGAAAATCGCAGGCCCCGCTCCCACCGATCGGGAGCTTGCCGATTTCGTTCTGCGCGAGGCACGCATGCTCGACCGGCAACGCTTCGAGGACTGGCTGAACCTGTTTGCAGAAGACGGCTATTACTGGATGCCGCTCGAATGGGGCCAGACCGATCCCAAACTCGTCTGCTCGCTGATGTACGAGGACAAGCTTCTTCTGAGCGTGCGCATCGAGCGCCTGAAGGGCGAACGCACCTTCAGCCAGAAGCCGAAGAGCCGCTGCCATCACGTTCTCCAGGCGCCCCATATCGAAAGCCGCGATGAGGCAAACAACGCCTATGTCACCTGGACGCCGATGCACTATGTCGAGACGCGTCTGGACGACCAGACGCTTTATGCGGCCTGGGCGACGCACCATCTTGCGGTCGAAGACGGACGCTTGCGCATCAAGTTGAAACGTGTCGACATCGTCAATTGCGACGCCGCTTTCGGCAATATTCAATTGTTCATGTGAGCGGATGGAAAACTCCTCAGTCTACGATCTCTTCGCCGCCGCCGCAGCGCGCAATCCCGGCGGCCCCTTTCTCTGCGTGCTCGAGGAGACGGCCGCCGTCTACGCCATAGCGCCGGGCGAAATATCCTACGCACAGGCGCTCGAACGCACGAACCGGCTGGCGCGCGCTTACGCGGATGCAGGCTTCGGCGCTGGCCAGCGCGTCGGCGTTCTCGTCGAGAACAGGCCGGCTTTCTTCTATCACTGGTTCGCGCTCAACAAGCTCGGCGCTTCCATCGTGCCGATCAATCCCGATCTGCGCGCCGCCGAAATCGAATATATGATCGGCCATTCCGAAATGTGCGCCGCCGTCGTCATCCCCGCCCGCCGCAGGGATCTCGAAGATGCGGCAAAAGCGGTCGGGCGCGCCTTGCCGCTGATCGACGCCGACGGCGCGCCGGCAGCGCTCGATTTTCCGGCAAGGCCCGGCCGGCCCGATATCAATACCGAATGCGCCCTGCTCTATACCTCTGGCACGACCGGAAAGCCCAAGGGCTGTGTGCTGGCGAACGAATATTTTCAGGTCTGCGGCGACTGGTATGCGCAGACCGGCGGCCTGATCGCGCTTCGGCAGAATTGCGAGCGCATGATAACGCCGCTGCCGCTTTTTCACATGAACGCCATGGCCTGTTCGACGGCGGGCATGTTGAAGGTCGCGGGCTGCCTTACGTTCGTCGACCGTTTTCATCCGAAAAGCTGGTGGGCAAGCGTGCGCGAAAGCCGCGCGACAATTCTGCATTATCTCGGCGTAATGCCGGCCATGCTGATGTCCGCGCCGCCCGCAACATCCGACATGATGAAGAATGTGCGCTTCGGTTTCGGCGCCGGCGTCGACCGCACCCTGCACGAACCTTTCGAGCAGCGCTTCGGCTTTCCGCTGATCGAGGCCTGGGCGATGACGGAGACCGGCTCCGGCGCGGTCATCTCCGCGCATGAGGAGCCGCGCCACATCGGCACGAATTGCTTTGGCCGCGCAACGCCTGCCGTCGAAGCGCGCGTGACGTTGGAGGACGGCTCCGAGGCTCCCGACGATACGCCCGGCGAATTGCTGGTGCGCCGCGCCGGCGCCGACCCGCGCTACGGCTTCTTCCGCGAATATCTCAAAGACCCGGCTGCAACTGCGCAGGCCTGGGCCGACGGCTGGTTTCACACCGGCGATGTCGTGCGCCGCGCCGCCGATGGTTCTTTCCACTTCGTCGACCGCCGCAAGAACGTCATCCGCCGCTCCGGCGAGAATATCAGCGCGGTCGAAGTGGAAAGCGTGTTGCAGCGCCATCCCGCAATAAATCAGGTCGCCTGCCTGGCGACGCCCGACGCCGTGCGCGGCGACGAGGTTCTGGCGCTCGTCATCCTGAACGATCCCGATGCGCCGGCGCAAGACAGGCTTGCGCAGGATATAACCGAATATTGCCTGACGCGGCTTGCTTATTACAAGGCGCCGGGCTGGATCGCCTTTGTGCCCTCGATCCCGCTGACGGGCACACAGAAAATCCAGCGCGGCGCGCTGAAGCAGCTTGCGCAGGACCGCATGGCGGCAAATGCCTGTCACGATACGCGCAGCCTCAAGAGGCGCAACGCATGAGCAAGCGCCCGCCTCTGAATTACAAGGGCGTTGTCGCCGCAAGCCCCGTCACCATTCCCTATGAGCGTTTCTCCATTCACGGCGCCCATTGGTGGATCGGCCGCGCGTTGCGCGCGCTCAGTCAGCAGGCGCATTTGCAACCGGCCGACATCGACGGCTTTTCCGTCTCCTCTTTCACCGTCGGGCCGGACACCGCCATCGGCCTCACCCAGCACTTCGGCCTGTCCCCGCGTTTTCTCGATCATGTGCCGCTTGGCGGCGCGAGCGGCGTCGTCGGCCTGCGCCGCGCCGCGCGCGCCGTGCAAGCGGGCGACGTCGATATGGTCGCCTGCATTGCCGCTGACGCCAATCACGTCGATTCCTTTCGCCGCACGCTCTCGACCTTCTCGCGTTTCGCGCAGGACGCCGTCTATCCTTACGGCTCCGGCGGCCCCAACGCCTCCTTCGCGCTCATCACGCGCGAATACATGAACCGCTTCGGCGCAACCCGCGAAGACTTCGGCCGCATCTGCGTATCCCAGCGCGCAAATGCGCTCGCCTTTCCGCATGCGCTGATGAAAAAACCGCTGACCATGCGCGAATATATGGATGCGCGCGAAATCTCCGATCCCATCCATCTCTTCGATTGCGTCATGCCCTGCGCCGGCGCGGAAGCATTTCTGGTCTGCACGGAAGAGCGCGCCCGCGATCTCGGCCTGCCCTTCGTGCATATTCTTTCCACCATCGAGCGCCACAACGCCTTCATGGACGATCCAATTCAATATCGCGGCGGATGGGCGGTCGATCTCGAAGATCTCTATGGCGCGGCCGGCGTGAGGCCCGAAGATGTCGACCTCCTCCAGACCTATGACGATTATCCCGTGATCTCGCTCATGCAGATCGAGGATCTGGGGTTCTGCGCCAAGGGCGAGGCGGCGGCCTTCGTGCGCGACCACGACCTCACATTCGGCGGAAACTTCCCGCACAACACGTCCGGCGGCCAATTGTCTGTGGGACAGGCGGGCGCTGCCGGCGGCTATCTCGGGCTGGTCGAGGCCATGCGTCAATTATGCGGACAATCGAACGCCAATCAGGTAGCCGACGCTGAAGTCGCGCTTGTTTCCGGCTTCGGCATGATCAATTACGACCGGGGGCTGGCGAGCGCCGCCGCCCTGTTGGCGAGGGCCTCATGACCGAACCGCTCGCACGGCCCAAACGCAAGAACCCGCTCGCGCGCACGCGCCTGCCATTGAGCCCGCCCGGCGCGCGCAGCCGCACCGCGCTCGGCCTCGCGGCCGCTGCGGCGCAAGGCCGCTTCATGCTACAGGTTTGCGCCGGGTGCCGGAAGGAGATTTATCCGCCGCGCGACGCCTGCCCCGCCTGTTTCGCCGCCATGCCGCCCTTCTGCGATGTGCCCGACGGCGGCGTTCTTCTGGCTGTCACGACCGTGCGCACCTCGACCGACGCCTATTATCGCGAGCGCATGCCCTGGCGCGTCGGCACGGTCAAACTCGATTGCGGCCCCAGCGTCGTCGCGCATGTGCATGGCGATCTCGACGAGGGCTGCCGCGTGAAGATGACACTCAAGCTCGATCGCAGCGGACAGGCGGCGGCCTTCGCGTTGCCGGTGAAGGATACGCCTGACATGGCCGACGACAAGCAATTGCGGGAAATGACCTGCGATCCGAAATTCCGCCGCGCGCTGATAACGGACGGCCGCACCGCGCTGGGCCAGGCCTGCGCCAAGGCCATGGCGCAGGCGGGCTGCACGATCGTCTTCGTTGGCCTCGCCGACATCTGGAAACCCTTTGCGGGCGAAAAGGCCCTGCGCGAAACGCCCAATGTCGAAATCGTTCCGCTCGATCTCAGGGATTCCGAATCGGTCGGCGAACTTGCCGCCGACATCGGCGGGCGCGTCGACATCATCCTCAACACGGCCGAATATGTACGCCCCGGCGGCATCATGGCGCGCAAGGGCCTCGTCGTCGCGCAGGAAGAAATGGACCTGCGCTATTTCGGATTGATGCGTCTTGCGCAGGCCTTTGGCCCCGCCTTGCGCTTTCGTGGCGCAGATGGCGTGAATTCGGCTGCCGCAATCGTCAATTTCCTGTTCGTCCACGCGCTCGCCAACTGGCCCGAATACGGCGCTTATTCGGCGACCGAAGCGGCATGTCTTTCGGCCTCGCACTCCTTGCGGACGGAATTGCGGGCCGGCGGCGTCAAATGCGTCAATATCTTCCACGGGCCGGTGGAGACCGAATGGTTCCAGCCCCTGCCGCCTCCCAAGGTCGCGCCATCGGCGCTTGCCAAATCTGCGGTCGATGCGCTCCGGCGCGGGCTTGAGGACGTTTTCGTCGGCGATATCGCGCAAGATATCCGCGAACGCTTTCTCGACAATCCCAAAGCCCTCGAAAGGGAGTTGTGAGCCATGTCCGAAACCGCCTATTCGACAAAAGATCTCATGCGCCTCGCCAATGCGGTCGCAGGCGGAGCCGTCCGCGTGGTCGATCTCACGCAGACGCTGACGCCTGAATTTCCGACCATCGTGCTGCCGCCGGAATTCGGGCAGGCGGCGGGCTTCCGCATGGAGGAAATCTCGCGCTACGACGAGCGCGGCCCCGGCTGGTACTGGAACAATTTCACGATGAGCGAACATACCGGCACGCATTTCGATGCGCCGATCCACTGGATCACCGGCCGCGATCTGCCCAATTCCAGCGTCGACACGATCCCGCCGGAAAAATTCGTGGCGCCGGCCTGCGTGGTCGATGTCAGCAAGGAATGCGCCGCAGACGCCGATTTCACGCTCACGGTCGACCATCTGCTGGCATGGGAGAAGACGCACGGCAAAATCCCGGCCCGCTCATGGGTTCTCCTGCGCACCGACTGGTCGAAGCGCTCGCCGCGCGATTACGCCAATCTGAAGGAAGACGGCGCCCATACGCCAGGTCCGGGGCCGGAAGCGGTCAAATGGCTGATCGATGCGCGCGACATCCACGGCTTCGGCACGGAAACGATCGGCACCGACCATGGCCAGGCCTTTCATTTCAACCCGCCGCATCCTGCCCATCATTACGTCCACGGGGCCGGCCGCTACGGCTTGCAATGCCTGTGCAATCTCGACCAATTGCCGGCTACCGGCGCGGTCATTTTCTCCGCGCCTCTGAAAATCAAGCAAGGCTCGGGCAGCCCCTTGCGCGTGCTGGCGCTTGTCGCCGGCGAAGACGCGCGCAAATGAGCCGCCGGTTCCGCTCCATCGTCACCGGCGGCAATACCGGCATCGGCGCAGCCATCGCGCAAAAACTGATTTCGCGCGGACATGACGTCTTGTGCCTGTCCCGCCGCAAGCCCGACTGGAGCGACGCAAAGCTCGGCTTCATCGAAGTCGATCTGACGGACGCCGCCGCAACGAAACAGGCCGCAGAAAAAATTGTGCGCGAAAACCCCGTCACCCATATCGTGCATAACGCCGGCGTCATCCGCGCCAGCTTGCTCGAGGATGTAAAACTCGAGGATCTCGCAGCCCTCTCGCAATTGCATCTTGGCGCGGCCATCGAACTGGCGCAGGCGGCGCTGCCGGGCATGAAGGCTGCGCGCTTTGGCCGCATCGTGCTCATATCCTCGCGCGCGGCCATGGGCTTGCAGACCCGCACCTCCTATTCCGCGACCAAGGCCGGCATGATCGGCATGGCGCGCACCTGGGCGCTGGAGCTTGCCCCGCACGGCATTACCGTCAATGTCGTCTCGCCCGGCCCCATAGGCGACACCGAAATGTTTGCAGCCGTAACCTCGCCCGATTCCGAGCGCGCAAAGGCGCTGGCCAAATCCATTCCCGTGGGACGTCTTGGCCGATCCGCCGATGTCGCGCGCGCGGTTGATTTTTTCTGCGACGAGGCCGCCGATTTCGTCACCGGCCAGACCCTGCTGGTGTGCGGCGGCGCGAGCATAGGCGCACTTTCGATTTAGAGCATATCCCGCAAAAATTGTAGATTTTTGCGACAAGGATATGCGGTGAAAAAGGCCACATATCCCGCAAAAATTATAGATTTTTGCGACAAGGGTATACGGCGAAAAAGACCACATATCCCGCAAAAATTGTAGGTTTTTGCGACAAGGATATGCGGTTAAAATGCAACGTGCATTAGCGCGCGCTGCGCGCAATTAGCATTCGTCAATCCCCTGGCCGCCCGACGCCTTATCCTGCCCGCACAGTTTCACGCCAGCCTCGGGCGGGTTCGCGGCGGGAGGACAGATTGGCTCTGATATCGACCGGCCTCGACAGGGACCGCAGCCAGACCTCACCTTTTGCACGTTTGCGCGCCTATCCATTGTCCAGAAACGAATTGACGGTCTGGGCCTGGCTCGGCGTCGCCTCGCTGGCGATCGCCGGCCTGTTCGCCATCCTTCTGGCGGCTTCGCGCCTGCCGGGCATAGAACGCATCGCCCACTGGCCTCTCGGGTTTTTCGGCAAGGCGCTGGTGATTCACGTCATTTTCTCGCTTGTCATCTGGCTGCTCGCCGTCTTCGCCATGCTGGTGAGCGCGACCGCCGCCGACCTGACGGACGCGCATTCGCGTGGCGCCATGCTCGGGCCGATCGGACAGGGACTGACGATCGCCTCCTTCTTCTGCCTGTTCGGTCCGGCTTTTCTCGATTCCGGCGTCTCCGAACTCACCAATTACATTCCGCTCATCCGGCATCCCGCCTACGATCTCGGCCTCGTCCTTCTGGCGCTGGGCGTGCTGGCGCCGGTCTTGCGTCTGCTGATCGCGCTTGCCGGCGCGCGCGCGAGCCTGTCCACCAACGAAGCGGCGATGGGGCTTGCCTGCCTCATCTATGTCGTCGCCATCGCCTGTTTTGCCGCAGCCGCCGTGCAGCTCAACCAGGCCGGCCTGTTCGATACGGCGCGCGAATACCTGTTCTGGGGCGGCGGGCACATTCTGCAATTCGTCTATGTCGCCATGACAATCGTGATGTGGACCATGCTGGCGCGCATGAGCATAGGGCCGGCTGCCGGCGACCGCGGCGTCGCCATGATCTGCGCCGCCTTTCTCGCGCTCGCCTCGCTCGCCGGCCCCCTCGCCTTTGTCGTATTCGACGCGTTTTCGGTCGAAATCCACGAAGCCTTCCGCCTGCTGCAATATGCGCTGGGTGTGCCCGCGCTGCTGTTCGTCACCATGCTCGGCGCTGCCATTCTGTCGAAGACCAGGATTTCGCAATGGCCCTGGCGTCACCCGGCTTTCTGCACGCTCGCCGTGGCGCTTGCGCTTTATGGCGGCGGCGGCCTCATGGGCGTGATGATAAAGGGCTCGGACACGCGCACGCCCGCCCATTATCACGCTATGGTGACGGCCGTCAGCGTGACCTGCATGGGCCTGATGCTGACCTGGGGTCTTGCAATCCTTGAGCGCCGGCCGCCGTCGGATCGCATCGTCCGCCTGATTGTCCTACTCTATGGCGGCGGGCAAATGCTTGCCTCCATCGGCCTGTTTCTCGCCGGCGGCTATGGCGCGCCGCGCAAGACGCCGGCCGGCGGCGCGCAAATGCTCGATGGCGCAATATTCGGCATGTATCTGAATGGCGTCGGCGCGCTGTTTGCGGTCGCCGGCGGCGCCATGTTCGTGATCGTCGCGTTTCGCGCGCTGATGCAGCCGGGCAAACGGACCGCCATTGCGGCGGCGCACGGATAGAACCGGGCAAGACAAGCAAGCCGCAGGCCCGCTTCAACCGGGCGGAGCGCGCTTTATCGCAAGGAAAATCCAAGAAGCGCAAGGAAACCCTCAAGGCGTCCAAAACCGCCGCATCCGGGGATGCGTAAGACCTCAGCGCCGCGTGGACGGCATCGCATGCAGGCGCGCGTCGAATGTCGCGAAATGCACGCCAAACCAGGTATCGAGCGTGACGCCCATCGCGTCCGTCCGCGCCTTGGAATCCGAGGCGATTTCCGAATCCATAATGTCGCGCAGGTCGTCGAGCAACCGCTCGTGATCTTCCTTATGCGCGTTCAGTTCGGGAAAGCGCGCCTCGCGCATCGCGCGTTCTTCAAGCGCAAAATGCGAGCTGATCGCCGCCAGAAGATCACCGAAAATACCTTCGACATCGCTCTTTCCGGCCGATTGCATTTCATCGTTCAAGGTGTTGATGAGCGCGATCAATTCCTGATGCTCGTGATCGACTTCCACGATCCCGGTCTTGTATTTGTCTTTCCACTCAATCAGCATGACGCAAACCCTCAGCGCATGATGAAGCCGCCGAACTCCGGCCGGAAATCAATCGACAGGCTTTGCCCCGCCGCAAGATCCACCACGCGCTCGATGGCATGATCGAAACCGGTTTTGCGCGCAGTATCGCGCAGACGCGCTTCCAGTTTATGCCGCCCCGCCGGCACGACAAAGCGCCGGTAAACTTTCGAGGGACCGTCCGACCACAGGCCGCCGGGCGGCAACGACTCGGAAAACACCGGCTTCTCGTCGATATAGAGTTCCGTGTAGACGGGAAGGCGTCCGCGCGGACAATCCATCGGCACGCGCTTGCTGAGCGGCAGCTTCGCCAGTTCCTCCGGCGTGCGTCTGCGACAATTGGCCGAGCGATCGGAACCGTGCGAAAAACTCAGCTTCACCACGGCGCTGTCAGCCGGAATCTGGCGATATTCCGGAAAAGTGGCAAGGCGCGCGACGCCGGAAAACAGAACGAGCGTAAGCCCCGTCAAAACGGCGACGCCCGCAAGGCGAACGCCCTTCATGACAATATTTCCTCCTGCGGCGCGGCGGGTTCTGGCGACGGGTTTTTCGCCTCAAGCCCGGCAATGCGCGCGCGCAACGCCTCGATCGAGCGGTTCATCGCGCCCTTCTGCGTCGTCGAGGCCCAGATTGTAGCAAGACGCTCGCGCGGCACGCGGGCGCGCAGATAGGGGTCGCGTTCATGAGCAAAGCGCTGCTCCGTCCAATCGACGCCGAGCCGATTATAGCACGAACTCTCCGCGCAGCCGATCACCGCAACGCCATCGGCATGCCCCCGGCTGAGCGCGAAATCGATCAACGACGGCGGCGCCATGGCCACGCAAGGCAGTTCGAGCACCCCAAGATGGGGTCCAGGCGCCAGATGCTTGCCTGCGCCATGCGGACAAGAGATCGCCAGAATGCGCGGCCCTTCGGTCATCGCCGCGCAATTGGCGATCAGATCCTGCCGCATCCGCACCAGCGGATAATCCGGAAGATCTATGCCTGTCACCAATTCCTGACTGCGCCGGAACGGCGTCGACGACGGACATGAGCCGACGCAAATGCCGCACGACACGCATTTGCTCGGATCGACAATCGCCTCCTGAAGATAGACTGCTCCATCCGTGCGGCGCGTCAGGCGCAGCGCCTCATAGGGACAATCGTCGACACAGCGGCCGCAACCGTTGCAATGATCGAGAAATATCTTGGCCGGCGCCGGCTGACGGCGGCGTGGCAGGAAGGGCGCAAGCGCCATCAGCAGGCCGAACGCCGCCAACCCCGCCCAGGCGGCGCCGGGCGCACGGTCGGCCAATGGATAAAGCGCCAGGAAAAGCGAATCGAGTTTGACCGGACTTGGAACCTGCGCAAGATTGGCCGGCTCCTGGCTGTGTGCAGGCATGAGCAGCGACACCGCCAGAAGGGAGAACAGCACGACGCCGCCGAGCAGGCGCGGCGGATTGACCCGGGGACGCGAGATCCGCTGGATGTGAACCCACATTGCAAACAAGAGCGCGATCGGCGCCGCAATATGCAGAAAGACCAGCAAGGTGAAAAAGCGGCTCGACAGGCTCGTCGCGTCGAGAAAATTGCGCGCAATCGGTTCGCCGAATATCGGCATCCAGTCGAGAAGTTCCGTCGAGGTGATGGCGACATATTGGGCAAGCTTGTCCCACACCAGCCAATAGCCGGTGATGCCGCTGACATAGAGAAAGGCGATCAGCGGTATGCCTGAAAACCAGGAAAACCAGCGGGCGCCGCGAAACCTGTCGAGCGAGAATTCCCGCATCAGATGCAGAAACATCGTGACGATCATGAGATCGGAAGCGTAGCGGTGGAAACTGCGCACGACGCCGGCATGCCACCATTGCGGCCCGCTCATCCATGCCACGGATTCGAACGCACGCGTGACGCCCGTGTCGAAGAAGACGAAGAGGTACAGACCGCTGACCGCCACGATCCAGAAGAAAAAATAACCGAGCGCGCCAAGCTGGGCGAGCGGATTGGCTTGCGGTCCCACCAGACGGTCCAGCGCACGCTCGGCCCGATCGAACCCGCCCCGCAACAAGGCCTGTACTGCTGCGATCAACGCGTTGCCCCGGCCGATGGTTGGCCGCTTTTGGCCGCTTCGCGCGCATCGCGTGCGAGGCGCGCGCTTCGCCAGGTGCTGGCGATGGCCCAGCCGCACAACAGAAGCGACAGCGCGCCCACCCCTATCCCGATAAAGGTCGCGTAACTCGTCCGGTAATGGCCGGAATTGGCGTCGTAAACCGTGCATACGAAGCGGATGCGGTCGACGATTGCGTTCAACGACAAAGAGGTCGCAGCAAGTCCGAAGACCGCCTCTTTCAGCGGCTCCATGAACACCTGCAATGGAAAGTCCTCGCCATAGACCTGGCGATAGACCTTGCCCTGCGGGTCGATGATCGTCGTCTGCGTTATATGCTCGAAGCCGCCGGCGGCGGTCGAATAGGAAAATCCGACATCGCGCAGCAATTCGGAGATCGTGACGGCGTCGGCGCTCGCAAAGCGCCAGTTTGGCGCATCCACGCCCTGCGTCGCCTTGAAACCGGCCATGCGGGCCGGCGTGTCGCTGCGTGCATCGAATCCAAGCGTCACGACCGCGAAGCGGTCCGCGCCGAAAATGCTCTGTGCATTGGCGACCGCCGTGCGCAGATGCTGCGTTGTCGGCGGGCACACCGACGAGCACGATGTATAGATCAGGCTGAGAACGACTGGCTGCCCGCGATAGGAGGAAAGCTTGAATTTCTCGCCATTGGAATCGGTCAGCGTGTAATCGCCGACGGCACGCCCGATCGCCGCTTCGCTGCGCTCGTGGACCGAGGCCGCATCGAGCCGCTCAGCGCGCGCCGACCCGCCAAGGCCGATTGCAACCGCCGCTGCGGCGCAAAAAATCGTTCTCAGAAGGGCCATGTCGAATGTCCGCTCGCAGCATCGAGCAAGACGCCGCAAACCAGCAGAACGAGTTGGATGAGCGAGGCGCCGAAATTCGCCATCGCCACGCGCCGGTCGCCCGGTCTGATGGCGAGCATCACGCTGCGCCACACGAAGATAGCGCCGCCGACGGCGGCGAAGACGCCGTAAAACGTCCCGAGCCCGAACCACAGCGGCGCAATCGACAGCGCAACAAGCACGATTGTGTGGCCAAGGATCGCCAGCGGCCAGGCCTTGTCGCTGGCGACAACCGGCAGCATCGGCACGCCGGCGCGCGCATAATCGTCCTTTTTGGAGGCGGCCAGGCTCCAGAAGTGCGGCGGCGTCCAGAGAAACAGGATCAGCGCCAGCAGAACGGGCGCAGCCTGCGGATCGGGATCGACGGCAGCCGCCCCCGCCAGCACCGCAAAACTGCCGGCAAGGCCGCCGACGACGATGTTCCACACCGAACGGCGCTTCAGCCACACGGTGTAAACGATTCCATAAGTGAAGGCGCCGAGGAAAACGTAAGTTGCGGCCATGCCGCCCGAAACCGCCCAGGCAAGCGCCAGCGAAACCGCCAGAAGCCCGAGAAAGGCCGCCGGCCACCACAAGCTCTCGCCAAGCATGCCGCTGGCGAACGGCCGCTGGCGCGTGCGCGCCATCAGCCGGTCGGTCTTGCGTTCGTAGTAATGGTTGAAGGCGCCGGCGGCCCCCGAGGCGCCGATGACGGCGACCGCGAGCGCGAGCGCCCGCAGCCATCCAGGCCCTGTTCCCTGCGCCGCCGCCATGCCCGCAAGGGCGCTGGCGGCGATCGCTATGCCGATCCTGAGTTTGAGCAGGCTTGCTGCGGTTTTCAGGTACGCGGCCATGTCCAGTTCCTCGCTGTCCGGTTCTTCGCTCTCGATGCTCAGCGGAACAGCCAGAGATCGGACAGATATTTCCAGTTCACGAAGTAGTAGAGCACGAAGCAGATGAAGAACACGGCGACCAGAATGGCGGTGCCCGTGAGCTTGGGATGCTGCTCGCTGCCATAATGGGACGCAGCCTCCGCGCCGCCGCTATGCAGCGGGAACGCCAGCTTGTGGCCCGGTCCGACCTTCGGTCCGAACAGGATGCTGCCGACCACGATCACGACGAACATGATGCCGCCGACGGTCGCGATGATGGCGCTGATGCCGTTGAGGCCCATCATCAGAAAGGCGCCCGCGGAATGCTGAACAGACACGGCCGCATCCGAGAACGTGATGTCCCAGTGGCGGCGGGAGACGCCGAGCGTGCCGGCGCCCATCATGAACACGGAAATGCCGGCGGCGCCTGCGCCGAACAGATAAGGCTGCCAGCGCGCCATGCCCGGCCATATGATATCGCGCTGGAAGATCAGCGGCAGCACGAGATAGGTCGCGGCCATGAAGGCGAGCGTCGTGCCCGTGACCACGGTGCCGTGGAAATGCCCCGGCACATAGATGGTGTTGTGCATGAGCAGGTTGAGCTGCTCGGTGCCGAGAATGACCCCGGAAATGCCGCCGATGAAGCCGAACATAACGAGCGACAGGAACATGCCGGAGAAAGCCGGATTGCCCCAGGGCGCCTTGCGCAGCCACTCGAACGCGCCATGGTTGAAGCCGTTGCGGCGCTGCGCCGCCTCGACCTCGCCGGGCACGGTCAGCCCATGCACCATCGACCCCATGACCGCCAGATACATCATGTAGCTGGTGTTGAGCACCTTCCATTCCGAGCTCATGCCCGGATCGGCAAGAAGATGATGCGCCGACGCAAGCTGGAGAAACAGGATGTACATAAGGAACGCCGTGCGGCTCACTTTTTCGGAGAGCGGCTTGGCGCCGACGACGAGCGCGGCGATCAGATACCAGATCGACACATGGGCCGCGACATTGATCTGCTGCGACGAATGGCCGAAACCCCACCAGATCGCCTTGTACATAAGCGGATCGATATTGCTGATGAGCCCGACCGACCACAGGAAGGTCGGGATCAGGATGATCGCGCCCGAGGCGAGCGTATAGACCGCGATAATCGCGGCCGTCAGCGCGCCGAAGGTGACGAGCGGGATCGAGCCCTCGTAGGTCTTTTCCTCCTTGGCGATCACAAGGGTGGCGAAGAACAGCGCCGTTCCCAGAAGAGCGCCCACCGCAAACACGATCAGGCCGAGATAGAAATGCGGCTTGGCCTGCAAGGGCGGATAGGAGGTGAACATGACGGTCGATTCGCCTTGCAGCACCGCGATATTGGTCAGCACAGCGCCGAACAGCATCATGATGAAGGCGGCCCAGGCGAGCTTTGGCGCCGCCAGTCTGCAATTGAGAAGAACCGCAGAGGCAAAATAGAGAACCGCGATTTCAAAAAACACGAGCCAGAAGACGAGCACGTCCGCGCCATGCGCGGTCAGCACGAGATAGAACATTTCGGCTGACAGAAGATGCACGGCCGGCCATCGCGTCAGCGCGATGAGAAGACCAAACAGGCCTCCCACCGCCAGGAAGACGACGGCTGCAACCGCATTCGCCTTGATGAGCGTTTGCGCGGCAATGTCGACCTTCAGCCCCGTATAGGGGCATTGCCGGAATTCGGTTTTGCGCGGAATCGGTCCCGCAGAAGCGACGTCGATGCTGCTCATGGCTATTTCGCCTCCCCGGTCTTTGCAACGATGGCCGGCGCAGCGCCGGCGGCCTCGGCGGCCTTCTTCTTCGTCACGTAAATTCTCCCGGTCATCACATGATGGCCGAGCCCGCAATATTCGTTGCAGATGATGCCGAACGTGCCGGTCGCAGTCGGCGTCAGCGTCACGATGTGCTCGAGGCCGGGATGGACCGAAATGTTGATATTGGTCGGCTGCAACGAAAACCCGTGTTGCAGGTCGAGCGAAGACAGGTGGATGCGGTAGCTCTGCCCTTCTTCCAGTTCGAGCATCGGCCACCACTGGAACGTGCGCCCCAGCATGTAAACGTCTGCGCCTGCCGGCGGCTTGACGACGGGAATGCCGTCCTCTTCGCGCACCTGATATTTTTTGGCGAAATCCTCGGTCTTTTTTTCATAGGACGAAGGCAGGACGCGGTAGGTTTCATTGGACAGGTTCTGACCCCCGATGAAATGCCAGGCGACCATGAACACGAACATGAAAAGGCCCCACGCGAATGCGACGAGCACCCAGACCAGCTCGACCTTTTCGATCGGTTGTTTCCACCAGATCCGTTGTTGCGGAGAGCTAACCGACATGAGCGCCTCCCCTCACTTGCCGATCGGAATGGAGGCGACTTCCATCACCGCCCACATCGTATAGAGCACAGTCGGTATGACGACCCCGAGAAACAGGAGCAGGAAGGGGTCGTCGAGAACTCGTTGCATGAACGGGATGCGCTCATTCTTGTCGCCGCCGTCGCCGGCTCCGGTTGTCGTCGTCATCTCACGCCCCTCCATCGCGCGAACCGTCCTGCCATGGTTCGGGTCGGCGCATCTGGTTCACGATGATTAACTTGTTGTATCTCGCACAGACGCCGACCTTGATTTTTGATAATGCGCAGCGCTTTTACCTCAATTGATCTCGGATAAGCCGAGCAGCCGGACGCCTCGCTAGATTTGCCTATGCCCATGGAGCGATCCGGTTTTGACCGCCACGGCGAAAGCGGATCGTTGCTCGCAGGCAAAACGCGGAGCGGGCGCCTTGCGGTCGTAGAGGCGCATCCCGCTCGAACCGAGGGATGAGCGCATCGTGATCTCCAATCGTCGTCTGGCGATGGCCGGCCTGTTCGCATGGACTGGGCTTCTCGCCTTCTCGCCGCTTCTCGACTGGAAAAAGCAGGGCAGCGGCTTCACCACACAGAAGAAGCGCGGCAAACTCACCGTCGTCTATGTCGGCGCCGAGGATTGCGCGCCTTGCCTGCGCTGGCGTAACGAACGGCGTCCCGATTTCAAGAAGTCGGTCGCTTTCGAGCGCATCGACTATCGCGAGATCATCGCCACCAGACTGGCGGACGCGCTCGACGACAAATTCTGGCCGGACGCCATGCGGCCGCTGCGCACCCTCATCGAGCACGACGGTGGCGGCGTGCCCTATTGGATATTGATGCGCGACGGCAGGATCGTGACGGCGGCCGGCGGCGAGAAGGCCTGGGACCGAAAAGTCTGGCCGCGCATCATCATGGAGGTCTGAGTTTTCTCAAGACCTCCTACTTCGGAATGGAGGTCTGAGTTTTCTCAAGACCTCCTACTTTGAAATGGAGGTCTGAGTTTTCTCAAGACCTCCTACTTTGGAAAGCCTGGGTTTTCACCTCAGCCCTTGTAGGGGAACAGGTGAATCGTCATCGCATAGACGACGAGCCCCGAGGCCGAGACGAACAGCCAGATCGGCAAGGCAAAGCGCGCGACGCGGCGATGCCAGGCGAAGGCCTTGCGCAAGGCCAGAACGATGGCGACAGGCACGATCAGCGCCGCAACCGCCGCCATCACGATATGAACGAACAATATCGTGAAATAGA
>JBKDZW010000188.1:0-1651 GCA_047971685.1 Rhodoblastus sp.
GTCCGCATCTTCAAGAAAGAGGGCGAACTCGAACTCTGGCTGCGCAAGGGCGAGCGTCTCGCGCTCTACAAATCCTATTCGATCTGCAAAAGGTCCGGGCATCTGGGGCCCAAGAAACGCGAAGGCGACTATCAATCGCCCGAGGGATTCTATTCGGTCTCGGCGAAGCAATTGCATCCCAGGTCGAAATATTATCGCGCCTTCAATGTCGGCTTCCCCAATGCCCTCGACAAGCAGCTCGGTTATACCGGCGCGGCGCTGATGGTGCATGGCGATTGCCAGTCGGTCGGCTGCTACGCCATGACCGACCGGAGCATCGACGAGATCTACAATTACGTCGCCGCCGCCATCGCCAATGGGCAGAAGGAAGTCCAGGTCCACATTTTCCCGTTCCGGATGACCGCAACGCAGCTCGCGCGGGAAACCGGTTCGGGCCTCCTCGCCTTCGCCTCCAGCGGACAGGAGCAATATGCGCCTTTCTGGCGCAACCTGAAGGAAGGCTACGATCTGTTCGAGAAGACGGGCGAGCCGCCGGTGGCCTACGCCTGTAACGGAAGATACGCGTTCAACGCCAGCGCGGCCTGCAAGCGCATCGCGGGCTGGTGAGCCCAGCGGGCCCCGCGCGGTTCCATATCGTGTAGCGGTTCGGCCTCTCGCCTCTCGCGTCTCGCGCGGGCGCCGGTCGTGCGTTCGCCACCCGACCTGTCCGCGATTGTCGAGGGAAATGCGCCTGCGCGCGCAAGCCGCGATACGCCGGCTGCAATCGTGCGTCCGTCCGTCGGGGCGCATCGCAGGATTTTCGTTCGTCAACCTTCGTTGATTTAGATCAGGGCGTCGGGAATCGGCGCCGTGGGATCGTTTGCCTGACGGCGTTCGCGCAAGTGCGCCGCCCGGTGGATGATCGTTGCGCGCGGCGTGGCGAATGATCGCGGGCCGCCAGGCGGAATTTCGCCTCGCGCCCGAGCGCAGATTCCCGCGAGGACCGGCGATCCGGGGAGAAGCCATGACGAGGTCGATACGATGAAGCCCAATGCAAGACCCTGGTTGCCTGCCGCCCTCGCCATACTCGTCGTGGTGGTCGGCTATTATGGATGGAGGAAGCTCAGCGGGCCCGGACTTCCCGAGGGTATCGCGGGTGGAAACGGCCGGATCGAAGCCGTCGAGATCGACATCTCGACCAAGATCGCAGGCCGCATCAAGGAGATTTTCGCCGACGAGGGCGACTTCGTCGAGGCGGGCCAGACGCTGGCCCAGATGGACATAGAGCAGCTCGAGAGCAGGCGCCGCCAGGCGGAAGCCGAGTTGAGGCGTTCGACCATCGGCATCGACACCGCCCGCAGCCTCGTCACACAGCGCCAGGCGGAGCGTGAGGCCGCGGTCGCTGTCGTGGCCCAGCGCGAGGCCCAGCTCGACGCCGCCAGCCGGAGGCTCGCGCGCTCCGAACATCTGGTGAAGTCCAACTCGACGAGCCAGCAGGTTCTCGACGACGACCGGGCGAACCAGCAGGGCGCGATGGCCGCCGTCGAGGCGGCGAAAGCGCAGCGCGCGGCGGGAGAGGCGGCCATCGCCGCCGCCAAGGCGGAAGTCGTCAGCGCCGAGGCGGCCGTGGAGGCCGCACGCGCGACCATCGCCTCCATCGTGTCCGATATCA
>JBKDZW010000189.1:0-29133 GCA_047971685.1 Rhodoblastus sp.
ACCGTCCCGTAAGGCTAGATTGGATTGATTCGGGCGGCAGGGCGGATGCTGCCGGGCGTGAGGCTCATGCTGTCGGCGTTTTGCCGATGCGCGCTTGCGCCCTCAAAGGGGATGGCGATGAGGCGGCGGCAGAATCACTTCGTGCAACATCACAATGTGGTTGCGCCGAATGTGGTTGCGCCGAGCGTGGTTGCGTCGCAAGCGCCTGCTCAGGCCGGGCATGGCCGTTTTCTGGCGCTGTCTGATCTTGGCCGCCGGTTGCGCAGGACTTTCGCGCAAAAAATTTCCGTTCGGGGATACGCCTTTCGACTGGCTGCGGCCACGTCCTGGCTGACGCTGACGACGGCGGTCCCGGCGTTGGCCAAAATAGAAGTCGCGGGACAGCCTATCCAGGACTCCAATGTCGCGGGCGTCTCGATGTTCATCGGCCTCGTCCTGTTTGCGACCATCACCGCAATGCTGCATCTGACCGGCCGCAAGCAATGGTCGCAGCGCGAGGGCGCGCTGGTCGCCGAACTCGAGAGCGCGCGCGCCAAGCTCGAGCGCGCCCATGTCTTTCTGTCCGCCGAACCGCAGATCATTGTCGCCTGGGGCTCGGCTTCGGGCGAACCGGAGATAGAGGGCGAGATCGGCCTGGTGACGGATGCGCCGGTGCCGCGCCGCGCGCTCGGCTTCGGCGCATGGCTGGAGCCCGCGCTCGCGCAAAGGCTGGACGATTGCGTGGAGCGCCTGCGCCGGCGCGGCGAAGGCTTCCGCATGTCCCTGGTTTCGCTCGCCGGCCGCCATCTCGAGGCGGAGGGGCGCGCCATTTCCGGCCGCGCCGTCCTGCGCATCCGCGACATATCGGGCGACCGCCTCGAACTTCTGGCCTTGCGTCAGCGCCATGCCGAACTCGGCGCCCAGACCGACGGGCTCCGCGCCATGCTCGATTCCATCGCCGCGCCCGTCTGGATGCGCGATACCGAGGGCGCGCTCTCCTGGGTCAACAGCGCTTATGCGCGCGCGGTCGAGGCCGGGGATTCGACCGAGGCCGTCGCCAAAGGCGTGGAATTGCTCGATCGCGACGCACGCGAAACCAGCCGCCGCGTCATGGCGTCCGGCGAAATCTGGCGCGCGCGCCTGCCGGGCCTCGTCTCGGGCGCCCGCTGCCTGCTCGACATCGTCGACGTTCCCACGCGCGCCGGTGCGGTCGGCTATGCGCAGGACCTCAGCGAGCTTGAGGCAGTGCGCGACAATCTCGAACAGCAGATGGAATCGCACACGCGCACGCTCGACCAATTGCCGACGGCGGTGGCTATTTTCGACGGGCAGAAACGGCTGGCGTTCCACAACGCCGCCTATCGCCAGCTCTGGGGCCTGCCGCAGGATTTTCTCGATCAGGGCCCCACCGATTCCGAAATTCTCGACCGGCTGCGCGCCGAACGGCGCCTGCCCGAGCAGGCCGACTTCCGCACCTGGCGGGCGGGCCTCATGTCCGCCTATCAGGCGCAGGAGACGCGCGAGCATCTCTGGTATGTGCCGGGCGGACGCACGTTCCGCGTCGTCTCCAACCCGAGCCCGCATGGCGGCGTAACCTATCTCTACGACGACGTGACCGAGCGCTTCGAGATCGAATCGCGCTTCAAGCAATTGATGAGCGTGCAGAACGAGACGCTCGACACCTTGCAGGAAGGCGTCGTCGTGTTCGGCACGGACGGCCGGCTCAAGCTTTATAATCCTGCTTTCGCGCACATATGGCGGCTCGACGACGCAGCGCTCGCCGACCATCCGCATTTCGACGCCATCGCCCAGAAATGCGCGCCGCTGGCGGACCAGGACGGTGGTTTCGCCAAGCTGCGTGAAGTCGTCACCGGTCTGCACGAACAGCGCACGGGCCTCGCCTTTCGCATGAACCGTTCCGACGGCCTCGTACTCGATTGCGCGGCGCAGCCGCTGCCCGACGGCGCGACGCTGCTCACCTTCATCGACGCCACCGCGCAGGTCAGCGTCGAGCGCGCGCTCACCGACCGCAACCAGGCGTTGATCGAAGCCGAAAACCTGCGCAACGATTTCGTGCATCACATTTCCTACGAATTGCGCTCGCCGCTCACCAACATCATCGGCTTCATCCAGCTTCTCGGCGACGAGAGCGTCGGCCCGCTCAACCAGCGCCAGCGCGATTATGTCGGCTATGTCATGAAATCGTCGGAGGCGCTGCTCGCCATCATCAACGACATTCTCGATCTCGCAACGATCGACAAGGACGGCATGCATCTCGAACTGGAGGATGTCGACATCGCCGGAACCATGCGCGCGGCGGCCGCCGGCGTTCAGGACCGTTTGTCGGAATCGGGCATCCATCTGTCGATTGTCGCCCTCGACGATGTTGGGACTTTCCGGGCCGACGGCAAGCGCGTGCGCCAGATTCTGTTCAACCTGCTGTCGAACGCGATCGGCTTTTCCGAGCCCGGTCAGACCGTCACGCTCGCAGCGCTGCGGCGCGACGAGGAAATCGCCTTCAAGGTTTCCGACAATGGACGCGGCATTCCGCCCGATGTGCTCGACAAAGTTTTCGATCGTTTCAAGAGCCATACGATCGGCGCGCGCCATCGCGGCGTCGGTCTCGGCCTGTCCATCGTGAAGGCGCTGGTCGAGTTGCACGAAGGCAAGATCCATATAGATTCGGCGCCGGGCGAAGGCACCGCCGTAACCTGCATTTTTCCTGCCCGCGCAAGCGAGGCCGCAAGTAAAGCCGCAAGCGAGGCCGCCCCGCAGCTCGACGGCGCCAGGTCGCCGGTATGAACGCGCCCGCCCAACCCGCGAGCTGGCGGATCGAAGTCTCCGACGAGGCTGCTACGCGCGACATCGCCGGGCAGGTGGCCGACCTTGTCGGCGCCGGCGATCTCGTCACCCTCACAGGCGATCTCGGCGCCGGCAAAACCGCTTTCGCGCGCGCGCTCATTCGCAAGATCACGGGCGCGGACGATCTCGAAGTGCCAAGCCCCACCTTCACCTTGATGCAGATTTACGATGGCGCGGCCTTCCCCATCGTGCACGCCGACCTCTATCGCATCGCCGATCCCGGCGAGCTGACCGAGCTCGGCTGGGAGGAGGCGACCGACAGCGCGCTCGTTCTGGTGGAATGGGCCGAGCGCGCCGGCGGGGCCTTGCCTGTCGAGCGCCTCGACGTGCGCCTGGCCATTCCGCCTGGAGGCGGCGACCGGCGCGTGATCGAATTGACCGGTTTCGGCGCCTTTGCAACCCGCCTTTCGCGCGCGAAAGGCGCTGTCGACATTCTGCGCGCCGCCGGCTGGCAGGACGCGCAGCGCGCCTTCATGCTGGGCGACGCCTCCTCGCGCGCCTACGAGCGGCTGACCAGGCCCGACGGCGCCGGCGCCATTCTGATGATCTCGCCGCCGCGCCCCGACGGCCCGCCCGTGCGCTACGGAAAGCCCTATAGCGCCATCGCGCGGCTTGCGGAAAATATCACCCCCTTCATCGCCATCGACCACGCCTTGCGCGCGGCCGATCTTTCCGCGCCCGAAATTTACGCCGACGATCGGGAAGGCGGTTTCGTCGTGCTCGAGGATCTGGGGCCGCTGGGCGTCGTCGACGAGAATGGTCCGATCCGCGAGCGCTACGCGGAGGCTGCCGGCGCGCTCGCCCATATTCATGGCGCGCCGCGCTCCGACACGATTGCGATGGACGACGGCTCGAACTATCGCATTCCCCCTTACGATCTCGATGCGCTTCTGATCGAGATCGAATTGCTGCTCGAATGGTATGCGCCCCATATCGCCGGAGCGCAGCTTTCCTCGGGCCAGCGCGCGACCTTCGTCAATCTCTGGCGCCAGACCGCGATCGAAATCGTCAATGCGCCGGCGACATGGACCCTGCGCGATTACCATTCGCCCAATCTCATCTGGCTGCCGGAGCGCGAAGGCCTGAAGCGCGTCGGCATCATCGATTTTCAGGATTGCGTGATGGGCCATCCGGCCTATGACGTGGTCTCGCTCCTGCAGGATGCGCGCGTGAGCGTGCCCGACGAGATGGAACTGCGGCTGCTTGGCGGTTACGCGCAATTGCGCCGCACCGCTTCGCCCGATTTCGATATGTCCGGCTTTGCGCGCGCCTACGCCATTCTTGGCGCGCAGCGCGCAACCAAGATCCTTGGCATTTTCGCGCGTCTCGACAAGCGTGATCGCAAGCCGCAATATCTTGCGCACCTGCCGCGCGTCGCTCGCTACCTGCGCAAGAATCTCGCCCATCCCGCGCTCGCCGCGCTGCGCGAATGGCATGCCGCCCATCTCCCGCGCACGGTTGAAGACGCCTGATTGCCGAGGATGCCCCATTGCCGAGGACGCACGATTGACCACAAGCCCCATCGCGCGAAATCCGCTGGATACGGCCATGGTGTTTGCGGCGGGCCTTGGCTCGCGCATGCGCCCGATCACGAACAGCCTGCCGAAGCCGCTTGTGAAAATCGGCGGCAAGGCCATGCTCGATCACATGCTGGATCGGCTTGACGATGGCGGCGTCGCGCGCGCCATCGTCAATGTGCATCATCTGGCCGACCAGATCGAAACGCATCTCAAGGGCAGAACGCATCCGCAGATCGTCATCTCCGACGAGCGCGGGAAACTGCTCGATCAGGGCGGCGGCATTCGCAAGGTTCTGCCGCTGATCGGCGACAATGATTTCTTTATCTGCAACACCGACGCCGTCTGGATCGAAGGCCCCAATTCCGCCATCGCGGCCATGCGCAAGGCGTGGCGGCCGCAGGACATGGATGTGCTGCTGCTGGTGGCGGCGACCTCGGGCAGTGTCGGCGTCGACTGGCCCGGCGATTTTCACATGACGCCCGAAGGCGTTCTGACGAAGCGCGCCGAACGCGAGGTTTCCGCCTTCGTCTATGCAGGGGTCGGTATTATCAAGGCGAGCCTGTTCGCCGATGCGCAGGACGAAGTGTTTCGTCTTGCGCCCTATTTCTTTCGCGCAGCCGAAGCCGGGCGTCTTCATGGACTGAGGCTCAACGGCCAATGGCTGCATGTCGGCTCTCCCGAGGCGATCGAGGAGGCCGAGCGCGCCTACGCGCGGCCTGTGGCCTGACCATGGCGCGCGCGCGCCTTTTCACGATTGCGCCGGGCGTTCCCTTTCTCGCAACCTTTGTGCGCGCCCTGCTGGCGGGCGAAATCGTATCCGGCGTTTCGCGCGCATCCGGCCCGCTTTCGCTGGCCGATGTTACGATCTACGTGCCGACACAACGCGCAACCCGCGCGCTGGTTGCGGAATTTGCAAGACAATCCGGAAGCGCTGCAACCTTTCTGCCAAAAATCCGGCCGCTCGGCGCGGTCGACGAAGACGCGGCAAATGCAGCCGAACCGGACGTCTTTCAATCCTTCGACCCTGGCGCGCCGCCGGCCATAAGCGATATCGAGCGCCGCTTTCTTCTGGCCAATCTCGTGCGCGCATGGTCGAGCGCCCTGCGCGGCGCCATCGTCGGGCGGAGCGCGGATGGGAGGATCGTCACCGATCCGTCGCAGGCGCTCGTTGTCGGCGCAACGCCTGCCGATGCCCTGGCGCTGGCCGACGAACTCGGGTCGCTCATCGACGAGTTCATTGTCGAGGGCGCGGACTGGTCGAGCGTGCGTCATCTGGCGGCCGAGGATTACGATCGTTACTGGGGCATATCGGCCGACTTCCTCAAGATCGCTTTTGCGCATTGGCCCGATCTTCTGGCCGAACGCGGCGTCATCGACCTTGTTGCGCGAAGGGCGAAACTGATCGGGCAGGAAATCGTCCGCCTTGCCAATGTGGACGAGCCGACCATCGTGCTTGGTTCCACCGGCACCAATCGCGCTACCGCAGACCTTATGCGCGCCATCGCGCGCATGCCGCGCGGCGCCGTGGTTCTGCCGGGCCTCGACCAGATCATGCCGGACAAGGACTGGCGCTTCATCCTGGGTCGAAAGGACGAGATCGAGCCCGCCTGGAGCCATCCGCAGGCGGCTCTTGCCCGCCTGCTCCAGCGTCTCGGCGTGGAGCGCAACGATGTGCGTGCGCTCGGCCGCCCGCACGGCGCGCTCGAAAAGCGCGGCCGTTTCGTCTCGCGCACGCTCGCGCCTGGTCAGGCGACGTCGGACTGGCGCGCCTATGTGGCGGCCTGCGGCGACGAGCGCGCCGAAGCGCTCGCCGATGTCGCGCTCATCGAGGCCGCCGACGAGCGCGAAGAAGCGCTTGCCATCGCCATTCGTCTGCGCTGCGCGCTGGAGACGCCGCATGCGACCGCCGCCCTGATTACGCCGGACCGTGCGATTGCGCGCCGCGTGCGCGCCGAACTCGTGCGCTGGGATATTCATGTCGACGATTCCGGCGGCGAACCGCTCGGCGCAACCGGCGCCGGCGCTTTTTCCCGCGCCGCTCTCCGTGCGGCGTGCGAAAATTCCGATGTCGCCTTTCTGGCGTTGCTCGGCAGCGACCGCGTTGCGCCAACGCAGGAGCGAGCGTGCACGCAGCGTCTGGCGCAACTCGTCGAAATCGCGGTTCTGCGCGCAACGCCGCACAACGATGACTTTAGCGCACGGTTCGCCATTGCGCGCGAAAATGCGCGCGACCGTCACGCCCATCCCGCAACGCAACGCATCGAAGATTGCGATTGGCGGGAAATGAAGCATCTGGCGCTTGCAGCGGATGCAGCGCTCGCCCCCTTGCGGGCGCAAGGCGAAAAACGCGGCGTTGGCGCATGGATTGCGCTTCACACGGCATGCCTCGAAGCGCTCGCAAAACATGCCGCGCCGCAGGAAGGTGAAGACGCCGCAGCCTTGCGCGATCTTTTCGATGAGGTCGGCGCCCTTGGCGAGGACGCAGCGCAGGGCGTGAAATTCGATCTGGACGATTATCGCGCCCTGTTCGACCGTCTTTTGTCGAGCCAGATCGTGCGCGGGCCACATCGCGCGCATGCGCGCCTGAAAATTCTCGGCGCGCTCGAAGCCCGTCTGCTCGACGCCGATCTCGTCGTGCTTGCAGGGCTCGATGAAACCATCTGGCCGCCGCAACCCAAGAGCGACGCCTTTCTCAACCGCCCGATGCGCGCGCAATTGGGTTTAAGCCCGCCCGAGCGCCGCATCGGCCAGAGCGCGCACGATTATGCCAACGCCATGGGTGCGAAAAACGTCGTTCTGACGCGCGCGTTGAAGCGCGCGCGCGCCCCCACCGTCGCCTCGCGTTTCCTGCAACGTCTCGGCGCGCTTGCCGGCGAAACGGAGCTTGCGGCCTTGCGCGCGCGCGGCGCGCACTGGCTCGGCCTTGCACGCCTGATCGACCATGCGCCGACCCTTGCGCCGCTCGCCCGTCCCGCGCCGAAGCCGCCGCTCGACATGCGGCCGGACAGGCTCAGCGTCACGCGGATCGAGGCCTTGCGCCGCGACCCCTACGCGATTTACGCCGAGCGCATCTTGAAGCTTCATCCGCTGCCCCCGCTCGATTTCGCAATTGGCGCGGCCGAGCAGGGCACGGGAGTTCACGCAGCGCTTGCCGAACTTGCCGGGCGCTGGCCGTCCGGCCCGCTGCCGCAGGAAGCGCGCGATTTCCTCGTCAATGCCGCGCGGGAAGAACTCGGCGCTTTCTTCGCCGACCCCGCCTGGCGCGCCTTCCGCTGGCCTGCGCTTGAAGCCGGCCTGGATTATGTCATCGCCTATGAAGCCGAGCGTCGCGCGCATCTTGCGCGCATTGTCGCGGAAACGCGAGGAACGCTCGCCATCGACCTCGATGACGGCGCCGTGTTTCATCTTTCCGCCGCAGCCGACCGCATCGAGATCGACGCGGCCGGGCGCGCGACCATCGTCGATTACAAGACCGGGCGGCCGCCGACCGCAAAGCAGGTCAGGATCGGCCTTGCGCCGCAATTGACGCTTGAGGCGGCGATGGCGCGGCGCGGCGCTTTTGCAAGCATCGGCGCGGTTGCGCCCGAGTGCGGCCTCTATATCAGGGTCGGCGGGAAGGACGGCGGCGAAATCGCGCCCGTCAGCGCGCCCGGGCAGGAATTCGTCGATCTCGCGGACGAGCATTTCGCGGAGTTGAAAAAGCTTCTGTCCGCTTATCGCAATTTCGAGCAAGGCTATGCCTCGCGCGCGCTCGCCCAATTCATCGTTTACGAGGGCGCATACGATCACCTCGCGCGCGTAAAGGAATGGTCGGCCTCCGGCGGCGAGAGCGAGGGCGAGCCATGAAGTTCGCTATTCCCGCGCATACGCTTGAAAAGCAGCGGCGCGCTTCCAGTCCCGAAGTCTCCGCCTGGGTGTCCGCGCATGCCGGCTCCGGCAAGACGCATGTCCTCACCCAGCGTGTCGTGCGCCTGCTTCTGTCGGGGGTTCGACCCTCGCGCCTCATCTGCCTCACCTTCACCAAGGCGGCCGCCGCCAACATGTCGGCGCGCGTCTTCGCCATGCTGGCGCGCTGGACCTTGATGGACGACGACGCTTTGACGAAGGAGATCGAGGCTGTCGGCGCAACGCCGCCGCGCGATCTCGATTCCGCGCGCCAATTGTTTGCTGCCGCTGTCGAGACGCCGGGCGGCCTGAAAATCCAGACCATCCACGCCTTCTGCGAGCGCGTGCTGCATCTGTTTCCATTCGAGGCCAATGTGCCGGCCGAATTTCGCGCCGCCGAAGATCTGGAGCGTACGGACCTTCTGGCGTTGGCGCAGCGCCAGACGTTCGAGGCCGCCGCCGGCGAGCCTGCGCTCGGCGCGGCCCTGACGCATGTCGCGCAGGAAAGCTCCGAATTCGCCTTCGGCCGCATTCTCGCCGCAGCGCTGGAAAATCGCGCAACGCTCGAGGATGCGGAAGGCGCGATCGCGCGACTGCCGCAGGCGCTTGGACTGGCGGCGAACGAAGATGCAGCGTCCGTTCGGCGCGCGATGATCTCAGACGGTGCGGTTCTGGGCGAATGGCGCGCCATCGCCGATGTTTTCGCATCGAGCTCGAAGACCGACAAGGAGCAGGGCAAAAGGCTGGCAAGCGCTGCGGCGCTTGCGCCAGACCCTGCCTGTCTCGGTGCTTATCTCACATTCTTTTTCACCGACAATGGCGCGGGCGGCATGCGCAAGCGCCTCGGGACCGGGGCAATCGAGAAGGAGGCGCCGGGCCTGCTCGACATGTTGCGCGCCGAAGCCTTGCGCCTCGACGCCTTGCGCGAAAAATTGCGCGCGCTTGCCGTGCGCGACCGTTCGGCCGCCCTGCTGCGGGTCGCCGCCCGCTGCCTGAAGCAATACGATGAATTGAAGCGCATACGCGGCGTGCTCGATTTCGACGACATGATCGAACGCACATGCGCGCTGTTCACGCGCGAAGGCGCCGCCGCCTGGGCGCTCTACAAGCTCGACAGCGGCATAGATCATATTCTCGTCGACGAGGCGCAGGACACCAGTCAGACGCAATGGCGAATTCTGGAGGCGCTTGCCGGCGAGTTCATGGCGGGCCATGGCGCGCGGACGAACCGGCGGACGTTTTTCGCCGTCGGCGACGAGAAGCAGTCGATCTTCTCGTTTCAGGGCGCCTCGCCCGAATCGTTCGGGCGCATGCGCAACGAATTCGACAGGCGCGCAAGAGAAGCCGACCTGCCTTTCGACGGGGTGCGGCTCGATATGTCCTTCCGCTCGGCCAAAACCATCCTCGACGCCGTCGATCTCGTTTTCGGCCGCCCGGAAGCCTTGCGCGGGCTCAGTTCGGATGCCGCCGAACCGCCGCCCACCCATCAGGCGCTCAAACAAGATCTCGTCGGCATGGTCGACATCTGGGAGCCGGTGGTCGGCGAGAAGGCGGACGATCCCGAGGATTGGCGCCCGCCGCTGGACATGCCGCGCGAATCCGCGCCGCCGGTGCAATTGGCCCGCCGCATCGCGCAGAAGATAGGAAGCCTGACCGCTCCGGGTTCGCGCGAGCGCGTGCGCGATTCCAGAAGCGGCGAACTGCGCCCGGTCAGGCCGGGCGATGTCATGATTCTCGTGCGCCGGCGCGACGCCTTCTTCGAGGCCATGACGCGCGCCCTGAAAGCGGCGGGCGTTCCCGTCGCCGGCGCGGACAGGCTGGAAGTCGCAAGCCATATCGCCGTCATGGACCTTTCGGCGGCCGCGCGCGCAGCGCTTGCGCCCGACGACGATTATTCGCTCGCCTGCGCGCTGAAATCGCCTCTCGTCGGTCTCGACGACGACGATCTGATCGCGCTTGTGCAGCTTGGCGCGGCCAGCCTGGATGGCGCGCTGCGCGCTTCGTCCGGCGCCTCCCATGCGGCGGCGGCGCAAAAAATCGCGCGCTGGCGCCAGTGGGCGCAGGAATCCCGCCCCTTCGATTTCTTCAGTCGGCTGCTTGGCCCCGACGGCGGCCGGCGCGCTTTTCGCGCGCGCCTGGGAACGGAGGCGGGCGATGCGCTCGACGAATTCATGGGGCTTGCGCTCGAACACGAGCGCAGTGAAGCGCCTTCGCTTGCTGCTTTCGTTCACGAGATCGAAGCGCTGCAACTCAATCTCAAGCGCGACATGGAAGGCGCCGAAGACGTCGTGCGCGTGATGACCGTGCATGCCGCCAAGGGGCTGGAGGCCAAGATCGTCTTTCTGCCCGACACCTGTCGCCTGCCGCCTGCGGCGGGCGAGGCCGGCCTGTTTGCGCTCGATACGCCCGCAGGCGCGACCCTGGCCTGGTCGCCGCACGGCGCGGACGACCCCGCGCCCGTCGCCGAAAGCCGCAGCGCCAGGCGCGCGGAAACCGAAAACGAATATCGCCGCCTCCTCTATGTCGCGCTGACGCGCGCCGAAGAAAGGCTCTATGTCTGCGGGCATCACGGCGCGCGCGGCCGGCAGGAGGGCTGCTGGTACGATCTGGTCGCAGCCGGTCTCGACCATGCGCTGAACCAGGTCGAAGACGAATGCGCGCCGGGCGGTCAGGCGCGGCGCTTCGGCGAAGCCTGTGTCGAGGATGGCCGCGCAGGCGAAATTGGCGCGTCTGTAGCGGAAGTCGCCGCCATCGGCGCGCCGGACTGGCTGTTTGCCGCAGCGCGCCCGGAAATGGAGCCGCCGCCGCCGCTGCGGCCCTCGAACGCGCTTGCCGGCGCGGATCGTTTCGAGCCGTCCGAAATTGCCGCCGACGCCGGGCAGGGGCATGGCGCGCGGCGCGGGCTTCTCGTGCATCGGATGATGCAGAATCTGGCGAACCTTCCGGCCGAAAAACGCCAGGAGGCGGCCCATCGTTTTTTCCGCGCGCAATCGCATCGCAACGCATCGGACGCCGATCAGGCCGCAGCGCAGGCGCTCGCGCAGGAAATCGTGCAGGCGCTGGCGCTCGCGCCGGCCGCCCCTTTATTCGGGCCGTCTTCGCGCGCCGAAATTGCGATTGCAGCCAGCATCGAGCGTGAGGGCCGTCGCCCGCTCGAAATCGCGGGACGCATCGACCGGCTCGCGGAAGTTGGCGCGGAGGTCTGGATCGCCGATTTCAAGACCGGCGCGCCGCACAACGAAATTCCGGCCGCCTATGTCAGGCAACTCGCGCTTTATCGCGCGGCGGTTGGACAGATTTATTCGGGCCGCCCTGTGCGCGCCTTCGTCCTGTGGACGCAGGCGCCGCGTCTTGCGGAAGTTCCTGCCGAGGCCATGACGGCGGCCCTGGCCGCACTTTAGACCGGAATCAGATTGTCACCTGCGCGCCAAGCTCGACCACGCGGTCGGAAGGAATGGCGAAGAAGTCCGTTGCGGTCGTCGCCTGTTTCGACAGGGCGATGAACAGCTTGTCCTGCCACAGCGGCATGCCTGAGTTCGGGCTCGGTTTCAGGCTTCGCCTCCCCAGGAAAAACGATGTCGTCATGATGTCGAACTTGTGGCCGCCCTTGCGCATGGCGGCGATCGCGGAGGGAATGCGCGGGCTTTCCATGAAGCCGAAACGCAGCGTGATGGTCATGAAACCGTCCGTCAGGTTCTGCGCCTCGAACCTGTTGACGGGATCGACGCGCGGAATGTCTTGCGTCTCGACCGCCATCAGCACGACCCGTTCGTGTAAAATCTTGTTGTGCTTGAGATTGTGCATGAGCGCGGGCGGGGCGACTTCGGGCGATCCCGTAAGGAACACGGCCGTGCCGGGCACGCGCGTCGGTTTCGATTTTGCGAGCATGCGCAACAGATCGGAGGTCGGGATCGAATCGCGCTTGCTCTTTTCGTTGAGCTGCGCCGTGCCGCGCGACCAGGTCCACATGAGCACCATCGTGGTCGAACCGAGCAGGATCGGCACCCAGCCGCCTTCCAGAACTTTCACGAGATTGGCCGACAGGAAGCTCATGTCGATGGCGAAGAAGAAGCCGACGAATATCATCACGCCCCAGATCGGCCAGCGCCACAATTTGCGCACGACGATGGCGGCAAGCGCGGTGTCGACCGCCATGGAGGCAGTGACCGCGATTCCGTAGGCGTTGGCCAGCGCATCGGAATTCTTGAACAGAACGACCAGAATGACGACGCCGATCAGCAGCAGGCGGTTGACGCGCGGCACATAGATCTGGCCTTCCGTCGATTCCGAGGTATGCCGGATTTCCATGCGTGGCAGGAGGCCGAGCTGAATTGCCTGGCGCACGATGGAAAAGGCGCCCGTGATGACCGCCTGGCTGGCGATGATTGTGGCGACGGTCGCCAGTATGATGAGCGGGATCAGGCCCCAGTCCGGCGCGAGTTGGTAGAAGGGGCTGAAATTCTCGTGCATCACGACCGCCGGATGGGCGAGGATGAAGGCGCCCTGTCCGAGATAGTTGAGGATCAGCGACGGCAGGACGAAGAACACCCAGGCAAGCTGGATCGGCTTGCGGCCGAAATGGCCCATGTCGGCGTAAAGCGCCTCCGCCCCGGTCACCGCGAGAAAGACGAGGCCGAGCGTCGTGAAGCTCTTGGCGCCGTGCGAGAACAGGAAGGTGAGGCCGTTGATCGGGTTGATTGCATAGAGGATCGTCGGCGCGTCGGAAATGTGCGTCACGCCGAGAATGGCGAGCGTGGCGAAGAACAACACCATGATCGGGCCGAAGAAGGCTGCGACCTTGGCGGTGCCGCGGCTTTGCACCAGAAAGAGCGAAATCAGAATCGCGATGGTGATGGGCAGGACATAGGGCGACAGGTCGATATATTGGCGAACGGCGGGCAGTTTCAGGCCCTCGACCGCCGAAAGCACCGAAATCGCCGGCGTGATGACGGCGTCGCCGGAAAACAGCGCAGCGCCCGCCACGCCGAGCAGGAATATCGGCAATGTGCGCTTGCCGACCGCATGCTGGGCAAGCGCCATCAGCGACAGCGTTCCGCCCTCGCCCTTGTTGTCGGCGCGCATGATGAACAGCACGTACTTGACCGTGACGATGAAGATCAGCGCCCAGATCAGGAGCGACACGATGCCGATGATTTCGGCGGGTTGCGCGTTGGCGTGCCGCGTATGCTCCAGCGAGGCCTTGAGCGCATAGAGCGGACTGGTGCCGATGTCGCCATAGACGACGCCGACGGAGCCGAGCGCCATCGCCCAGAAACTGTGGCCTTTGGCGTGGCCGCTCTCGCCGATGCCGCTTTTGTCGCCGTTTGCTTCCGGCGCACGTTCGCTTGGTTGTTGCGGCGCAGCCTCTGTGGAGCCTTCGCCGTTCGTTCCAGTCTGCGTCATCCGTACGCTCGCAAATTCTTGCTTCGGCGCCGATTTCAATCGGCGGCGCGGCCATATACGCGGTTTTCCTAACACAGAAAAGTCCGATTCGGTCACGCCCGGCGACAGGTCGTGCGCAAGTTGCATGACGCAACCGCGCCGCCGGAAGCGTTGCCGGCGCACATCGTTCCTGCCATGAGACGCCATGCGCGGCTTCTCCGACCCCCTGCCAATCGACGAAGCGCTCGGCCCCTTGCGCGAAAACCTGGGCCGGCGCGCAAATCTCGTGCTTGTCGCCCCGCCCGGCGCCGGCAAGACGACGCGCGTTCCCCTGGCCCTGCTCGACGAGGAATGGGCGTCCGGCCGCAGGATAATCGTGCTCGAACCCCGGCGGCTGGCGGCGCGGGCGGCTGCCCGGCGCATGGCCGATGCGCTGGGCGAAAGAGTGGGGGAGACGATCGGCCTGCGTATTCGCATGGAATCGAGATCGTCGGCCCGCACGCGCATCCTGATCGTCACCGAGGGCGTTTTTTCGCGCATGATCCTGGACGACCCGTCGCTGGAGGGCGTCTGCGCCGTTCTGTTCGACGAGTTTCACGAGCGCTCGCTCGATGCCGATCTCGGGCTGGCCCTGGCGTTGGACGCGCAGGCGGGCCTGCGGGAAGATCTGCGTCTGGTCGCCATGTCCGCGACGCTCGACGGCGCGCGCGTCGCCGGCCTCATGGGCGATGCGCCTGTCGTCGAAAGCCGGGGGCGGGCCTTTCCGGTCGAAACCATCTATCTCGGACGCGATCCTTCCGAGCGCATCGAACAGGCCGCGGTTCGCGCGGTTTTGCGCGCGTTGGACGCGCAGACGGGCTCGATCCTGGTTTTTCTGCCAGGGCAGGGCGAGATCACGCGCGTTTTTCGGGACTTGAGCGAGCGTATCGCCGATCCCGCCATTCTCGTCGCCCCCCTTTATGGCGCGCTCGACCGGCGCGATCAGGACCGGGCGGTCGCGCCGGCGGGGCCGGGAAAACGAAAAATCGTGCTGGCGAGCGCGGTCGCCGAGACATCGCTCACCATCGAGGGCGTGCGTGTGGTGATCGACAGCGGGCTTGCGCGCCTGCCGCGTTACGAGCCCGACCTTGGCCTCACGCGGCTGGAAACGGTGCGCGCTGCCCGCGCCTCTGTCGACCAGCGGCGCGGCCGCGCCGGACGCACCCAGCCGGGCGTCTGTTATCGGCTGTGGGAGGAGGCGGCGACCGGAGCGCTGCCCGCCTTCGCGCCGCCCGAAATCCTGAGCGCGGACCTCTCCGGCCTCGTGCTCGATCTCGCCTTCTGGGGCGCCCGCGAGCGCACCGCGCTTTCCTTTCTCGATTCTCCGCCGGCGCCGGCCTGGGGCGAGGCGGTCAAACTGCTGCAATCGCTCGGCGCCCTCGACGCCGATGGCGCTATCACGCAGGAGGGCCGTGCGATTCGCGATCTGCCGCTGCCGCCGCGCCTTGCCCGCATGGTGGTGGACAGCGCGCGCGCAGGCGCGGGCGATGAGGCTGCCGAACTCGCCGTGCTCCTGTCCGAACGCGGCCTTGGCGGCGCCGCCGCCGATCTCGAACAAAGGCGCGACAATTTCCGCCGCGACCGCTCGCCGCGCGCGCAATCGGCCCGGAATCTGGCGCGCAATTGGGCGCGCGCCGCCGTGTGCGAGGGCAAACCGGCTGAAAACGGGAGCGGGCAGGAATTGTCGGTCGGCGCGTTGGTTGCGCTTGCCTTTCCCGAGCGCGTGGCGCAACGGCGCGGCAAGCCCGGCGAATTTCTGATGGCCAACGGCCGCGCCGCCGCCCTTGAGCCGCACGAAGGGCTGGCGGGCGCGGATTATCTGGCGGTGGCTGAGGCAACCGGCCGCGCCGCGCAATCGCGCATTCTGGCGGCGGCGCGCATCGAGCGGGCGGAAATCGAAAGCCTGTTCGCCGGACGGATCGAACAGAGGCGGGATGTTTCGTTCGACAGGCAAAGCGCCGCTCTGCGGGCGCGGGAAATCAGGCGGCTGGGCGCTTTGACGCTGGAAGCGCGCAATCTCGGTCTGGAGCCGGGGCGCCAGACCGCCCGCGTGCTCGCGCAGGCGCTCGCAACGATAGGCGCCGGTCGCCTGCCGTGGAGCGCGCGCCTCCAGCAGATGCGGGCCCGCGTCGCCTTTCTGCGCCGCGCCGAGGGCGAGGAATGGCCGGATCTCTCGGACGCAGCGCTTTCAGCCGAGGGCGGCGCCTGGCTTGCGCCCTTTCTGGAATCTTCCCGCAGCCTGGCCGATGTCACGGAGGCGATACTGGCCCAGGCGCTCGAAACGCTTCTGCCCTGGGACATGCGCCGAAGGCTCGACGCCGAGGCGCCCGCGTATTTCGAGACGCCGGCGGGCTCCCGCGTCGCCATCGACTACGCCGCCGAGGGCGGGCCGGCGATCGAGGTGCGCGTGCAGGAGCTTTATGGCCTCAAAATCCACCCGGCGCTCGCGGGCGGCCGGGTAAGGCCCGTGTTTCACCTGCTCTCGCCCGCCCACCGGCCGATCCAGACGACTGGCGATCTCCCGCGCTTCTGGGCCGGCGCCTGGGCGGATGTGAAAAAGGATATGAAGGGCCGCTACCCCCGGCACGTCTGGCCGGACGACCCGGCGAACGCCGCGCCCACGACCCGAGCGAAACCGCGCGGAACCTGACCGGGATCCGTGATCGCGATTGGCGGGTCGAGAAAACGCATGCCCCCGCTCATAACGGCGCGTACAGCCGGATTTTATCGTTGCAACGCGCCCCCTTTTCGCGCCTTGCCTTCTGATGCGGCGTGCGGGCATAAGACGAGACTTTTCGCCCGACAAGAGTCGATAGAAAAAGCCGCATGGCGCGCGCCCGCAGTTCAGCAACAGGATCCGGCATGTTTCCCAAACCCGTTCCGTCGCTTGCCGCCAACACTTACGGCTACGAATCCGCGCCCATGGTGAAGCCGACCGGCTTTCGCGAATATGACGCACGCTGGCTGTTCGAGAAGGAAATCAACCTGATGGGCGTGCAGGCGCTGGGCCTTGGCCTCGGCACGCTGCTGCACGAAATGGGCGTGAAGCCGGAACTGGCGACGGGCCACGATTTCCGCTCCTATTCGGCCTCCATCAAATATGCGCTGGTCACGGGACTGATGGCGGCCGGCGTGCAAGTCAAGGACATCGGGCTCGCGCTCTCGCCCATGGCCTATTTCGCGCAATTTGCGCTGGATACGGCCGCCGTCGCCATGATTACCGCCTCGCACAACGACAATGGCTGGACGGGCGTGAAAATGGGCGCGCAGCGCCCCGTCACTTTCGGTCCCGACGAAATGAGCCGCCTGCGCGACATCGTGCTCAACGGCAAGTTCCGTTACGCCGATGGCGGCGGCTACCGGTTCATCGAGAATTTTCCCGATATCTATCTGTCCGATCTCGCCAATCGTCCGAGGATCAAGCGCAGGCTGAAAGTGGTGGCGGCCTGCGGCAATGGCACGGCCGGCGCTTTCGCGCCGAAACTGCTGGAGCGCCTCGGCGTCGAGGTCATTCCCATGGACGCCGATCTCGACTGGAGCTTTCCGAAATACAATCCCAACCCCGAGGACATGGAAATGCTCCATGCCATGGCGGCGAAGGTGAAGGAGACGGGCGCCGATGTCGCGTTGGGCTTCGACGGCGACGGCGACCGCTGCGGCGTAGTCGACAACAATGGCGAGGAAATCTTCGCCGACAAGATCGGCGTGATGCTGGCGCGCGATCTCGGCAAGGTCTATCCGAACGCGACCTTCGTGGTGGACGTGAAATCGACCGGCCTCTACGCCACCGATGCGACGCTGCTGGCGACCGGCGCGAAGACGGACTACTGGAAGACCGGCCATTCCTACATCAAGCGTCGCGTGACCGACCTGAAGGCGCTCGCGGGCTTCGAGAAGTCGGGCCATTTTTTCTTCAATGCGCCGATCGGGCGGGGCTATGACGATGGCCTTTTGACAGCCGTGCATGTGCTGGAAATGCTCGACCGCAATCCCGGCAAGTCGATGGCCGACCTCTACGCCGACCTGCCCAAGACCTGGGGCTCGCCCACCATGTCGCCGCATTGCGACGACGAGAAGAAATACGGCGTCGTCGATCGCGTGACGGCCCGCTTCGCCGACATGCAGGCCAGGGGCGAGACGATCATCGGCCAGAAGATCCGCGACATCGTCACCGTCAACGGCGTGCGCGTGACAGTCGAAGACGGCACGTGGGGGCTGGTGCGCGCATCCTCGAACAAGCCGGAACTCGTCGTCGTCGTGGAGAGCCCGGCGTCGGAGGCCAACCTGCGGGCCATGTTCGCGGCGGTCGACGGCGTGTTGCGCGAAAACCCGGAAGTCGGCGCCTATAACCAGACGATCTGATAATTCCACGGGCAAGCAGAAGCTTGCCCGTCAGGCGCTCAAGGGGTTGAGGGATTGTTCTGCGCGCACAAGGTCGCATTGGCCGTTAACGAGGCTCCCTCGATCGGCTTGCCGCTGCGCGACCAGAAGGCCTGCGACCAGCCGGTCGAAATGGAGGTCAGGTTCGACCAGTTGAAAATCTTGAACGTGAAGCCCGGCGAATAGACATAGGTGACATCGGCCACGATCAGATAGCCGGTCGGCGCGCCCGTGGTCGTGTATTCCGTCGGCAGGAACGAAGGATAGCTGGCGTCGGTCAGGCTCTTGTCGCCGGTTTGGAGCGGCTTATTGCTGGTCGACAATGGCGGCGAGCCTGGCGGCGAGAAATTGGCGTTGCCGCCATTGCACGGGCGCGCCAGACCGCCGTTTTTGGTCACCGACCATTTGGTGAAGGCCCATAGCTTGTGGGAATCGTCCTCCACCACGTCGATGCGCGACAAGGTCATCTTCAGGGTTGCGGTCGAATAGGGCGCCATGATCATGCTGGCGGCCGCAAAAAAGTTTGTCATGTCCGCATCGACGACGGTTGGATTTCCGCTGGCCGCGCTCTGACGGGAGGCGATGTCGGCAAGCGCGCGCGCCACAAGCGAGACTTTTCTGGTCGCCATATAGGCCTTGGTCGTCACTGCGGTCGACAGATAAAGACCGAGCATGACCGGCAGGATGATCGCAAATTCCACGGCCGCAACGCCGCGCTCGTCGCGCCAGCGCGCCGGCAGACGCCGCGTCCACCAGGCCTTGCGGCCCTGTTCGTGCAAGGGCGCGGCCATCAATAATTCTCCGACTTGAATACGGTTGTCGCCATCAGGCTGACCGTCGGCGCGTTGAAGCCGCTGAAACGGTTGAAATAGATCGGATAAGGATAGCAGACGCGCACGACAAGCACGCTTCCCGAAGATCCGGGCGAATAGCCCGCAGCCTGACCGGCGTTGCAGATCGTCTTTGTCGTGTCGAAGCTTGACGAATAGCTCGCCGCCGAACGGACATCGACCTTGACCTTGCTGCAATCGAAATTGCGCCACAGCTTGGCGCACACGAGATTGGAGAAATCCGACAATTGCTGCGGGCCGGTCTGGCCGCTGGTCTGTATCTGCCCCGTCAGAAGCTGACGCGAGGCTTCGTATGTGGCGTTTTCAAGATTGCTCTGGTTGAACAGAAGAAAAGCGGCCTCGAAGATCGCGCAGAGGGTCATGAAAAACGGGATGGAGATGATGGCGAATTCAACCGCCGTCGCCCCGCGGGCGTCCTCGACGAATTCGGCGCCGACGTTGCGAGGCGTTCGCGTCTTCTTGCCTGAACGTCCGAATAGATGGGGCAAAATCATAGTACGGAGTACTCCGGAAGCAGGCATCAATGACGCCTGCCGCCAGATTGCGCAAAATTCGTTAAGATAATGTGGCAAAATGCAATAGCTGCGTGCGCCTGCGCGCTGTGCGCGGGGAAGACGGCGCTACGCCTTTACTTCCCGCCCGACAGCGCCGCGCCATTGCGCGTGCGAATATTGGAAATGCCTTCCGACATATATTTGGTGTCGTCGCCCAGCGCCACGGTCGGCGCGCAGCGTGGATTGCAGGAATAGGATTCCTGGGCGTTGCCGCGCAGAACGACGAGCGATTGCGAGCCCGCGATCACCTTGATCGTCGTCTCGTCGATCGCATTGCCGTTGGAATCGAGCGAGATGAGATTGGTCGTGCCGAAGCTGCGGCCGCTGACGACCATCGAAGTGTTGCCCTTGAGCATCGTGACGTCCGCGACCACGGGATTGCCGATGATGAGGGTTTGTGTTCCCGCAGGCACTTTGACGATGCGCGCGCGGTCGAGCGAGACCACGATGCCATCGGTGTCCGCGTGGGCGGCGACTGACCCCAAAATCGCCAGCGCCAGCCCTCCCACCAGGGAGCGCACAGGCGTCCGATTAGACCTCGACATACGAATGCTCCGCACCGACATACAGCTTTTGTAAAACAACACGGAAAGGTGAATGAAGCCTAAAGCCATGGCGCCGATCCTGAAAAAGTCCAGGCTGACGACATCGATTTTCGCGGACAAGGCGCTCGCAGGACAAAAGAATACGCCGGCAGGACAGGCGGAAGGCGCGCAGGACGCGCGGCTCGTCGCTAAAAGCCCGGCGCCGGCGCTTTGAAACGGCCGAAGCGGACCTTGTCTCCCGACAAATCGCACGGATATGAAGCCTCCCGGGGAGCGGCCGGCTTCATTACAAAGCGCGAGAAGTCGGATAGTTACAATTTGAATGATTACGCAACGTCGCATTTAACCGAAAAATCCAGGGTTGGCGGCAAGGACGCGATGCTTCGATCAAATTAACCGGCCAGCACGGGTCGCTGGCTAATGGTAGGTCATTCCAGCGATGAGCCACCTATGTGCTGGAAAGATATTGGAGCCAGATATGAAGACGGTTTTCTCGCGCTTTCTGAAGGACGAATCAGGCGCCACCGCTATCGAGTACGGCCTTATCGCCGCTCTGATCGGCGTGGCCATCATCGCCGCGGTCAAGTCGCTCGGCACCACGCTGTCGACCAAGTTTGCCGGCATCGCAGCCAACCTGAGCTGATCGCTCAGTCAGAACTATGCAGCGGAGCGGCCCCGGTCCCCTGGGGCCGCTTTCTTTTTGACGCTATTTTTTTCGTTAAGAAAGAGTCAACGCGTCGCGATTACGATGACCGGCGTTCGCTCAGCCAGGGATTTTTCGCATGCTCGATCTCGCAATCCTCGCCATTTTTCCAGGTGTGATGGTCTTTGCGGCGATTTCCGACATGTTGACCATGAAGATTCCCAATCTTGTCTCGATCATTCTGACGATTGCGTTCTTTATTATGGCGGTGGCGATCGGCCTGCCGTGGATGACCATCGTCTGGCATCTGGTCGCAGGTCTCTTGATGCTCGCCATCTGCTTCATACTCTTCAACCTCGGCTGGATCGGCGGCGGCGACGCCAAGCTCGCTGCGGCGACGTCGCTGTGGCTCGGCTTTGGACTGATTGCGTCTTATGGCGTGTTCGCGTCGGTTTTCGGCGGCGTATTGACGCTGGTTATTCTGCAATTGCGCCGCATGACGCTCGAGGGCCCCTTGTTCTCGGCGCCCTGGCTTGTCCGCCTGTGTGAGAAAAACGGCGGAATCCCCTACGGCATAGCGCTCGCCGCCGCCGGCCTGGTCGTTTATCCCGACACGGCGATCTGGATCGCCGCCCAGACTATTTGAAAGTCGCCTCAATTCATTGGCGCAGGCCGCGAGCTTGCGACACCAATCGAATTGGAGAGGATCGGTTAACCTTAATTTGACGTTTCACTGCTCAAATCCAGACAACGGCACACGTCGACGTTTCGGGTTTGGTGACAATGAAAAAAGCTCAGATAGCTGTTTTGGCCGTCGCATTGGCCGCAGGAGCCGGCGCCTATCTTTTGATGCCTGCCCAGCAGGAGCCGCAAATGCAGGCCGTCCAGCAGGCGGCGCCCGTGGTCGCCGACAATGACGACGTTCTCGTCGCGGCGACCCCTCTCGATTACGGCAAGACGCTCGACGCCAGCGCCGTTCGCTGGCAGCCCTGGCCCAAGAGCAGCCCGATCAACGGCGTCATCCGCAAAAGCGCGGAGCCCAACGCGATTGAGGACATCAAGGGTTCGATCGTGCGCGGCAATTTCATGGCCGAAGAGCCGATCCGCAAGGACCGTCTGGTCAAGGGGCCGACGGCCGGGCTCATGTCCACCCTTGTGTCTCAGGGCAAGCGGGCCGTCGCCATCAATATCGACGCAAGCGGCGCGACCTCGGCCGGCGGCTTCGTCCTGCCCAACGATCATGTCGACGTGCTTCGCACCTATCGCGACGAGGACGCGGCAAAGGCGGGACAGCCCGACGCATTCGTGACCGAGACGCTCCTGAAGAACATCAAGGTTCTTGCGGTCGGCCAGAACGTGCAGACGGAAAACGGCAAGACCGTCATCATCGGCTCGAACGCCACGCTCGAACTCGATCCCAAGCAGGCGGAAATGATCACGCTCGCGCAACGCACGGGGCAATTGTCCCTGACGCTGCGCAGCCTGCTCGATGCGATCGCTCCGCCCAAGCCGGAAGACCAGCAGGCGGAAGCCAGGACAGACGACAAATCCATCACGATCATCCGCGCCGGTGTGTCGACCAACGCGAAACCGAAGTGATGGGGAGAGCCGCACGGCTTGATGCGGTGGCGCGGCAGGTAATGCGGGACAGTGCGATGCGGGATGAAGTGATGGGTAACCAGGAAATGTGGAACGAACCGCCCACAGATTGCAATTCGGGCAGGATCGGAAGGACGATCATGGACGCAGTTTCCCGGCGGATGACGTCGGCGGCAACCATTGGCGCGCTGGCGCTGACGCTGGCGCCGGTCGGCGCCCCGACCATAGCCTTCGCGCAGCATCGCGGCGGCGTCGAATCCGCCGCATCGGCGATGTTCGCCAAGCGCATCACGCTCGGCGTCGGTCGAACGATCATCATAGATCTGCCGGCGGACGCCGCCGAAATCGTCGTCGGCGATCCCAAGGTCGCCAACGCCGTCGTGCGCTCCACGCGCAAGCTTTACGTCATGGGCTTGAGCACCGGCCAGACGACCATTCTCGCCATGGCGTCGGACGGCAGGCAGGTCGCCAATATCGAAATGAACGTCGGGCGCGACCTCGACGAACTCGACAAGCTTCTACGCACGGCCTTGCCCCGCTCCAAGGTCGTTGTGAAGCAGGTCAACGATTCCATCGTGCTGACGGGTGAAGCGCAGTCGGCCGGCGAGGCCGCCACCGCAGTCGACATCGCCAAGGCGTTCATTGCGCGCGTCGGCTCGGCCGCAGCCACGGGCGCGGCTTCTCCCGACAATACGGTCGTGAACGCGATTTCCATCCGCGGGCAGGATCAGGTGATGGTCAAGCTGACCATCGCCGAGGTTCAGCGCACCGCGCTCAAGCAGCTCGGTGTCTCGACTTCCGCGTCCGGCGAAACGATTTTCAAGTCGAGCTGGGCCATGCTGACGCAGCAGAACGCCTATGGCCTCAACGGCTCATTGTCCAACAGCGCGCTTACCGTTCCCGTTGGCAACGGCCTGTCGGCGACCTTGACGGCGTTCGAGCGCATGGGCGTCTCGCGCATTCTGGCCGAACCGACCGTGACTGCGGTATCGGGAGAAGCTGCCAAATTCACGGTCGGCGGCGAATTGCCGGTGCCCGCGAATTCCGCCTGCTCCACCAGCCTGGGCGTCACGACCTGCCAGAACTCGGTGACCTTCAAGCCCTATGGCATCACCTTGAACATGACCCCCGTCGTGGTTGGCGAAGGCCGCATTCTTTTGCGTCTTGCGACCGAGGTCACCGAGGTCGACACCACGCAGACCATGACCATCAACTCGATCTCGGTTCCCGGTTTCCGCACACGAAAACACGAGACTTCGGTCGAATTGCCGTCAGGCGGATCGATGGCGACCGCAGGTCTCATCACCAACAATTCCCGGCACTCGATCACCGGCCTGCCGGGCCTGCTCAATCTGCCGATCCTGGGCGCCCTGTTCCGTTCGCGCGACTATCAGCGCCAGGAAACAGAACTGATGATTGTCGTCACGCCCTATATCGCCCGCTCGGTCGCCCCCGGCGAAGTGCAGCGGCCCAACGACGGCTTCACCGACGCCAGCGATCCGCAGGCCTGGCTGCTCGGCCGTGTCAACCGCCTCTATTCAACCAAGTCCAATCCGCGCGCCGCCCAGAACTGGAAGGGTCGCTTCGGGTTCATTCAGGATTGAGCAAAAGGATCAACCCAGATGGAACGTCGGTCGCGTAGCGCGCTGAGCCTCATATTCCCCATACCGCCAAAGCCGGTTGCAGCGGTCCTGGCGCTTGTTCTTGCCGCGCCGCTTGTCGGTTGCAGCGGGCCTCGCGAAAAATTCGACGCGGAAAATGGCGTGGACGCGCGTCAGCGCCATCGGATCGCCATCGCCAACCAGCCGATCACGCTGGACGTTTTCCCGAGCTCGGGCCATGCGCGCCTGGATACGCACACGCAACAGCAGGTGGCCGCTTTTGCGCGTCGCTATAGCGAGATTGGCTCCGGCCCGATCTCGATCGTTGTGCCGCAAAGCGGGCCGAATGCGGATTCCGGGGCGCGCGCGGTCGAACCCATCCGCTACGAGCTTGCCAGGGCTGGGGCTCATGCGCCTGTCGCCGTCAGCCATTACCCGGTTGAAAATCCGTCGCTGGCCGCGCCCGTCCGGATCGCCTTCCAGGGATTGAAAGCGAAAGTAGTCCACAGATGCGGCGACTGGCCCGAGGATCTTGCTTCCGGCTCCTCCACGGGAGGTTGGCAAAACCGCTCTTACTGGAATCTCGGCTGCGCCAATCAGAACATGATCGCAACTCAGGTCGCCGACCCGCGTGATCTTGCAGCGCCGCGCGGCGAAACGCCGGCCGATCCGACCATGCGCATGCGTGCGATCGGCAATGTTCGCAAGGGCACGGACCCCGCGACCAACTGGACGACCAAGAACAGCAACATCGGCGCCGTCGGAGAATAATCACATGATTGACGACGAACTGCCGCCCGCGCCCAGGGCGGCCGAATCCGAACAGATCGCGACGATCCCGCGCATCTCGATGCAGGCATTCTGCGAGAGCCAGGATCTGGCCGCAGTCGTGTCGGATGCGGCTGGCGACCGGCGCATGGACAAGGCCCATGTCAAGGTGCACATGGGCGGCGCGCCTGCCGCGATCGAGGCTTATCGAACGGCGCCGACGCCCAACCTGATCGTGCTGGAAGTCGGTCCGGACCGCTCGAAACTGCACGCCGATCTCGATGAACTCGCCCAATTCTGCGATTCCGGAACGAAGGTCGTTATCGTCGGGCGCACCAACGACATCGCGCTCTATCGCGAATTGATCGGGCGCGGGATCAGCGAATATCTGGTCATGCCGTTCGACGTGCTTGATTTCATTCGCGCGGTGTCGGCGCTCTACACGAGCGAAGGCGCATCTCCGCTTGGCCGCGTCATCGCCTTCGTCGGCGCCAAGGGCGGCGTCGGCGCCTCGACCATGGCGCATAATGTCGGCTGGTCGATCGCGCGCGATCTCGAGGTCGAGACCGTGATCGTCGACATGGATCTGGCTTATGGGACGACCGGGCTGGACTTCAACCAGGATCCGCCGCAAGGCATCGCCGATGCCGTGTTTGCGCCCGATCGCGTCGATGCGAACATGATCGACCGCCTGCTGTCCAAATGCTCGGATCACCTGAGTTTGCTGGCTGCCTCGGCGACGCTCGACCGCGTATATGATTTCGAGGAAACGGCGTTCGACGCCATCTTCGACATTCTGCGCTCCAGCGTGCCGTGCATCATCGTCGATGTTCCGCATGTCTGGACATCCTGGTCCAAGCGCGTTCTGAGCGCCGCCGACGATGTCGTCGTCGTCGCTTCGCCCGATCTGGCGAATTTGCGCAACGCCAAGGGATTGCTGGATGTTCTTCGCGCCTCCAGGCCCAACGACCACAAGCCGCGCCTCGTCATGAACAATGTCGGCGTGCTCAAGCGCCCGGAAATAGAATTGAAGGATTTCGCCAAGGCGGTGGAAACCGAAGCGATCGGCGTCATTCCCTTCGACGCCAAATTGTTCGGAACGGCGACCAACAACGGTCAGATGATCGAGGAGGTCGACGCAGACAGCAAGACCGGAGAAGTTCTGGCCGAAATCGGGCGAATCGTCATGGGGCGCTCCGAAATCAGGAAGCAGAAGAAAACGCTGCTCGATCCCATCATGGCGCGCATCCTGAAGCGCAAGGCGTCGTGACACATGATCGCATCGGTATTGTCTGAAATCAGGAGACGACGGCATGTTCGGTAAGCGGCCGACATTCGGAGGCGGCGCGCAGCAAAAGCCCGCCGCTGCAACGAGCGCACCCGAACAACGGTCGCCCGCACAACGGTCGCCCGCACAGACGCAGCATGTCGCCAAGGCGCCTGCTGCGCCGGCTGCGCCCATGCCGGCGGAGGCCCGGCGTTCCGACGAATATTACATCACCAAGAGCATGATCTTCGGCGCGCTGATCGAGGCGATCGATCTGGCGCAGCTTTCCAAGCTCGACCCGGATTCTGCGCGCGAGGAAATCCGCGACATCGTCAACGAGATCATCTCGATCAAGAATGTCGTCATGTCGATTTCCGAGCAGGAAGAACTGCTCGAGGACATCTGCAACGACGTGCTCGGCTATGGGCCGCTCGAGCCTTTGCTCGCCCGCGACGACATCGCCGACATCATGGTCAATGGCGCGCTCAAGACCTACATCGAAGTCTCCGGCAAGATTCAGCTCACCAGCATCCGCTTTCGCGACAATGCGCAGCTCATGAATATCTGCCAGCGTATCGTCAGCCAGGTCGGCCGTCGCGTCGACGAAGCCTCGCCCATATGCGATGCGCGCCTCATAGACGGCTCGCGCGTCAACGTCATCGCGCCGCCGCTTTCGATCGACGGCCCGGCGCTGACGATCCGAAAATTTCGCAAGGACAAGCTGACGCTCGATCAGCTCGTGCGTTACGATTCGATTTCCGAATCCGGCGGCGATCTTCTGAAGATCATCGGGCGGGTGCGTTGCAATATCCTGGTCTCGGGCGGCACGGGCTCGGGCAAAACGACGCTGCTCAACTGCCTGACCAATTACATCGACGCCGACGAGCGCATCATCACCTGCGAAGACGCCGCCGAACTGCAATTGCAGCAGCCCCATGTCGTGCGTCTGGAAACGCGGCCGCCCAATCTCGAGGGGACCGGCCAGGTCACCATGCGCGATCTCGTCAAGAACTGTCTGCGTATGCGCCCCGAACGGATCATCGTCGGCGAGGTGCGCGGACCTGAGGCTTTCGACCTGCTTCAGGCGATGAACACCGGCCATGACGGCTCGATGGGAACGCTGCACGCCAACTCGCCGCGCGAAGCGCTGAGCCGCCTGGAATCCATGATCACCATGGGCGGTTTTTCGCTGCCTTCGCGCACCATCCGCGAAATGATCGTGTCTTCGGTGGACGTGATCGTGCAGGCCGCCCGCCTGCGCGACGGTTCGCGCCGCATCACCCATGTCACGGAGGTGATGGGTCTGGAGGGCGACGTCATCATCACGCAGGATCTTCTCGTCTACAATATTGCCGGCGAGGATGCGAACGGGCGTCTGATCGGTCGGCATACGTCGACCGGCGTCGGCAAACCGCGTTTCTGGGATCGTGCGCGCTACTACGGCGAGGAAGAGCGGCTTGCCGCCGCGCTCGACGCCGGCGAGGTGAGCGACAACTAGCCGAATGGTGCGAGTATGGACAAGCAGTCGCTCATCTTTATAGCTTTCATGATGGTCGCCGTCGCCGGCCTGTTCTATGTCTTCGTCTATCCCATCGTTTCGGGAGAGGCGGCGGCGGAAAAGCGCCGTGCGCAATTCGGGAATGTCAGCGCGGCAAAAGGCAAGCGCAACGAAAAACAGATCGATCAGGGCAAGCGGCGCCAGCAGATCGCCGAGAGCATGCGCGAGCACGAGAACGAGACGCGCAAAAAGAGCATGACGTTGGCCGCCAAGCTTGTTCAGGCCGGGTTTTCGATAGACGTCAATCGCTTTTATGTGATCTCGGCAGCCGTCGGTTTTGGTCTTGCTCTCCTCACTTTCATCATGAACGGCGATCCCCTGGTGGCGCTCGGCGCAGGCGTTGCCGGCGGCTTCGGCCTGCCGCGCTGGGCGCTCAACTGGCTGATCAAGCGCCGCATCAAGAAGTTTCTCTTCGAGTTTCCTGGCGCAGTCGACATCATCATCCGCGGCGTCAAGGCGGGTCTGCCGCTGACGCAATGCATCGGCATCATCGCCGCCGAAGCGCCCGAACCCGTTCGTAGCGAATTCCGGCGTATCATCGAGGCGCAGTCGATTGGCCTGTCGATTGGCGAAGCCTGCGACAGATTGGCGGAAGGCATGCCTGTCGCAGAAGCGAACTTCTTCACGATTGTCGTCAATCTGCAACAAAAGTCGGGCGGCAATCTCTCCGAAGCGCTCGGCAATCTGTCGAGGGTTCTGCGCGATCGCAAGAAGATGCGCCTGAAAGTCTCAGCCATGTCGGCCGAGGCCAAAACGTCCGCGGGCATTATCGGCGCACTGCCTTTCATCGTCTGCGGCCTGGTCTATCTGTCCTCGCCCGACTACCTCTCGATCCTGTTTACACACAACACCGGGCGTATCGTTCTGGTCGTCAGCGGCATGTGGATGCTTACCGGCATTGCGATCATGCGCAAGATGATCCAGTTCGATTTCTAGCTGTCGTGCAGTCAGGTTCCTTCTAAGGTAATTCAAATGATCGAGAAGTTCAGCGATCCGAACACGGCGGTGGCGCTCCTGGTGGCGATTGCGGTTGCTGCGACGATCCTGACGTTCGCCATGCCGCTCCTCCAGACCGACTCGCTCGCCAAGCGCATGAAGTCTGTGGCGAGCGAACGCGAGACAAGTCGCGCGCGCGAACGCGAGCGCCTTGCAGCGCGCGGAAAAGCGCCAAGCCTGCGTGTTCAGCCCAAAGCCTACATGCGCCAGCTCGTCGACAATTTCAGTCTCGAGAAATGGCTGGGCACCGAGGAAGCGAAGTCCCAGCTCCTGATGGCGGGTTTTCGCGGCCGGCAGGCGGAAGTCGCCTTTCTGTTCTTCCGCGCCATCGCGCCGCTCGGCCTGTTCTTTATCGTCTTGATCTACATGTTTCTGTTCTTCGGCAGCGACATGCCGTTCGTCACCAAATTTGGCGGCGCGCTCGCCGGCGCCTATCTCGGTCTCAAGGCGCCGGAGCTTTTCCTCAAGAACAATATCTCCAAGCGCCAGGCTTCGATGCGCCGCGCCTTTCCCGATGCGATGGATCTTATTCTGATCTGTCTGGAATCCGGCATGTCCGTCGAGCAGGGTTTTCGCAAGGTAGCAAGCGAAATCGGCGTGCAATCGGTCGAGCTAGCCGAGGAATTCGCGCTGTCGACGGCGGAATTGTCCTACCTGCCCGATCGCCGGCAAGCCTACGACAATCTCAGCGCACGCACGGGCGT
>JBKDZW010000190.1:0-28391 GCA_047971685.1 Rhodoblastus sp.
ACGCTTGCCGGCTCGGTCGTCGTGTCGGGCTTCGTCGCGCTCACGCTGTCGCCGATGATGTGCTCGAAACTCCTGAAGGCGCACAAGCCCGGCGAGAGCGGCGGCTTCGCCGTCTGGCTCGACAAGCGCTTCGATGCGCTGCGGCTGCGCTACGAGCGCCTTCTGCATCGCACGCTCAATTTCCGTGCGCTGACGGTCGTCATTCTCGTCGGCGTGCTGGCGATCACTGCGGTCATGTTCCAGACAACGCCGCGCGAACTGGCGCCGGAGGAAGATCAGGGCATTCTGCTCACCATGATCAAGACGCCGCAGGCGGGCAATCTCGACTACACGGAAGCGGCCACCAGGAAACTATGGTCGATCGCCGAGTCGATCCCGGAAAAAGAGCATCTTTTCGTTATCAACGGTTCGCAGGGCGTCCATACCGGTTTCGGCGGCCTGCTGCTCAAGCCATGGGAGCAGCGCACGCGCTCGCAGAAGCAGATCATGCAGACGGATCTGCAAGGCAAGCTTGCAACCATTACCGAAGGCTCGGCCTTTTCCTTCTCGCCGCCGCCGTTGCCGGGCTCGACCGGCGGCCCGCCCATGCAATTCGTCATCCGCACGACAGGCGATTATCAGCGCCTCGCGCAGGTCGCCGCCGACATCCAGAAGGCGGCGACGGAAAGCGGCATGTTCATCTTCACCGATCTCGACCTGAAGTTCGACACGCCGCAACTCGAATTCAAGATCGACGCCGCCAAGGCCAACCGTCTGGGCTGGTCGATGCAGGACATCGGCGGCGCGCTCGCCACCATGCTCGGCGGCAATTACATCAACCGTTTCAACCTCTACGGCCGCTCTTATCAGGTCATCCCGCAGGCGCCGCGCGAATTCCGCGACGCCGAGCAATGGCTGACGCGTTATCAATTGCGCACGTCTTCGGGCGCGCTTGCGCCGCTGTCGACGGTTGCGACCGTCCACCGCACGGTCCAGCCCAATGCGCTCACCGAATTCCAGCAATTGAATTCGGCCACGCTTTCCGGCGTGCCCTTCCCCGGCCGCACACTTGGCGAGGCCGTGAATTTCCTCACGGCCAAATCGAAGGAAATCTTCCCCGAAGGCTACAGCTACGATTTCCAGGGCGACGCACGCCAATACGTGCAGGAGAGCAATGCGCTCACCGTCACCTTCATCTTCGCGCTGATCGTGATCTTTCTGGTGCTGGCCGCGCAATTCGAGAGCTTCCGCGATCCCTTCATCATTCTGATCGCGCTGCCCACCTCCATGTTCGGCGCGCTGCTGCCACTCAACCTGTTGAGCGTGATGGGCATGGCGAGCCTCAACATCTATTCGCAGATCGGCCTCGTCACGCTCATCGGCCTCATTTCCAAACACGGCATCCTGATGACGGAATTCGCCAACCGCATGCAGGAGGAGCAACACATGAGCCGGCGCGAGGCGATCGAACACGCCGCCGGCGTGCGTTTGCGGCCCATTCTGATGACCACCGCCGCCATGGTCGTGGGCGTTGCGCCCCTCGTCATGGCGACCGGCGCCGGCGCCCAGAGCCGCATCGCCATCGGCATCGTGATTGCGGCGGGCATGAGCATCGGCACGATCTTCACGCTGTTCGTGACGCCGGCCATCTACACATTCATCGCCCGCGACCATTCCCACGATCACGAAACGATGGGCGCAACGCCAGCCGGCGCGTCCATAAACCCGTCCATGAGCCCGCCCGGGGGCCCGCCCTTGGCGCATGGCCCTGCGGAGTGATAGAGAGCCCCCGCGCCAACCGCTTCTTCTTTCATCCTGCTTTGCGGCGAGGGGCGCGGCTCGCCAGGGATCCAGATTTTGAACGCCCCGCTCTCCAAGGCCGATCCGGTCGCCCGCCGCCGTACTTTCGCGATCATCTCGCATCCCGACGCCGGCAAGACCACGCTGACCGAAAAGCTGCTGTTGTTCGGCGGCGCGATCCAGCTTGCCGGCGAAGTACGCGCCAAGCAGAATCGCCGCCAGACCCGCTCCGACTGGATGGGCATCGAGCGTGAGCGCGGCATTTCCGTCGTCACCTCGGTCATGACCTTCGAAGACGGCGATTGCGTCTTCAACCTGCTCGATACGCCCGGCCACGAAGACTTTTCCGAAGACACCTATCGCACGCTGACCGCGGTCGATTCCGCCGTCATGGTCATCGACGCCGCCAAGGGCATCGAGGCGCGAACCCGAAAGCTGTTTGAAGTCTGCCGCCTGCGCGACATTCCCATCGTCACCTTCGTCAACAAGCTCGACCGCGAGGCGCGCGATCCCTTCGAGACGCTCGACGAGATCGAGAAGACGCTGGCCCTCGACACTGCGCCGATGACCTGGCCGATCGGCTCGGGCCGCGCCTTCTGCGGCACCTACGACCTGCGCCACAATGTCGTGCGCAAGCTCGACGCCGAAGCAGACGCCGCGCCGGTGAAGGTCGAGGGACCGCAGGATCCGAAGATCTCAGCGCTTGCCGGCGAGGCGCTGGCCGAGCACGCCGCCGGCGAAATCGAACTCGCCATGGGCGCCTCGAAACCCTTCGACCGGCAGGCCTTTCTGGAGGGCCACCTGACGCCGGTGTTCTTCGGCTCGGCCCTGCGCAATTTCGGCGTCCGCGACCTCATCGACGCCATGGCCGAACTTGCGCCCCCGCCACGCGGCCTGGAGACGGCCTCGCGCCATGTCGACCCCCGCGAAGCGAAGATGACGGGCTTTGTGTTCAAGATCCAGGCGAACATGGACCCCAACCACCGCGACCGCATCGCCTTCCTGCGCGTGACCTCCGGCAAGCTTTCGCGCGGCATGAAGGCCAGGCTCATCCGCACCGGCAAGAACATCGCGCTCAATGCGCCGCAATTCTTTTTCGCGCAGGACCGCACCATCGCCGACGAGGCCTATCCCGGCGATGTCGTCGGCATTCCCAATCACGGCGTCCTGCGCATCGGCGACACGCTGACCGAGGGCGAAAACCTGATTTTTCGCGGCGTGCCGAGCTTTGCCCCGGAAATCCTGCGCCGCGTGCGCATCGGCGACGCCATGAAGGCCAAGAAGCTGAAGGAAGCGCTCCAGCAGATGGCCGAAGAAGGCGTTGTCCAGGTGTTCACGCCGCAGGACGGTTCGGGCGCCATGGTCGGCGTCGTCGGCGCCTTGCAATTGGACGTGCTGGCCGAACGCCTCAAGGCCGAATACGGGCTCGATGCGACCTACGAACAAAGCCGCTTCGAGATTTGCCGCTGGGTTTCGGGCAAGGACAGGGCGGAGATGGAAAAATTCCTGCGCGCCTATCCCGCCTCCATCGCCGCCGACCTCGACGGCGCCCCGGTATTCATGGCCACTTCGGCCTTCAACCTGCGCTACGAGGAAGAGCGCTGGCCCGACATTGTTTTTTCCGATGTGAAGGACTATCAGGCTTCCAATCCGAAATGAGGACGCAGACGGGCGCCTGAAGGGGCTGGGGCGCTTTACGGACGAGCGGGACATTCTCGATGACCAAAATTCTCCCGGTGATTATGTGTGGCGGCTCGGGCACGCGCGTTTGGCCCGAATCCCGGGATTCGCTGCCCAAGCAATTCATTCCTCTGGTGTCCGAGCGCTCGACCTTTCAGATGCTGGTCGAAATGCTCAAGGATCCCCTGTTTGAAAAACCCATTGTCCTGACCAACATCGACTATCGCTTTCTGGTGGTCGACCAGCTCTCCGCCATCGGCGCGGCGGCCGACATCGTGCTCGAACCCACCCGCCGCGATTCCGGTCCGGCGGTGGCGGTGGCCGCCGAAATGGCGGCGCGCCGCAGCCCCGACACCGTGGTCGTGGTCTTTGCCGCCGATCATGTCGTGCAGAACCGGCCCATGCTGATCCAGCATTGCCGCGAGGCGGCCGAGGCCGCCGCCAAAGGCGCCATCGTCACGCTTGGCATCCGCCCGACCGGGCCTGCGACCGGCTATGGCTATATCCGCGCCGGCGCGCCGCTTTCGGCGGATTCGCCCGTGCGCAAGGTCGAAGCCTTCGTCGAAAAGCCCGATCTCGCCACGGCGCAGAAATATGTGACTGAAGGCTATTTCTGGAATTGCGGCTATTTCGTCTTCCGCGCCGACGTCATGCAGGGCGAACTCGAGAAATTCGAGCCCGCCATGCGCGAGGCCGCCCATGCGGCGGTCGAGACGGCCAAGCCCGATCTCAGTTTCGTCGTGCTCGGCGCCGAGGCTTTTTCGCAGGCGCCGAAGAAGTCGATCGATTATGCTGTTATCGAGCGCTCCGACCGGCTCGCGCTCGTGCCCGCCGACATCGGCTGGTCGGATGTCGGCACCTGGGAAGCCGTATGGGAATTGTCGGATCGCGACGCCAACGGCAATTCGGTGCGCGGCCATGGCGTCGTGCTCGATGGACGCAACGTCTACATCCGCTCCGACGAGCACCTGACCGCAGTCGTCGGGCTCGAGGACATCGTGGTCGTCACCACGCAGGACGCCGTCCTCGTCCTGCACCGCTCGCAATCCGACAAGGTGAAAACGCTGGTCGACCGTCTCAAGGCGACCGACCGGCGCGAAGTCGCCGAACACAAACGCATTTTTCGTCCCTGGGGCTATTATCAGTCGATTGATTCAGGCGCACGCCATCAGGTCAAGCGTATCGTGGTCAAGCCCGGCGACCGCCTGTCGCTGCAAAAACACTTCCACCGCGCCGAACACTGGATCGTGGTGAAGGGAACGGCCGAGGTCGAACGCGACAGCGAGCGCCATCTCGTCCACGAAAACGAGTCGATCTATCTGCCGATCGGCTGCATTCATCGTCTCGGCAACCCCGGCAAGATCGACCTCGAACTGATCGAGGTGCAGACGGGATCCTATCTCGGCGAAGACGACATCGTGCGCATCGAGGACGTATACAACCGGGAATGAGCGCGCAGGAAGCAGAGTGGATTTATTCGCCATCCGCTGCCGCTCACTCCGCGTTCCGGTACGCCTTTGTTGAACAAATCGTCAGCCAGATGATCTGCAGGTCGAGAAACGGCGACCAATTGTCGATGTACCAGAGGTCATGCTCGACGCGCGCGCGCATCTTCTCCTCCGTCGATGTGTCGCCGCGCAGGCCGTTGACCTGCGCCCACCCGGTAATGCCGGGTTTGACATTATGGCGGCGCGCGTAAAAAGCGATCGTCTGCTCGAACATCTGGTCGTGCGCCAGCGCGTGCGGGCGCGGCCCGACCAGCGACATCTCGCCCGAAATCACATTGAAGAGCTGCGGCAATTCGTCGATGTTGGCGCGCCGCAGCCAGCGGCCGACGCGGGTGATGCGGGGGTCGCCCACCTGAGCCTGCGGCACGTGACGGCCGTCTTCCAGAGTGCGCATCGACCGGAACTTGAAGATTCGGAACGGCTCCTGATTGAAGCCGTAACGCCGTTGCAGGAAGAACACCGGGCCGGGGCTGTCGAGCTTGATCGCCAGCGCGACCAGCGCGAAAAACGGCGCAAGCGCCAGGATCGAGGCGGTCGAGACGATAACGTCGAACGCGCGCTTGAGCGCGACCTCGCCGGCCGACAGCGGACGGCGCACGAGATGCAGGCTGGACACCACCCCGATCCGCGAAATGCGCGCATCCACAAAGCGCTCGAGCACGCGCTCCGGGCCAAGATGAATGGAGGCCGGCACGCGCAGGAAGGCGTCGATACAGGCGTCGATCGTATCGCTCTCCGACCAGGGCGCGAGGATGAAGACGTCATCGGGCCGCAACATGCGCGCCGAGGCAGCCGCAAGCGCGAGGTCTTCCACGAGTGTCGCGCGTCCGCGCAAAACGGCCGCCGCCACGACGCGCATGCCGCCCTCCCAGGGCTGGAAACGCGCTGCGAAGCCTTCGACGTCGGCTTCGTATCCAACCAGAAACACGCGCTTGAGCGCGATGGCGCCGGCGGATGCGCGCGCGCGCACCAGATGCACGAGCCCCGCGCGCGCAGCGATCAGCCCGCCAAGACCAAGCGCGTAGAACAACGCAATGGTGGCGCGCGAAAAATCGCCCGTTGTCTTTGTTGCGAACCCGAAGACCAAAGCGCAGCCGAACACCATGTTCCAGAGCAGAAAGGTGCGCCGCGCATGGCCGGCCATTTTCAGGTAATTTGCAACCGCATATTCGCTGCGCATCAGATTGGCGATCATGAACATCAGCGACGCCAGCAAACCGATTTCCAGGAAGCTCCTGACCGGCCCGATATCGCCATAGGCGCTCTGATGATAGACCATGCCCGCAACGAGCGCGCTAAGAATGATCGCTCCCGTATCGGCAAGCGTCGCCACGAACACGAACGAACCGCGCACGAAAGACGAAGCCGCGCGCGGTCGCCAGTACGTCCAGTCGAACCGCAAGTGACCGGAGCCCGACACCGGCGCCGGACGGACGCCGGATGAAAGCCGCTTCTCGTTATTCATGTCGCGTCGGCTCATCTTGTTCAACTCGATCTCAGCGCCCGTCGTCCCAATTTGAAACAGCCTGAATATTTTCGCCTAATTCAGCATGGGACGAGCAAGATCGCCGCCAGCAGGATAGTCCCCCAAAAATGGTCCAACCAAGTCAGTTTTCATTAACCATGTTGGAATATTCATTAACCAAAATTCACCCGGACGAAGGCGAACGTGCGCAAGCGGTTTCACGCTCTTGCCGGCGCAGCCGGCGCTTTGGCCTGTAGTCTGGCGGCCGCAGCCTATGGCGTGGCGGCGCCGCCGCGCTATGCGGCAGACGCAATCGTAAGCGTCGAAGCCGATTCGAAGATTCCTGCCGCTTATGACGAATCCGCATTGCGTGCGCTCGCCTTGAGCAATGCGGTGTTGCGCAAGGCCGCGCTTGCGCCGGAAGCTGCGGGCGCCATCGCGCACGCCGCGCGCCCGCACGCCTTCAGCGCTTTTCTGGACTTGATAAGCGCCCCCTCCAACACGACGGACAGCTTGAGCCGCGCGGTGAACTTGCTGGCGGGGCGGATCGAGGTCGTTCCGGACGCCGCCCGCAGCGCGCGCATCGTCGTGCGCATGGAGGAGGCGGATGCCGCGGCAGCCGCAGCAAACGCCGTGGCGCAGGCGGTGGTGAGCGCCCACAATGAGACGAACGCCAAAATCGACCGTCGTTTCCAGCGGGTGCGGCGCCAAAAACTGCGCGATGCCGAAACGCGGCGCGATGTCGCGCGCGAAAAACTTGCAGCCTTGCGCGAACTCGACATGACGCCCACGGGCGTGATCGCGTCAAAAGCGGCGTCCCGGCCTGACCCCGCCGCACAGGCGCTCGGCCAGGCGCAGCGCGCAGCAGCCGACGCCCAAACGCGGCGGGCCGAGGCCGAACGCATTTATGGCCCGCGCCACCCTGAAATGATCAGATTGCAGAGCGCCGCCAAACGCGCCGCCGCAGCGCTTCACGCCGCACAGGCGCAATCCGCGCGATCGCAGGCCGCCCATTCCGCAACGGCGCCGAAACAGCGCGCCGAAGGCGGCCCCGATCCGCGTATCGCCGAACAGGCAGCGGCGCAGACCGAATTTGACCGCGCGGAGACCGCGTTTGAAAGGGCGTCCGCCCGCCTCGTTGCGCCAGCGCGCCAGGCGCGTCTTGAGACGCCCGCCCACCCTCCCGCCGCACGCGACGGTCCGCCAACGACATTGCTGATCGCAGCTTCCGCATTTCTCGGCTTCGTGATGTTCGGCGCCACGCCGGCTCTTGCCGCCGCGCGCGGGTCGGCCACGGATCGCGCGCGGCCAGCGCGCCCGCTCGCCATCGTGCGGCGCGGCGCGCTCGATCCCGCAGGCAGGCGCCGCGTCCTTGCCGCCATCGACATTGCCGCAAGCCCCGGCGCGCGCCGGATTGCGCTCCACGGAGAAAGCCCGCAAGCCATCGAGGCCGGCGCCTGCGCAATCGCTCTGGCGAGCCTGGCCGACGGCTGGCGGCCATTGTTGATCGCGCCAGAGCTTGCGCACGGCCCCGTGCGTGCGCGCATCGAAATCGACGGAGATCTTTTTGTCGCCTGTGCGCAGGCGACGCCATCGGGCGAACTGCTCGTCGCGCGTCCGGCGACCGCGCGGCGCAACGCCGCCGCTCATTCAGCTTCCGCGCGGCGCAACGCCGCCGCGCATGCGATCCCCACGCGGCGCAGCGCCGCCGCGCATGCCATCAATGTGGATATCGGTTTCGATCTCGTCCTGCTTGGGGACAAGACGCCCCCCGCCGAAGCCGACGCTCTGGTCTGGGTCGGCGCCGCGCCGCCCGACAGGCAAACTGTCGAACGATTGTCCGGCGCCGGTCCGCGCAATTGCAGCGGCAAGGCCCGTCCATACTGGCTGGCGCTCGCCTGAGAGTTTTCCGCAATGCGCGCCCGGCGCGCGCGCCATCCGCTATCGCGCGAAAAACTGCACGAGCGGCGAAAGCAAAGGCGAAAGCCAGGGCGGGCTCTTGCCGGCGAGATCGGCCAGTCGCTCGAGATCCTCGTCCGGCATCGCCCGGGTCAGGCGCACGAGCGCAAAATAGACACCGGCCCCCGCCGCGATCGCCAGCGCAATGCCGACCAGCCCCGGCGCGAAACTGACCACGGCGCGCGCAGCGATCGCACAGCCGGCGGCCGAGCCTGCAATGCGCATGACCGATCCATAGGGGCTCGCGCAATCGAGCGCACGATGCAGATAGATGAAGCTCGCCGCAACAATCGTGAACTGGATGAGCGAACGCGCCACCACCGCGCCCATCAGGCCGAAGGTCGGAATGATGAACATGCCTGCGGCGATGATCGCGACCGCGCCGACCACGCCGACGCGCACCAGAAAATAATTACGCTCGGTTGCAAACAACAGCGCCGAGGAGACGGTCGATATGGCGCCGAAGGCCTGCGCCGCCACGAGCACGGCGGCGGCCGTCGAGGCCTCCGCGAATTCAACGCCGAACAAGGCCGGCACCAGCGACGGCGCAATCGCCGCCATGCCGAAGCAGGCGGGAAAGATCAGAAAGGACATGAACCGCACGGCGGACGCGAAGGCGCGCTTGAGAGCGGCCTTGTCGCCGACGGCGAAGAGTTCCGAGAACAGGGCGAGCAGGCCCCCGGTCATCAGCAGCGGCGCCTGGGTCGCAACCGTCGACAGCGTATTGGCGGCCGAATAAAGGCCAGCCTCGTGCGCGCCCCTGTAATGATTGAGAAAAGCAAGTTCCGTCCGCGACCAGACGATCGCCGCGATCAGCCCGACGCCCCAGCTCGACAGCGCAAAACGCCAGGCGCGGTTCTTCAGTTGCGCGTCTATCCTGCCGCCTGGACGGATGTGCATGATCGCGTGAAGCGCCAGCAGCAGGGAGCCGCCGCCATAGCCCACGAGCGCGCCGGCGATCCCGTAGAGATAGCCGCCGAGCGCAACGCCTGCGAGCTGGACCCCCATCGAGATGAGGGACAGACGGGCCGCCGTGTCGAATTTCTGCGCGCCACGCAATTCCGACAGGCCGTAATTGCCGATCGCCTGCAACAGAAACAGGACGGCAAGAGCAAGCCAGATCGTCGACGTCACATTGTCGAACGGCAGGATGGATGCGGCGGTCTCGAGAGACGGCGCAAATTTCCACAGGAGCGCAAGCCCGATCACGCAAACGGCGGTCGTGGCGAGAATGGCGGGGAAAAAGGCGGGCGCAAAATTCCGCGCCTCGTCGCGCAATTCGCGCGCCTCGAGATCGGGAATGAACCGCGCGACGGTGATCGGCAGACCGATATCGCAGACCGTCACCAGCGTACCTACGAGCCAGATGCCGAGCGCAACATTGCCGGCGCCCTCCGGCCCGAGCATGCGCGCAACGACAACGACGCTCAACAGGCTGCCGAGCGCAGTCGAGGCGCCCGCAAGACTGGAGTTCAAAGTATTTTTCGCGAAGCGCGGCAAGGCCATTTTAATAAACCGTTAAGCCTGTAGCACGCCAATCTGGCCGGAGTTCTGACGTACTCATCTTTTATCTCTAACTTGCAACTCAAATGCTAAGCGAGTCGGAAGCGGGATCATAATGAATAGACCACGCAGGATTCTGTCTTTCGTATTTACGATCTCGTGCATAGTATTGGCGCCGTCATCCGTTTTTGCGCAGCCGCAGGCTCGAGGATTCCCGGCTGCGGGCGTTAATCTTGCCGGCGCCGAATTCGGCGAACCCTCGGGAAAACCGGAGAAAGACTTTCACTTCCCCACGCCGGCGGAATTCGCCTGGGCGAAAAAGCAGGGCTTCGCAATCATCAGACTTCCCTTTCTCTGGGAGCGCCTGCAACCTCAGCTCGCAAAGGATCTGGATCCCGATCATCTCGCCCTGCTCGCCGCCGCTGTCGACAATGCGCGCGCCAACGATCTCTCGATCATTCTCGATGTGCATAATTATGGTCGCTGGCGCGGTCTTCCTGTTGGATCGACGGCGGTTCCGGATCGCGATTTCGCCGATCTCTGGCGCCGGCTCGCGGAAAAATTCGGCCGCCAGAACCATGTCGTCTTCGGCCTGATGAACGAACCGCACGACATGCCCGCCAAACCTTGGGCGCGCTCGGCCCAGGCCGCCATCGACGCCATCCGCAAGACCGGCGCCTGCAATCTCGTGCTTGTGCCGGGCGTCAACTGGACGGGCGCCCACAGTTGGGCGGCAGAAAGCAGCCATGGCGTCAACGCCCAGGCGATGCGCGCCATCCACGACAAGGGCGCTTACGCCTTCGAGTTTCATCAATATCTCGACCAGGATTCATCGGGAACCAGCGGTCAGTGCCGCAAGCCGGACGAGGTGGTCGCCGCGCTTTCGGTCGCCACCCGCTGGCTGCGCGAAAACAACCGCAAGGGTTTTCTCGGCGAGTTCGGCGCCGGCGAGAATGCGCAATGCCGCGAGGGGCTCGACGCCATGATCAAACACATGGCCGACAACGCCGATGTATGGACGGGTTGGGCCTATTGGGCCGCAGGCGCCTGGTGGCCGAAGAATTATCCACTGTCGATCGAGCCCGTAAACGGCGAAAACCGGCCGCAGATGAAAGTTCTTGCAAAATGGACCGGCGGCAAACTGGCGAACGCCTGTCCAGCGGCGCCCCCGCTCAAGGAGTGAGTTTTCCGCGCGCCGCTTCCTCGTAGACCCGCAGGTAACGCCCGGCCACCCCGTCCCAGGCGAAGGGTTGCGCCGCCCCGATCAATCGCGCCCGCATGGCCTCCGGTTCCGCGCAAAGCCGGCCATGGGCCTTGAGAATGGCCTCGGCCGCCGCGTCGGCTTGCGCAAAGCTGGCGAACGCCACGTCGGGCGCCCTGTCGGCAAACGACCGGAACGCCGCATTGCCTTCGACAACGGGCAGAAGGCCCGCGCTCAGGGCCTCGATCAGCGAAATGCCGAAACCTTCGTGCACGCTTGCGCTGACAAACAGACTGGCCCTGCCGACAATGTCGGCGATCGCATGATTGGGAGCGCCGACATGCAGCCGCACGCGCCGCCCGAGATCGCGCGCGCTAATTTCGGCCGCCAGCCGCTCGCCCGTCCAGTCGAATTCGCCCCCGATCAGATCGAGCGAGAAATCCGCATCGCGCTTGCCGAGTTCGACCATGGCGTCGAGCAGGCGTTCAGGTTTTTTATTGTACGAGAAGCGCCCTATCGCCACCAGCCGCTTGGTCGGCGTCACGCTCGCGCGCTCCGCGAATTTGGCAAGATCGACCCCGTTTTCGATCAATACGAGATTGCCCCGCGCGACAGGCTCGAACATTTGAAAATCCGGCGCGCTACAGGCGACGATTTTGTCATAGCCGCGCGCGGCAAGCCGCGTCACCGTCGAAAACCACGCCCGTTTGAGCCGCGCATGCGCCTGCGTATGGAAGAAGCCGCCGTGGGTGGTGGCGACCATCGGACGCCGATGGAAGGGGCGCGAAAAACTCATGTAATCGAAGAAAAAATCAATGGCGTGCACATGCACGACATCGGCGTCCCGCACATGGCCGAGAACGGAAGGCGCAAGCGGATAGCGCATTGAGCCCCGATAGGGAAAGCGCAGGACTTCCGCGCCCATCCATTCGTCGCGCGCCGTCAGTTTCGTGTCGGGATCGGTGAAAATACGGTCGAGCGTCAGGACGCGCACGTCATGCCCGGCGCGCGTCTGATGTCCGACAAGTTGAGCGACGACTTCCTCTATGCCGCCGAGGCCCGGCGGAAATTGCCGGGTGACATGAACGATCCGCATGGGCCGCTGTTCACTCAATCGCAAGTTGAAAGCGCCAATATATCGTCAACCCCGCAAGAAAGTCTGAACGGCTTTCCCGCCGTCCGCGAGTCCGCCGTGTCAGAACCGACAATCTCCACGCCCCGCCTCTCCCTGTTGTGCTGCACGGTCGGGCGCACGGAAAAACTCGGTCGTCTCCTCGCCTCGCTTGCCCGTCAGACCCTCGGAGATTTCGAGCTTGTCGTCGTCGACCAGAACGAACCGGGTGTGCTCGATCCCCTGCTTGCGCCCTATACGCAACGTCTGACCATCCGCCATCTGCGTTCGCCGCGCGGGCTTTCGCTGGCCAGAAACGTCGGCCTTGCCCAATGCCGCGGGAAAATTCTGGCGTTCCCGGACGACGATTGCTGGTATCCAGAAACGCTCGTGCAAGACATCGTCGCCCTGTTCGACGCCCATCCGCAAACGGCCGTTTTCACGGGACGCACGATCGACGCCGGCGGCCTCGATTCGCTCGGCCTGTTTCTCGATGCCGACGCTGCGATCGCAAAGTCCAATCTCTGGTTGATCGGCAATTCCAACTCGCTGTTCATACGCACTGCGCTGGCGCAGGCGATTGATGGTTTCGACGAGACATTGGGCGTCGGTACGGCGGGCCCGTTCAAATCGGGAGAGGAAACCGATTTCCTGTTGCGCGCCCTGGCGACGGGCGCGCGCGGGTTTTACCGCCGCGATCTCCTCGTCCATCACGACCAGGCGGCAGTAGGCGGCGCCGACGGCGCAGCGCGCGCAGAAGGTTACGCGCGCGGTTTCGGCCGCGTTCTGCGCTTGCACCGTTTCGGGATCGTCTATCTTGCAGGACGCCTGGCGCGCACGTCCGCACGCGCATTTCTCGCGCTGGTTACGGGCGACATGGCGACCGCGCGCTATAAGGCGCTGTGGGCGCTTGGCACATTCAAAGGATTTACCGCGCCTCTTCCAACGCGCGAATCCTGAGCACCGCAATCAGAAAGGCCGCCGTCTCGATCGTATAGCGCCGCAGCAGGCGCCCTGGCTCCTGCGCCAGCCGGAAGGCCCATTCCAGCCGCGCCCTGCGCATCCAGGCCGGTGCGCGGGCGACACGTTCGGCTGCAAAATCAAACAGGGCGCCGACGCCGAAAACGGCTTTCGATCCGAGCGCGTCGATATAGCGCGCGATGAACATTTCCTGCCTGGGATTGCCGAAAGCCACGAGCAGCACATCGGGGCGGGCGGCGGCGACCGCGCATACGACGTCTTCTTCCTCGTCGGCGCCGAAATAGCCATGGCGCGCGCCCACCAGGTTCAGATGGGGAAACCGCAAAACGAAGCGCCGGCCCGCCTCTTCCGCAACGCCGGGCGCAGCGCCCAGCAGATAGAGGCGCGCGCCCTGCGGCAATTCTCCCAGAAGCGCTGGGATGAAATCGGTGCCGTTCAGATTTTCCGGAAATCCGCGCCGCTCGAGTATCCGCGCCGCAATCTCGATTCCAATCCCGTCGTTGACCACGCAAAAATGGTCGAGCGCTTCGCGATAGGCGCGGTCGCGCAGGGCGATTTCGGCGGTATGGGCGTTGCAGAAGGCCACCGCCAGCGGAGCTTCGCCCGGCGCAAGCGCATTCAGCACGCGCTGGCAAAGCTCCTTGCGCGTCAAGCGCAGCACTTTCAGCGTGCCGATGGATGCGGCGTCATGGTCTGGCGTGGAGATTTCAGAATCGAAAAATGACATGGCGTCCCAAAATGAAGCAATGAAACGGACCCATGGCTTCCACAGCACGACCCGCGCCATGTCGTTGCGCGTCTCGGGCGATGTCCGCAGAAAAACGTATTTTGGGAAACGAAACGTAAAGACCGGGCAGGCAATGTGTCGGCGTCGTGCATTGGTACAGGTGAAGAGTGTCTCACGCGGTCGACCAGATCGCCCTATCTGACCGGATCGCCGCTCCCGCGCGGGAGCGACGGACGATCGCCGAATTGCGTCTGGACGCACAGGCGATCCTGAAGCGCAATCTGCGGCTCGTTCTGACCACAGCGCTTGCCACGCTCCTGTTCGGCCTCGCCTTCGTGATCCTGAGCCCGGCCAAATACAAATCCTCGGCGCAATTGCTGGTCGATCCGCGCGGCCTGCAAATTCTTAAAAACGACATCACGCGCGCGCCCGAAAACGCCGACGGCAATCTCGTCGACGTGGAGAACCAGCGCTACATCCTGTTGTCGCGCTCGATCCTCGGCGCCGTCGTGGATCGCGAAAAGCTCGCCGATAATCCGGCCTTCGCCGGCAATGGGCCGGGCCTGATGGCGCGTATTCTGGGCCGCCCGCAGGCAAGCCCGCGCACCCGCGCCATGCAGACGCTCGCCGACATGGTGGAAGTGGTGCGCGGCGAGCGCGCCTATGTCCTGGATGTCGTGGTCACCTCGAAAGACCCGAACGTCTCCGCCAATATCGCCAATGTCATCGCCCGCATCTTTCTCGAAGCGCAGATCGAGGCGCGTTCGGACGCGGCGAAAAAAGCCTCCGAGGATTTGACCAAACGCGCCGAGGATCTGCGCGCCGAAGTACAGAAGGCGGAAAAAGAGGTCGAGAAATTCCGCGCCGAACACGGTCTCGTGCAGACCTTGACCGGCCGGCCGCTCGGCGAGCAACAGGTCACCGACCTGTCCGCGCAGCTCGGCCTTGCGCGCGGCCGCATCGCCGATGCGCAGGCCCGCGTCGAGGCCGTCGAGAAAGTCCGCAAGTCCGGGCAGAATATCGGCGCGCTCAGCGAAGCGCTCAACGCGCCGACCATCGTCAGCCTGCGCGCCCAATATGCGCAGGCCGTCCAGCAGGCGGGTTCGCTTGCCACCCAGCTCGGCCCTCGCCACCCCGCGCTCATGCAGGCGCAGGAACAGGTGCGCGACGTCCGTCGCCTGATCGCCGCCGAACTCGACCGCATCGCGGAAGCCGCCAAGGTCGATCTGGCGCGCGCCAGGGCAAGCGAGGTCTCTCTTCTGAAACAGAGCGGACAGGTGCGCGACGCCAGCGACGCCGACAATTCCGCGCTCGTGCAATTGCGCGACCTCGAGCGCGCCGCCGAAGCAAGCCGCGTCGTCTATCAATCCTTTCTCGGCCGCGCCAAGGAACTGGGCGAAAGCCAGGGTATCGACACCGCCAATGCGCGCGTGATCTCGCCCGCCGTGCCTGCGCTGAAACCCGCAGGCCCCCCGGCGCTCCTCGTTCTTGCGGGCTCGCTTCTGTTCGGTCTCGCGCTGGGGGGCGGTCTTGCCTATGTGCGCGAACGCTTCGACGACAGTGTGCGCTCGCGCCGCGAGCTTGCCGCCATCATCGACCTGCCCGTGCTCGCCGTGCTGCCGGTCATCCAGATCGCACGGAAGAAGAAGGCCGATCTCGTGCCCGATGAGGCCGCCTTCAGGCGTTTGCTGGCGCGCGTGCGGCCCGAACCCGGCCACGGCGACAAGACCGTCGCCTTCATCGGCGCGGATGACGACGGCGTCGCAACGCAGACCATTGTCGCGCTCACGGAATTTGCCCGCTGGGACAAGCTCGACGTCGCCATCGTCTGCAACCGCGACAGCGAAAAGATCGTCGACGCTTTCGAGACCGGGGAACGGCGCGTTCTGGGACGCGGCCATGTCGAGGTCGCCGGCCTGTCCGACCTGACGTCGGGCGCCCGAAAAACCTTGCGCCAGTTCCAGCATATTGTGGCGCGCGCCGATCTCGTCCTGGTCGACGCCCCCTCCCCGCTCGACAATGCCGATGCAGGCTTTGCGCTCGATCTTGCCGACCACATCGTGCTCATCCTGCGCGCCCCGGACATCGAGCGCGCGCGTTTGCAAGCAACATTCGATGCGCTCGCCGACTACGACGACAGGATCGCCGGCCTCGTGCTCGTCGGCGATCTGCCGGTCGCCTGAACATGATGCGCGCGCGCCGCCGGATCGCGCGGCCCCCGCAAACGGCCAGAACCATGGCCTTGCCGGCGCACGTGCCGGCAGCCGCGACGGATGCGCGTTCGCGTATTCTCTTCGGCATCGTGCTTGCCGCGATCCTGTTCAATCTGGCGCTCTGTTTCGTCAACACCAACCTGTTCCGCACCGGCGCGGGCATCGTCATCGGCTGCGAAATCGTGTTGATCGGAACGACGCTTGCGCTGCTCGTCGGCCGTTCCTTCGATATTTTCGTTATCCTGGGCGTCTATATCGCCTACACGCTCTTTCTGGCGACCCTGCAAGGCGCATTCGATCCAAAACCCGCCCGCGATCTGATGATCCCCGTCATCTTCTACTTCGCTGCGCGAGAATTCGGTTCGTGCGAAGACGGCGACAAGCTGGTGCGCGCCGCCGTCTGGATCGTGCTCGCAGTCGGCCTGTTTGAATACGGCTTTCTCAAGCAATTCGTGCGCCTGTTCGACATTCTCGGCTATTACGTTTCGCGCGGCACGGTGCAGGCCTCCGCCGCCGAAATATCCGGCGACCGTCTCTTTGCCTCGGGCATGCGTTACGAGGGCCGCACGCTTCTGCCCTTCCTCGGCGAACACCGCGTCTCCTCGGTGTTTCTCGAACCCGTCTCGGTCGGAAATTTCGGCGCAATCTGCTTTGCGTGGATCGTGCTGCGCAATTGGGGCCATCCGCTGCGCATGCTGGCGCGCCTATTCCCCGTCGTTACGATCTTTGTTTTCGCGGACGCGCGTTTCGGCCTTGCCGTCTCGCTGCTGTCGATCCTGATCTATGCGCTCTCCGGCCTGACGAGCCGCGCGCTGGTGGCCGCCGCCCCCTTCGCCGTCATCGTCGTGCTGGCCTGGATCGGCTACACTTATCCCGATGTCGCCTGGGACAACACATTGCGCGGGCGCATCCTGCTCGGCGGGCAGTTTCTGGCCAGACTCGATCTCGCCGACATCTTCGCAATGGTCCCGCATTTCGAATTCACTGCGGATTCCGGCTATGCCTACACGCTGCTGAAGATCGGTCTGGCCGGCTTTGGCGCCATGTGGATCCTGTTTGCGCTTGCGCCTGCGCGCAATAAGGAATCCTGGCGGTTTCGCGTGTTCGTCGCGGCCTATGTCACGCTGCTGCTGGTGATTTCCAACTCAATCTATTCGATCAAGACCGCAGCTCTTCTGTGGTATCTGGTCGGCGCGCTCGATGCGCCCGTACGCGCCGTTGCGCCCGCGTCCGCAAAGGCGCGCGCCGGATCGCGGCGCGCACGCCTGCATCCTGCCTGAACCGCCTGAAACGGTTCAGCGCCTGTCCTGCACGCTCTTTACGACTTCCAGAACCTCGTTCATCACCGTGACGCTGGCCTGGACCGGCGTCAGATTGTGATCGCAACGCGCCATCCCGACGACGCGCACATTGGGATAGGCGTCGAGCCCCTTCCAGCTCCTGCCGAAATAATCGCCAACTTCGGCAAGCCCGTCGTCGTCGTCGCTGTAGCACAGGGTTGTCGCCACATTACGCGCGCGAAGAATGTCGAAGCGGCGCATGCATTCGGCATAGAGCGCGCCGCGCGGCCCCATGCCGCCGAGACGCCGCATGGCGATGACGCCGAGCCGGCGATGTATCCGCTTGGCCAAGTGAGCGGCCGCAGGCATGAGTTCGGCCTTGCCCGCCAGAATTTTCTTCATGCGTTCGCGCGTAAGCATGCGCGAGACCGCAGGCGCGATACGGCGATTGCCGTAGCGCAGGGCCTCCTCGAGAGATTCCGAGGAATCCCACACCAGACGATAGATATTGGCCGCCAGCAGGCCCGCGACCCGGCCGTCGTTGATCGCCGTTTGCAGGCCCACATAGGCGCCGCTGCACACGCCAAACAACACGACAGGGCCAAAGCCCTGCGCGGCGAGATAGTCGATGGCCTCGGACACGTCGAGCGGCGGCCAGTCCGTATAGATCGTCTGCGCCGGCTCGCCGGGGCGCGGCGCGCTGTCGCCGATCCCCGAGAGATCGAAGCGCAGGCTGGCCACGCCCTGGCGCGCAAGCAGGCGCGCGTTCTCCACGTTCATCCGCCGCCAGCCGATATGCGCATTGCGGCCGACGCTGATCATGATGACGACGGGCGGTTTCCGGGCGTCCGATCCCTGCGCGCCGGACGCAGGGCGGCACAGGACGCCGAACAGGCGCTCGCCTTCCCCGAAACGCGCAGCGGTCTCGACAAAGCCGTCGCCGGCGATGATGGCGTCCTGCGCGGGGAGTTCGGCTGTTGCTCCATACGCCTGCCGGACCGGCGCAAATTCGCGTAAAAATCCGATCACGCGCTGAAATGCGCCAACCGGCGTCGCCGCCATCGTCGGCCCCACCATGATCTCGGCATAGCCCTGCAACGGGCAATCGCGGACATCCGCCCCATTGGCGGCAAGCCGCGCTATCTGGTCCCCGGTTTCGATCCCGGGTTTGTCGGCGAAAATGCAGAACGCCCCCGGAGGCAATTGCAAACGGTCGAGATCAAGCTTGCGCGTCTCCTCCGCAAAGGCCGCCGGCATCACGAAGCCGGCAATCGCAATATCGCCGGGTCTGACCAGTTCGCTGCCGTCGTCGTCGGCCGCGATCATGGCCGCGAGAGCCTGCGTTTCCCTGATATAGCGCCGTCCGGAGCGGGGCGGGACGAACAGGATGACGCCCTTGACGGCAAGCCCCTGCGCAACCGCTTCCGCCGCAGTCAGACAGCCCAGCCCGAAGCCCGCCAGCACGACGTCCTTGACGCCGCACGTCGTCCGCAGCAGGTCGGTTGCGGCGACGACGGCCTGTATCCATTCATCGAGTTTCCGTCCCTCGAGATCTAAAGCCGAATTGCCCGCGCCGGGATAATCGAAACGCAGGGTCGGATAGCCGGCGTCCGCCAGCATGGCGGCAAATTCCACGCCCGACCTGTGCGCGCACAGCGCCTCATAGCCCCAGGACGCGCAGAAGACGACGCCCGTAGGGCCGCTGGCGGGATGGATATAGGCAAAGCCCTCTCGAAAGGCGAACGGCAAGGAAGCCGGCCCGAGCGGCAAAGCCGTCGCCGCCGTCCAAGCGCTGCGCAGGGCGTGGGGAGCGATTGCGTCGCCCTCGATGATGTTGAACCCGATCATGTAAGCTGGACAATAGCCAAATCTCTCGACGGGCAAGAGCCAAAACCTTAGTTCCGGTTAACAGCTTCGATAGAACCGGACGGTTTCGCGCTCGGCTTTCGTCACGACCAAGCTTTCGCTCGAAAACCAACGCGCTCCGCGCTTGGGGCGACATCACGCTCCGCGCTTGGGGCGACATCACGCTCCGCGTTTGGGGCGACATTGCGCCCGGCCTCCGGTTGATCTAGGCCAGAACCTGCATGAACCAGGTCTTTGCCGTCACCATTCCGATCTTTCTTCTCATCGCCGCCGGCTATTTCGCGGTGCGCAGGGATCTCGTCGAACAGGCCGGCCTGAAGGCGCTCGCCGCCTTCGTCCTGCATTTCGCCTTGCCGGCGCTGATCGTCCGGGCGCTGTCCGGCCGCGAAATCGCAGAAGTCGCCGATTTCAGATATTTCTTGGTCTACGGCGGCGCCTCGCTTCTTGTCTTCGCTCTTGTCTACGCCATCGCACGCTGGGGGCGCGGGCGCGGGCAATCGCAAAGCGCCATTCAGGCGCTCGGCGCAACCGCCGCCAACAGCGGCTTTTTCGGCTATCCCACGGCCGCGCTGGTGCTGGGGGCGCCGGCCGGCGTCGCCCTGTCGCTTAACATGGCCTTCGAGAACATGATTCTGATCCCGCTGGCGCTGGCGCTGGCCGAATCCGGCCGCACCGGCGGCGGCGGCGTGGCCGAAACCATGCGCGCAACGGCGGGGCGCCTCGTGCGCAATCCTCTCATCATCGCGATCGCTATCGGCCTTGCATTGGCCGCAACCGGTCTTTCGCTGCCCGCGCCCGTGGCGCGCGCTGTCGACATGCTGGCGGGCGCGGCCGGCGCCGCCGCGCTTTTCGCCATCGGCGGCGCGCTCATGGGGCTGGAGACGCGCGGCCTGGCGGGCGACGTGACGCTGGTGGTGTTCGCCAAGCTGATCGCCCATCCTCTGGCCGTCCTCGTCGGCCTGCAATTTGCACCCGGCCTCGATCCCGCGCTTGCCAAGGCGGCGTTGATTTTCGCCGCCGCCCCGGTCCTCACCATCTATCCCCTGCTCGGCCAGGTCTATGGCCAGGGCCAGCTTTGCGCGGCGGCGCTGATTTCAGGCGTCGCCCTGTCGTTTTTGACGGTTTCGGGCCTGCTTTACGTTCTGTGACCGCTCCCCGAGCGCGCATGTCGCGGTCCTGCCGCGCCCCGAGCGCCCTTGCGCGCCCCGAGCGCCCTTGCGCGCCGGCCCTGCTTGCGATATTGAGCCGCCTTCCGTTTCAACGGCGCGATATCGGACGTTCTGCCCGGCAGAATCGCGGCGAGCGCTGGAAGGATTGTCCATGAAGACCGACATTCATCCCGAATATCACACGATCAAGGTCGTCATGACCGACGGCACGGAGTTCATGACACGCTCCACCTACGGCAAAGAGGGCGACACGCTGAACCTCGACATCGACCCCAAGACCCACCCGGCCTGGACCGGCGGCTCGCAGCAATTGCTCGACCGTGGCGGCCGCCTGTCGCGCTTTGCCTCGCGCTACGGCAATATTGGCGCAGCCAAGAAATAAGACGCAGACGCATTTGCGCGAAAAAGCCCCGGACCGACGGTCCGGGGCTTTTTTCTGGCCGGTTTTATCTGCTGGCCGATTATCGACCGTAACCGCGGGCAAAAAACATCCGCCTCACGAAAAGGCAAGCCGCAGCCGTTCGATCTGGTCGGCGACCGGAGAAGCGGGGGCAACCGGCATGACCGCCGGACCGCCGGCGAAAATAAGCTGGTCGAGATGAGCGATGCGCGCTTGCAGGCGCATGGAATGGGCCACCAGATCGCGCAGGCGCGCCGGCAGGCGATGGAAAGCCTCGGGCGCGGTCGCCGTGTCCTGGCTGGACAATTTCACCTTGTGCTTGTCGCTGGCGGCCTGGCTTTGAGTCATTTCGCCCTCGTTGACCGCACGCTGCAACAGCAGCCAGGAAGCAAGCTGCATGAGGCGCGTGGTCAGGCGCATGCTTTCGGAAGCGTAGGCCAGCGCCTCCATGCGCGGCAGCGCCTTGGCTTCTGCGCGACCTGGCCCGTCGAGATAGGCGGCCGCCTCCTCGACCAGATTCATGCCTTCCTTGAACAGGGACTTGAACGCCTCCGAGCCCGCAAGACGTTCGACGAAGGACACCGGCTCCTGGCCGAGAGAATTGAACAAACGCGCCATTACCCCACCCGCATCGTCTCGAAATGAGCCACCCCGGAACGCGGGCGGCCTTCGATCCAACGCCGAGCAATATACCGGCCGGAATAGGGCCATGTCTTATTCAGTTTTCATTAAGGTTAACCTTTTTTGCTCGATTTTCGGACTTCAGGCGGCGCAAATCGACTTTGGGATTGGCCGGAGCCGGGAAAGCGCGCCCTGCGCCGCGCCATGAATTCTGCGGGCAAAAACATGAATTCTGCGGGCAAAAAAAGAGCCGCCCGAAAGCAGCTCTGTTCAAGTTCAACAGGGAGGCGTCACATGGAGTGGACAGAACCACTCAAGATTCCGAAATCGGAATGCCTTACTAGAGCGCCCATATAGTTAATTTACCGTTAAATTTTATTGTTTTATTCAAATACCGCATCGAACTTGTCGTCGAGGCGCCATATTTTGCAACGCTTTACGTTCCGAAATGTCCGGCCCCTAAATGTCCGGCGTCCTGAAATAATGCTCCGGCGTCTGCAATGTCGCTCAGCTCTTGAAAAAGGACGCCGCTGCGGCCGCCGACGCGGTCTTGGCCCTGGCGGCGGCTTCCAGCCGCTCGATCTCGGCCCTCAGGAGTTCGATGCGCTCGGCAAGTTCGCCGACCGACAGGCTGTCGAGCGGCTGGCCGATCTCATGTTCCGGTTTTTTCTTGGGCGCTGCAAAAATATCGTCCTCGATGGCCATCGCCTGCTCCGTGCGCGCGTCGTTTCGATTGCTTTCGCCTCTGCCTCCGACTATATACCGGCAATCCCGTAATTTCAGTTTCAACGAGGCTGTAGCCTCGGCCGGGCCTTCGGTTCGGCGGGCCTTGACGCTTGAGTTCGATTCTTGAATTCGATTCTTGGGCTCGATTCTTGGGCTCGATTCTTGATGTTTGGGCTCGATTCGGAAGCCTGTGACGAAACCCTATCTGGAGGACAGAATGAGCAACGCTCCGCTCATGCCGAAAGCAACCGCGATCTGGCTGGTCGAGAACACCTCGCTGACCTTCGATCAGATCGCCCATTTCTGCAAATTGCACCCGCTCGAGGTCAAGGGCATTGCGGACGGCGAAGTGGGCGCGGGCATTCGCGGCGCCGACCCCGTCACCTCGGGCCAGCTCACCCGTGACGAGATCGCGCGCGGCGAGAAGGATTCAGGCTACGAGCTCAAGCTTGCCCAGTCCAAGGTCGTGCTGCCGCAGGTCAAGCGCCGTGGCCCGCGCTACACGCCGCTGTCGCGCCGTCATGACCGGCCCAACGCCATTCTCTGGCTGGTGCGCAACCATCCCGAACTGAAAGACGCGCAGATCATGCGTCTCGTCGGCACCACCAAGACGACGCTGCAAGCGATCCGCGACCGCACGCACTGGAATTCCGCGCAACTCACGCCAATGGACCCGGTGACGCTCGGCCTGTGCTCGCAGATCGACCTCGACATGGAAGTCGCCCGCGCCGCCAAGGACGCGCCCATCCGTCAGGAGGAGCCGAGCCAGACCCTGCTGCCGGCCGAGACGACGACCGCCCGCGAGCCACGCACGACCGAAGACGTCTTCGGCGCGCCCAAGCCCGCCGCTCCACGCGACGAGGACGAAGAAGAAATCGACGTGGAAAGCGTGTTCGGCAAGCTCAAGGGGCTCAAGACCGAGGAATAGGCCAGAGCGCGGCAGCAGAAGCGCACGCGGTTTGGCGGCCAGGCCGCCATCCCCGGCGGTCGGAGAAGGTCAACGGCCCAGCAGGCCGCCCACACCGCCGAGGGCGCCACCAAGATTTCCACCAAGCCCGCCCCCGACGCCGCCGCCAAGCGTGCCGTTGATACCGCCGATGACGTCCCGGGCGCCGCCAGCAGCACCTATTGCGCCGCCAGCAGCGCCTATTGCGCCGCCGGCTGCATTGCTGGCGCTGCCTGCTGCGCCTTGTGCATTGCCTGCCGCGGCATTGGCCGCACCCAGCGCCCCGTTTGTCGCGCCCATGGCCGCACGCCCGGCCGCGCCCGCCGCCTGACGCACATTATTGCCGACGCCCGGCAGCACGCCGGCAAGCGCAGGCAGCGGCAGCAACGCATCCGCGCGGATTTGCGGCAGCGAACCCGTCGGCACGATCCGCGCGCGCGTGCGGCTCGCCAGAATCGAAAAGCCGGCGCCTGCCTCCACACAATCGGCAAAATTCGGCCGTCCGCGATTGGGACACAGCACCACCTCGCCCTCGTTGACCGATACGCGCACATCGGCGCCCTCGATCTTCACGTCGAATTGCGTGCCGCGCACGCCGATTGTCGCCGCCGGCGTCTGGATACGGTAGGCCTCGTGCTCGCCACGCCCCGTCGAAAAGCGCAGGACGCCCCTCGTCGCGCGGATGATGAAGGCCGATGGCGTCGCCTTGCCGTCGAACACGAATTTATCGAGTTTGACGTTGGAATTAGGCCCGACCGACAGGCGCGTGTCGTCGACGAAGCGGAATGCGGCCCTGCCCTGCTTGTCGGTGGAAATGACATTGTCGATTGCAACGGGATCGCCGCGCTCGATCGCCCGCCGCGCGCCCTGCCCATCGAGCAGCGCATTGCGCGCAACCTGCGTCGCTTCGCCGATCGCGGTCTCGGCCAGCGTCGGCGTTGCGCCGAAACCCAGCACGGAAGCAATCAGCACGACTTTTGTTTTCATCATCAATTCCAGTGGGTTGAACCAGGACGACGCATAGGCCTCAACTGGCGCGAGGAATGAGGCCGAAGATTGGCGCGCTGCGAAATCAGGAGATCGCGGACGTGAAATATCCGATGCGCCTTTGCCACGAGACCGTTCATGAAATGCGCGACGCCCGCTGTGCCTTGCCGCACGGCGCGCGCATCGGGTCATTGGCGCAAGCGCGCGCCCGTGCCAGACTATCCGCATAGAAGATGTGGCGATTTGGGGAGTTCGCCATGAAACTTATTCTCTTTCGGCCCGTTCTGCTTGCCCTGTCATCCGCTTTTTTCATAGCAGCGGTCGGCGCGCCGGCGGACGCCAAGAAGCGTCAATGCCAGGAAACCGACGTGCAGGTTCCCGATACGCGCTCCAATGGCGACATGCTCTGCCTGGAAATGAGCGAATGGCGGCGCGCCGCCTCCAATTGCGCGCTCAACATCAGGCCGGGCGAGACCTTGGATCCGCTGGCCTGCGTTTGCCAGGACGGCGACAAGGTCGGCGCCTGCGGCGACTGAAATTCGCCGCGCCCGTCTCTTGCGCGGACGCATTTTGCGCCCGCGCCCATTCTTGAGGCTCACACGCCGTGCGACTTCAGCGCACTCGCAATCTCGTCGAGGATCGCGGGATCGTCGATCGTGGCCGGCATCGACCATTCGTCGCGATCGGCGATCTTCTTCATCGTCGCGCGCAGGATTTTGCCCGAGCGCGTCTTGGGCAGGCGATCGACGCAGACCGCGATCTTGAAGGCCGCCACCGGGCCGATTTTTTCACGCACGAGACCTACGATTTCCTTTTCGATCTGCGCCTGTTCCTTGGTGACGCCGGCCTTCAGCACGACGAACCCGCAGGGCTGCTCGCCCTTGAGATTGTCCTTGATGCCGATGACGGCGCATTCCGCGACATCCGGATGGGAGGCGAGCACCTCCTCCATGCCGCCCGTCGATAGCCTGTGGCCCGCGACATTGATGATGTCGTCCGTGCGGCCCATGATGTAGAGATAGCCGTCCTCGTCGATGTAGCCCGCGTCCGCCGTCTTGTAGAAACCGGGGAATTCCTCGAGATAGCTCTCCACCATGCGCTTGTCGTTCTGCCACAGGGTTGGCAGGCAACCGGGCGGCAGCGGCAGCTTCACGACGATCGAACCCATCTGGCCGGCGGCAACCGGCTTTGCGCCCTCGTCCACGATCTGCACATCGTAGCCCGGCATCGGCACGGTCGGCGAACCGTGCTTGACCGGCAGCATGCCGAGGCCCATCGGATTGCCGACGATGCACCAGCCGGTCTCCGTCTGCCACCAATGGTCGATCACAGGCTTTTTAAGAATGTCTTCGGCCCATTTCACCGTATCGGGGTCGGCGCGCTCGCCGGCCAGAAACAGCGTGCGCATGCCCGACAGGTCGTAGCGCTTGAGATGCTCGGCCCTGGGGTCTTCCTTCTTGATCGCGCGCAACGCGGTCGGCGCCGTGAACAGGGCTGCGATCTTGTGCTCGGAAATCATGCGCCAGAAAGCGCCGGGATCGGGTGTGCCGACCGGCTTGCCCTCGTAGACGACGGTGGTCGCCCCGTGCAGCAGCGGCGCATAGACGATGTAGGAATGGCCGACCACCCAGCCAACGTCGGACGCCGCCCAGAAGGCCTCGCCCGGCTCGATGCCGTAAAGGCCCTTCATGCTCCATTTGAGCGCGACCATATGGCCGCCGTTGTCGCGCACCACGCCCTTGGGCACGCCGGTCGTGCCCGAAGTGTAGAGCACATAAAGCGGATCGGTGGCGGCAAGTTCGACGCAATCGGCTTTTCCGCCCGCAGCTTTCGCCTTCGTCACGGCCTCGGCCCAATCATGGTCGCGGCCTGCCTGCATCGCGGCCTGGGATTGCGGACGTTGCAGCATCAAGACGGCGGCCGGCTTGGCGGTGGAAAGCTCGATCGCCTGATCGAGCAGCGGCTTGTAATGCACGACGCGGCCGGGTTCGACGCCGCAGGAAGCCGCAAGAATCGCCTTCGGCTTGGCGTCGTCGATGCGGGTCGCCAGTTCCTTGGCGGCAAAGCCGCCGAACACGACGGAATGAATGGCGCCGATACGCGCGCAGGCGAGCATGGCGAACACGGCTTCCGGGATCATCGGCATATAGACGATGACGCGGTCGCCCTTGCCGACGCCGAGTTTCTTCAGCACGCCGGCAAGCGTGGCGACTTCCTCGAGCGCTTGCGCAAAGGTGTAATTGCGCGCCTGTCCCGTGACGGGAGAATCGTAGACGATTGCGCGCTGGTCGGCGCGGCCGTTCTTCACATGGCGGTCGAGCGCATTATAGCAGGTGTTGCATGTGGCGTCCGGAAACCAATGGCCGTAAACACCTGCGTTCTTGTCGAAAATTTTCGTCGGCGGCTTGATCCAGTCGATTTCCCTGGCGGCCTCTCTCCAGAAAGCTTCCGGATCCTTTTTCCACTGACCATAGACTTCGGCGTAACGGCTCGGCATGTGTCCCTCCCGCAAGCGGATTGCGACGGCCAAAGGCGCACACAATCCCAAAATTCATCGGATAGAGATTCATGGCGTCCGCGCGGCGCGAATGCAATGATGCAATCTTCAACACTTGGACTAAAGGACTTAAGGCTGGAGCCTCTCCTGGAAAATATCGCCCGAAATGCTTGCCGCCCTGCCCGAAAGCCCATTGTTCTACGCCGCAGCCATCCCGGCGGTCATCCTCGTCGGCCTCTCCAAAGGCGGCTTTGCAGGTCTTGCCACGCTCTCGCTGCCGCTGCTTGCTCTCGTCAGTCCGCCGATCCGGGCGGCCGCCATCATGCTGCCTATCCTGATCGTGCAGGACATGGTCAGCGTCTGGTTCTATCGCCGCGAATTCGATTCCCGCGTCGTGGCCATTCTGCTGTCGGGCTCGCTCATCGGCATCGCCGGCGGCGCGCTGTTTGCGGCCCATGTGTCCAATGCCGCCGTTCTCTTGATCGTCGGCGCCATCGCCAGCGGCTTCGTTCTCTACTCATGGCTGCGCAAGGGCGCGCAGGCGCGCGAGCCCCGGCCTGCGCAAACCACGCCGGGAATTTTCTGGGGCGCGTGCCTGGGCTTCACCAGCTTCATCGCCAACGCCGGCTCGCCGCCGTTTCAGGTCTACGTCCTGCCGCTGCGCCTCAAACCGCAGATTTACGCCGGCGTGCAGACCATGGTGTTCACGGCGGTCAACCTCATCAAGCTCGCCGCCTTTTTCGCGCTCGGCCAGGTCTCGACCGAAAATTTCGCGATCTCCGCCAGCCTGTTTCCGATAGCGATCGCCGCAACCTTTTTCGGCGTCTGGCTGGTGCGCCGCGTCGACGCCGCCTGGTTCTACAAATTCATCTACGCCATGACCTTCGCGATCGGCCTGAAGCTGATCTGGGACGGCGCGCGCGGCGTCGGCCTGTTCTGACAAATGAAAACCGGCGAGGCCAGGCCCCGCCGGTCTGAAATCAAAGCAGGTTGCGCCGCTTATTTCTTGACGAGCGGGCACTGGCTCTGGGCGAGCGGCCGCGCGGCGTCTTCGGGCGAGATTTCCGCGACCTTCTTGAACAGATCCCAATCGCCCTTCGATTCCTCGGGCTTCTTCACTTCGCGCAGATAGGCCTTCACCATGCGGCGGCCGTCGGCGCGGATGATCGACTTGCCGAAGAGTTTGTCCTCGGCCGGGATCTCCTTCATCTTGGCGACGACCTTGGCGCCGTCGTGCGGATTGCCGCCCATCGCTTCCAGAACCTTGAGATAATGCAGCGTGCCCGCATAAACGCCGGCCTGCGTCATCGACGGCATCTGCCCCTTGTTCGCCATGGCCTGGAAGCGCTTGGACCAGGCGCGGGTGTCGTCATTGTCGTCCCAGTAGAAGGAATCGGTGAACGTCAGGCCCTGTGCGGTCTTGATGCCCAGCGCCTTGGCGTCGTTGACGAAGAACAGCAGCGCCGCGAGCTTCTGGCCGCCTGAAACGCTGCCAAATTCGGACGCCAGCTTGATCGAGTACGTCGTGTCGCCGCCGGCGTTCGCCAGACCTATGACCTTGGCCTTCGAGGTCTGCGCCTGCAGCAGGAAGGACGAGAAGTCCGGCGTGTTGAGGGGATGACGCACGCCGCCCAGCACCTTGCCGTTATTGGCCTTGACCACTTCGGCGGTGTCGCGTTCCAGCGCATGGCCGAAGGCGTAGTCCGCCGTCAGGAAGAACCAGGTGTCGCCGCCGGCCTTGGTCAGCGCCTTGCCCGTGCCGTGCGCGAGCA
>JBKDZW010000191.1:0-25634 GCA_047971685.1 Rhodoblastus sp.
ATTCTTCGTTATTGGGCAGAGTGCGCAAATTCAGATGAGTGTCAATCGGCCGCAGCCTTCATCGCGCCACGCAAAAGGCCGGACAGGTTTGGGGAAGAACGCAATGCGGCTTCACGGCTATTTTCGTTCCGCGGCCGCGTATCGTGTGCGCATAGCGCTCAATCTCAAGGGGCTGAGCGTGGAGCATGTCTTCCATCATCTGCGCCGTGGCGAGCAACGCGCCCCCGACTATCTCGAACTCAATCCGCAGGGGCTGGTGCCGACGCTCGAAACGGACGATGGCGCCCGTCTCACGCAATCCCTGGCCATCGTCGAATGGCTCGACGAGACGCATCCTGCGCCGCCGTTTCTGCCGGGCGACAGTGTGCGCCGCGCGAAAATCCGCGCCTTTGCGCTCGCCATCGCCTGCGACATTCATCCCGTCCAGAATTTGCGCATCCTCAACAAGGTGCGCGAAACCGGCGGCGAGGAGGCCGCGCAGGCCTGGGCGAAATCGATCAATGGCGAGGGCATGGCGGCTTGCGAGAAGCTGGTTGCGGGCGAAGCCGGCCCCTACTGTTTCGGCGCGACGCCGACGCTGGCCGATATCTGCCTCGTGCCACAGCTCGGCAATTGCCGGCGCTTCGGCGTGGACGTTTCCGCTTTCCCGCGTCTCCTGCAGGCGGAGGCCGCCTGCAAGGCGCTTGCCGCCTTCGCCGACGCCGCGCCCGAAAAGCAGCCGGACGCGGAATGATTGGTTATCGCGTCGCAGCCAGCCATTCGCGCGCGCGCGTTTCGGGGTCGGCGGCGCGCACAATGTCGCTGACGACGGCTGCGCTGTCTGCGCCGGCGGCAAGACAGGCCAGGGCGCGTTCGAGCGTCAGGCCGCCGATGGCGACGAGCGGGCGCGCGCCGATCAGCTTGCGCCATTCGCCGATGCGCTCGATTCCCTGCGGATCCCACGGCATTTCCTTGAGCAGGGTCGGAAAGATCGGGCCAAGCGCGACATAATCGGGATCGAAGGTCAGCGCCCGGTCGAGTTCGCCGTGGCTATGCGTGGAAACGCCCAGTTTGATTCCAGCCTTGCGGATCGCCTTGACGTCGGCTGTATCGAGATCTTCCTGCCCCAGATGCACAAAGTCGCATTCCGCCTCGATCGCGGCCTGCCAGTAATCGTTTACGATGAGCTGCGCGCCGCCTGCGTCGCAGGCAAGAGACGCGGCGGCGATTTCCGCCGTCACATCGGCATCGCTCATCTCCTTCATGCGCAATTGCACGAGTTTCGCACCGACGCCGACAAGGCGGCGCACCCAGTCGGCGCTGTCGACGATGGGATAGAATTTGTCGAGTTTCATTCTCTCACCTGAAAGCTACGCCAAACACCGGCGTGGAAGGCGCCGCCATGTCGCGCGGCTCCATCGGGGTTGCAAGATAGGCTTTTCGCCCCGCCTCCGTGGCAAGCCTGAAGGCGTCCGCCATGGCGACCGCATCGCCGGCTTTGGCGATCGCCGTGTTGAGGAGCACCGCGTCATAGCCCATTTCGAGCGCTTGCGCTGCGTGAGACGGCGCGCCTATGCCGGCGTCCACCACCAGTGGAATATCGGGGAAATGCGCGCGCATGGCCTTGAGGCCGAAGACATTGTTGAGGCCGCGCCCCGAGCCGATCGGCGCCCCCCAGGGCATGAGCACGCGGCAGCCCGCGCCCAGCAATTTCTCGGCGACGACGAGATCTTCGGTCGTATAGGGGAAAACCTCGAACCCGTCCGCGCTCAGAATGCGCGCGGCCTCCACCAGCCCGAACACATCGGGCTGCAATGTGTCGTCCTCGCCGATCACTTCGAGTTTCACCCAGGGCGTATCGAATATTTCGCGCGCCATCTGCGCGGTCGTGACGGCTTCCTTCACCGTCTTGCAGCCCGCCGTGTTCGGCAGAACGCGCACGCCAAGGCTCTTGATGAGATCCCAAAAGGCGCCGCCCGCGCGAGAGCCGCCGGCCTCGCGGCGTAGCGAGACGGTAACGATTTCGCAGGCGCAAGCCCGCACGGCGTCGGCGAGAATGGCCGGAGAATCGTACATGGAAGTGCCGACCAGAAGCCGCGATCCAAGTTCGACGCCGTAGAATTTTAGCGCGTCCTGTGGAGCGCGTGCGGGATTCTTCATGTCGTCTCCACCGTCAACCGCCCTGGCGGGGCGTGAGAATCTCTATCTCGTCGCCGTCCGCAAGCGCCGTTTTCGCGCGATCCTTCTTGCGCACGAATTTCTGGTTGAGCGCGGTGGCGACCGTTTCGTCGCCATAGTCGAGCTCTGCGAGGAGGCCTTCGAGGTTCGCCGCTTTCACCTCGCATGCGGCTCCGTTCACGCGAACGTTCAATGCATCAGCTCCGGAAAATGGGCGTCCTTCGTCACCACATCCGCTGCGCGGGAAGCAAGCGCCGGCGCGAGCAGGAAGCCGTGGCGAAAGAAGCCGTTTATGGAAAGCGTTTTTTCACGCAGCGTGAGGCGTGGAAGGTTGTCCGGGTAGGTCGGGCGCACGTCGCCGCCGATCTCCACGATCTCGGCCTCCGCAAAACCCGGATGGATCGTATAGGCCGAGCCCAGAAGCTCCATCATGGAGCGCGCGGTGATGCGGCCCGGCTCCTCGTTCTCGACCATCGAGGCGCCGATCATGTATTCGTGCGGATCGGTGCGCGGCACGATATAGACGGGCCGGCGCGGATGCAGCATGCGGATGGGGCGGGACAACGCAACGTCTTTCGTGCGCAGCACCAGCATTTCGCCTTTCACGCCGCGTAATTCGGGCAGGCCGGATTTCGCCGCAAATCCACGGCAATCGAGCGTCCAGTCGAAGTGCGGATCGCGCGTGGCCTGGCGCGCATAATGCGCTTTCACATTGGGCATTGCCGCAAGCGCCTTGCCCAGCGCTGCGGTCGCCTCGCGCGGTTCGAGATGGGCTTCTTTCGGAAAGTAGAGGCCATAGGGAAAGCGGTCTGCGAGATCGGGCTCGATCTCGCCGATGCGTTCGCCGTCGCATTCCTCGAACTGGCTGGTGCGTTTGGAAAAGCTCACGACGTCCGCACGATCGCGCGGCGGCGCGACGACGAGCGAGCCCTTGATTGTCGCAACCGGCAGCGTTTTCGTCCAGAAATCGAGCGCCTCTATCCCGAGTTCGGTGACGATGGGCTCGGCGGCCTGGCGTTCGCACCACGGCGATATCATGCCGCCGGCGTAAAACGAGCAGCCAAGCCCCGGCCCTGCGCGCTGCTCGAAAATCTCGACATCGACCCCGCGCCGCGCAAGCTCGAAAGCCGCTGTCAGCCCGGCGATGCCGGCGCCAATAACCTGTACGCGCATTTATCCTCACCCCGCATTCATATCCCTTCCCCTTGCGGGGAGGAGACAGGCTGCGCCGCCCTGATCGAACTGCCGGCAAAGAATGGAAAGAGGGCTCGTCGCCCGCAGCCATCCCTCCGCCAGTACAAGCTGGATCAGGTTCTAAGGATCGCCGGGCCGCTCGGGATCGACCCTCGCGCTGCCAGCCTCTCAGCCCCCTGGCGGGGATCTCCTTGGCGGGACTAATTTGGGCGTTGGGGGCAGGCCGCGTCAAGAGCAAAGGGCGTGCGCGCCGTTCCGGCCGGATCGGGCAGGCTTACGCCGCCTACCGCTTCGGTTTCGCTTTCCCGAACCCCACGCCCTTGGTCGTGAAGACCCCCGTGCGTTGCGGGCCGTTCTTGCGGCCCATGCGCGCGCCTTCGCCCGCCCGCCCCGTGCCGGCGGGCTGCCAGGCCGGCACGAGCTGGTGCTTGCCCGGCCCGATGAGGTCGGGCCGCCCCATGGCCTTGAGCGCCTCGCGAAGCATCGGCCAGTTTCCGGGGTCGTGATAGCGCAGAAAGGCTTTATGCAGGCGGCGCTGGCGCAGGCCCTTGACGGCGTCCACCGGCTCCGAGACGCCGCGCCGCACGGGTTTGAGCGGATTGAAGCCCGAGTGATACATGGCGGTCGAAAGCGCCATGGGCGAGGGCAGATAGGTCTGCACCTGATCGGCCCTGTATCTGTTCTTCTTCAGCCAGAGCGCGAGGTTCATCATGTCCTCGTCGCTGGCGCCGGGGTGGGCTGCGATAAAATAGGGGATCAGGAAATATTCCTTGCCCGCTTTCTTCGCCGCCGCGTCGAACAATTGCTTGAAGCGATCGTAGGAGGCAATCCCCGGCTTCATCATTTTCGACAGCGGACCTTCTTCGGTATGCTCGGGCGCGATCTTGAGATAGCCGCCGACATGATGCTCGACCAGTTCCCTCACATAGGCCGGGCTTTTGATCGCGAGATCGTAGCGCACGCCGGAGGCCACGAACGCCTTCTTCACGCCCGGCGTCGCGCGCACCTTGCGGTAAAGCGAGATCAGGGCGTCGTGGCTGGCATTCAGGTTCTTGCAGATGTCGGGATAGACGCAGGACGGGCGCCGGCACATGGCCTCCGTCTCGCGATCCTTGCAGGCGATGCGATACATGTTCGCCGTGGGGCCGCCGATGTCGGAGATGATGCCGGTAAAACCCTCGGTCTTGTCGCGTATCTCCTCGATCTCCCTGATAACGGAGTCTTCCGAACGCGACTGGATGATGCGCCCCTCGTGTTCGGTGATCGAGCAGAAAGAGCAGCCGCCGAAACAGCCGCGCATAATCGTCACGGAATGACGGATCATCTCCCAGGCGGGAATCTTTTGGCCCTCGTACGAGGGGTGCGGGCCTCGCGCATAGGGCAGTTCGTAGACGCCGTCCATTTCCTGTGTCGTCAGCGGAATGGGCGGCGGCGTCAGCCATACGTCGCGGTCGCCGTGCGCCTGCGTCAGCGGCCGCGCATTGCCGGGGTTGCTCTCCCGGTGCAGCACGCGCGAGGCGCGCGCATAGGATTCGCGGTCGTCATGGACCTGCGCGTAGGCGGGCAGGCGGATGACGACATTGGTTTCGCCGCGCCGGCGCGCGCCTTCGTCGGGCGCGTCGAGATCGTCGACCAGCGTCTCGGTCCACCCTTCGGGCGTTTTTTCACGCATGAAGGCAAGGCCGCGAATGTCCGAGAAATCCTGGGAAATTCCGCCCCTGGCGATGCGATGGGCGACTTCCGCCAGCGCGCGCTCGGCGTTGCCGTAGAGCAGGAGGTCGGCCTTGGCGTCGACCAGGATCGAGCGGCGCACCTTGTCGGACCAATAATCGTAATGCGCGATACGCCGCAGCGAGGCCTCTATGCCGCCGATCACGACGGGCGCCGCCGCAAAGGCCTCCCGGCACCGCTGCGCGTAAACGATCGTTGCGCGATCCGGTCTTTTGCCGCCCTCGCCGCCGGCCGTGTAATTGTCGTTGTGTCGCAACCGCCGGTCGGACGTGTAGCGGTTGACCATGGAATCCATATTGCCGGACGTGACGCCGAAGAACAGGTTCGGCTTGCCGAGCGCCTTGAAGGCGTCGGGCGAGCGCCAGTCGGGCTGGCTGATGATGCCGACACGAAAACCCTGCGCTTCCAGCAGGCGCCCGATGATCGCCATGCCGAAACTCGGATGATCGACATAGGCGTCGCCCGTCACCAGAACGATATCGCAGGAATCCCAGCCAAGTGCGTCCATTTCCGCGCGCGACATCGGCAGGAAGGGCGCGACGCCGAAGCGCTGCGCCCAATATTTGCGATAGCCGAACAGCGGCTTTGCGCCGGAGGTTTGGGCGCCGGACGATCTGGGCCTGGGAACGCGGGCTTTGGCGTCCGGGGTCTGGGCGGTGGTCTGGGACATGGCCCTCATGTAGAGCGCGCGATCGCAAACTGAAAGCGGCAGGCCCCGTCTTTCCCGCAAACAACCCCGCCATGGCGCCCCCGCAGCGGGCGGACGGCCCGCCTGTTATGCGGCCGACGTGTCTCTTTGCGCGCCAAACCGTCCCAAAATACGCGGGTCGATATCGGCGACGGGCATGACGACGAAGACATCGGTCGTGCCGAACTGATGGTCGATCACCGCGCCATCGCCGAATGTCGCCCCGCAGCGCAGATAGCCCTTGACCAGCGCCGGCAGTCCGGCGAGCGCCTCGCGCGCCGCGATTTTTTCACGCGCTATCGTTGTCATGGGAATGTGGCGTTCGCTGAGCGCGCATACGCGCCACTCCGGTTTGCTGGGCGCAAAATGCGCCAGAAAACTCAGGCCGTATGCGTGAGACGCGCAATCGACGCCGTCGAAGCTCGCGCAGCCGAACATAACGTCGATTTTATAATGGTCGATGTAAAGGCCGATGCCGCGCCAAAGCAGATCGAGCACGCGTCGGCCGCGCCAGGGCGCGAGCACGCAGGAGCGGCCGAGTTCGAGAAAGCGTTTTTCCCGATGGCGCGCCAGCAGCGGGCCGATGTCGTATTCGCCGGCGCTGTAGAAACCGAAATGCGCGTGCGCCACCTCCTGCCGCAACAGGCGATAGACGCCGACGATCCTGGGCCGTGCGCGGCCTGCGCGATTGAGCGCCGCATGGTCGATGACGAGCAGATGGTCGCATACATCGTCGAACCGGCAGACGTCGCGGCGGATGAGTTTGGCGGTCCGGTCTGGCGTCGCTCCGCCTTCCTCGTAGAAAACCTTGTAACGCAGGCGCTGCGCCCGGCGGATTTCCTTCTTTGTTTCGGCCAGCCGCAATTCCAGCGCGCCGGCGCGCAGCAACGCGCCGCCGAATGTCGCGCGTTTCTTCCGCGCAACGGGAAAGCGCAGCAGCGCGCCCGGCGCTTTCCCGAACTTCTTGTCCATATCGCCTGTGGCCATGTCGAATCATCCCCGTGATCGGCAACGCCACGAAGCCCGATTTCGCCAACGCGATTATGACAGATGTTTACGCCCCGAGCGCCTCTTCTTCGCGCGCGGGCGTCGCACGGGTCAGCGCATTGACGCTGGAGACCAGTTCCGCCGTATCGAACGGTTTGACCAGAAAGGAGGTAAAGCCCGCCGCCTCCGCCGCCGCCCGGTCTTCCACGGCCGCATTGGCGGTCAGCGCGATCATCGGCGTCGGCGCAACGCCGATTGTCGCCTGCACCGTGCGAATCCGGCGCGCGGCGGCCAGGCCGTCGAGACGCGGCATGCGGATGTCCATGACGATTGCGTCGAACGGCGTACGCTTGCCGTGCGCTGCATCCTCGATCTCCGCGACGGCGGCAAGGCCGTCGTTGACGCGCTCGGCCATGGCGCCGGCGCGCTCCAGACAGCGCTGCGCGATCAGCGCGTTGATGTCGTTGTCCTCTGCCACCAGCACGCGCAGGCCGGCAAGCAGGCGCGGCGCCGGCGCATCGGGCGTTGCGGGCTGCGCCCTGCCGCCGCCGTTCAGGCGGTCGGAAATATGGGCGAGCAGCGAGGCGTGGCGCACGGGTTTGACCAGCCAGCCGTCGAAAGCGCCGAGCACCTGACGCCCGATGGCGCGCCGCTCGAACGGGGAAACCAGAACCAGCGTGCGGCTGGCGCGCGCAGCCCGCGCAGCATCGCCGATGCGGCGCGCGGCCTGTTCGCCGAACGCGCAATCGACGATGACGAGATCGGGCGGCGCGCCCTGGGCAAGCGCAAGTATGGCGGCGTCCTCGCCGTGCGCCCGTTCGACCGTCGCGCCGACGGCGGCAAGCTGCTCGCCGAGAAAGGGCGCCTCGAACGGCGATTGCGCGACAATGAGCGCGCGCCGGCCCTCGAGCGTCAGCGCCGCAGCCTCTGCGGTCCGCGCATGAGCGGCCGGCTTTTCAAAAGGAAGCGCCAGTGTGAGCTGGAAGGTGGATCCGGTGGGATCGGAGCGGACAAGCTTCAGGTCGCCGCCCATGCGCTCGGCGAGCGCGCGCGAAATGGCAAGCCCCAGTCCCGCGCCGCCATGGACGGCGGTCGCGGAATCGTCGCCGCGCTCGAATTCCTGAAAGATCGCAGCGCGCTGTTCGGGCGGCACGCCCGGCCCCGTGTCCTCGACGTTGAACAGGATGGTCTCGCCTGGCCCGCGCATTATCCGCAAGCCCACGCCGCCGCGTTCGGTGTATTTGACGGCGTTGCCGAGCAGATTGATGAGAATCTGGCGCAAGCGGGCCGCATCGCCCACAAGCCGCGCCGGCACGTCGGGGCCGACATGGGCCGCGCAATCGATGCCCTTGCCCTGCGCGCGCGGCGCGACCAGTTCGACCACGCCCTCGACCAGAGCCGAGAGTTCAAAAGGCGCATTGTCGAGTTCGAGGCGCCCGGCCTCGATGCGGGAGAAATCGAGAATTTCGTCGATCAGCGTGGCGAGCGCCTCGCCCGATGTGCGGATGGCGGCGAGATAGGATTGGGCTTCCGCATCCAGCTTCATCGAGGCAAGCAGGTCGGTCATGCCGAGAATGCCGTTGAGCGGGGTGCGGATTTCGTGACTGACCGTCGCCAGAAACCGCGATTTGGCTTCGCTTGCCGCTTCCGCTTTTTCGCGCGCGGCGGCGGCGGCCTTCAGCTCCCAGACCTCGTCGCGCAGGCGTTCGGTTTCCTCGTCCATGCGCCCTGCCGCGCGCCAGTCGCCGCCGACCGTATGGACAAGGCGGCGTCCCAGGAAAACGCCCGCCATCAGGGCGGCAAGGGCGGTTGCAAATATGGTGAGAAGATTGGGCGACATGATCCTATCCGGCGCCGGAAGCTGGCGCTTTGCCAGTCTGGCGCCTGCAAGTTGAGAAAAACTTGCACTCAGGCGACTGCGGTCGCAGGTTGGTCCTCAGGCGACTGCGGTCACAGGTTGGTCCATGCCGGTGCGATAGGCCAGGGCTTCCGCCAGATGCGGGCGGCGCACGGCCTTCGACCCGTCGAGATCGGCGATGGTGCGGGCAAGTTTGAGAACCCGATGGTAACCACGCGCCGACAAAGCGAAGCGTTCGGCGGCTTCGCGCACCAGCGCCATGGCGTTGTCGTCGGGCGCGGCCAGCTCCTCGATCGCGCGGGTCGGCGCGGCCGCATTGGTGGCGACGCCGGCAAGACCGACCGCCGCATAGCGCTCGCCTTGAATTTTTCGCGCCGCCGCCACGCGCTGCGCGACATCGGCCGAGCCTTCGGCGGGCGGGGGCAGGATGAGATCGGCGGCCGATACGGCCGGCGTCTCGATTTGCAGGTCGATGCGGTCGATCAGCGGACCCGACAGTCGCGCCTGATATTGCGCCGCGCAGCGCTGCGGCTTTCCGCGCCCGCAGGCATAGCCTGGGTCGAGCGCATGACCGCAGCGGCACGGGTTCATGGCCGCGACCAGTTGAAAGCGGGCGGGATAGACCGTGCGACGATTGGCGCGCGCGATCGCCACCTCGCCGGTCTCCATGGGCTGGCGCAGGGAATCGAGCGCCTGCGCCTGGAATTCCGGCAGTTCGTCGAGAAACAGCACGCCGTGATGGGCAAGCGAGATTTCGCCGGGGCGCGCGTGAGAGCCGCCGCCGACGAGCGCAGGCATGGACGCCGAATGATGGGGCGCGCGGAACGGCCTGCGGTCGGTGAGCTGGCCGCCGGCAAGCGCGCCGGCCACCGAATGGATCATGGAGACTTCGAGCAATTCCTTAGGCGAAAGCGGCGGCAATATGGAGGGCAGACGCTGCGCCAGCATGGATTTGCCGGCGCCGGGCGGTCCGTTCATCAAGAGATTGTGGCCGCCGGCAGCGGCGATTTCGAGCGCGCGCTTGGCGCCTTCCTGCCCCTTTATGTCGCGCAGATCCGGCAGAACGCCGGCGCAAGCGCGCACGCCGGGCTGCGGGCGCGACAGAACCTGCGTTCCCTTGAAATGATTGGCGATTTGAATCAGCGAACGAGGCGCGATCACCTCCATGTCGCTCGACGCCCAGGCCGCCTCCGGCCCGCATTCGGCCGGGCAGATCAGCCCATGCCCGCGCGCGTTCGCAGCGACCGCCGCCGGCAGAACGCCCGCCACCGGCGTCAGCGAGCCGTCGAGCGCCAGTTCGCCCAGCACGGTGAAACCGCCGAGCGCATCCGCAGGCAAGGCGCCGATGGCGGCCATCACGGCAAGCGCGATCGGCAGATCGTAATGCGAGCCCTCCTTGGGCATGTCGGCCGGCGCAAGATTGACGGTGATCCGCTTGGCCGGCAGCGCAAGCCCGGAGGCGGCAAGCGCGCCGCGCACCCGCTCGCGGGATTCCGCCACCGCCTTGTCGGCAAGGCCGACGATGGTGAAGACCACATTTCCCGACGACAATTGCACCTGCACGTCGACAGGCCGCGCCTCGATGCCCTCGAAAGCCATTGTGGCGACCCTGACGACCATGCGCGCCCCCGTTGCAAACTCCGTGTCAGCCTAGCCGCAGGCGCGCCTCGGCGCAAGAACATTTCAAGAACATTTGTTGCCGGCGACAACCTGCGGCAAGCTGGCGAAAAGGGAGTTCATATGGATCAGGCGGCTTTTGAAACCTTGCTCGACCGGTTTTCACGCGCAGCGGAGGCGGGCGACGGCGAGGCTTTCGCGCAATGCTTCACACAAGACGCCGTCTATCACGATTACATCTACGGCGATCATGCGGGGCGTGCGGAAATCGCGCATATGATGACCCATCTCTTTCACGGCGACGCCGGCGCCGATTATCGCTGGGAAATGTTCGATCCGCTGGTGAAGGGCGATCTCGCCTACGCCTGGTCGTTGTCGTCTTTCACCTCGACGCGCGAGGAATTTGCGGGACGGCGCGTCGTTATCGACGGCATGAGCCGCTTTCGCCTGCGCGACGGGCTGATCTGCGATTATGCGGAATCGGTCAACGGCGGCCTGGCCATGGCGCAATTGGGCGTGCCCCCCGAGCGCATGGCCAAGGTGTTCCGCAAGTGGACCGGCTGGCTGGAAGCGCGTTCCGACACGCAGGACTATCTCGCACGGAAAAAGGGAACGCGCGCAAAAGCTGGACAGCGCCGCCCCCGAAGCCCTAATTCTCGATAATGGATAAAGCCATGTCGGAAGCGACCGCTGTCGCGCGAAAACCGCTTGCCGGATTGCTGGTCGTGACGCTGGAGCAGGCGGTCGCCGCTCCCTATTGTTCGTCGCGCCTTGCGGACGCCGGCGCGCGCGTCATCAAGATCGAGCGCGCCGAGGGCGATTTCGCGCGAAGCTACGATACCGCAGCGGCGGGCCTGTCGAGTTATTTCGTCTGGCTCAATCGCGGTAAGGAAAGCCTCGTCGCCGACATCAAGAACAAGGACGACGCCGCGCTCCTGCATCGCCTGCTCGAAAAGGCGGATGTCTTCATCCAGAATCTCGCGCCTGGCGCCGCCGAGCGCGCAGGCTTCGGCGCCAAGGCTTTGCGGGCTAAAAACCCCCGCCTCATCACGCTTGGCGTATCGGGCTATGGCTCCGGCAATTCCTATGCGGACATGAAGGCTTACGATCTGCTGGTGCAGGCCGAAAGCGGCCTTGCCAGCATCACCGGCCATCCGGCCGGGCCGGGCCGTGTCGGCGTTTCCGTCGCCGATATCGCGTGCGGCATGTCCGCCCATGCCGCCATTCTCGAAGCCTTGATCGCACGCAGCATTACCGGCAGGGGCTCGGAAATCGAAACGAGCCTGTTTGCCGGCATGGCCGACTGGATGAACGTGCCGCTGCTCTATTTCGAGGGCGCGGGCTCTGCGCCCCGGCGCATGGGCCTTGCCCATCCCACCATCTGCCCCTATGGGGCCTTTGCGTTGCAGGACGGCAGCCTGGTTCTCATCTCGATCCAGAACGAACGCGAATGGGCGAATTTCTGCCGTCTCGTGATGGATGCGCCCGATCTGCCGAAAAAGCCGGGCTACGAAAGCAACAATGCCCGCGTCGCCAATCGCGCCGCAGTCGACGGCGATGTGGGCGCGGTCTTTGCAGCCTTGAGCCGGGAGGAGGCCGAAAAACGTCTTCGTGCGGCGGGCACGGCCTATGGCTTCGTCAATACGGTGGCCGAGCTTGCCCGTCATCCGGCGCTGCGGCGGGTTGCGGTGGAAACGCCCGGCGGCCCCGTCTCCATTCTCGCACCGCCCTCGATACGCGATGGCCACGCGCCTGTTCTTGGCCCCGTGCCCGCAATCGGCGAACATACGGAAAAAATCCGCGCCGAATTTTCAGGCGCATGACGGGACGGTTCTGACGGGAAAGGAAACGCCGATGAGGTTGTCGGGAAAGATCGCGATCGTCACCGGCGCCGGCGGCGGCTTTGGCGAAGGCATTGCGCAGCGCTTTGCCGAGGAAGGCGCCAAAATCGTCGTTGTCGATATTCGCGAAGAAGAAGCGCGGCGCGTTGCGAAAAACATCGGTGCTGCGGCCTTCGCCATCAAGGCCGATGTCGGCGCGGCTGGCGATGTCGAGGCAGTTGCGCGCGAGACGGTTGCGCGTTTCGGGACGCCGCACATTGTCGTCAACAATGCCGGCGTCACGCATAAAAACCGGCCGCTGCTCGAAGTGGACGAGGCGACTTTCGATCACATGTTTCGCGTCAACGTGAAATCGGTCTTTCTGTTCGTGCGCGCAACGGCGCCTCTCATGCGCGACAACGGCGGCGGCGTCATCATCAATATCGGCTCCACCGCCGGCATTCGTCCGCGTCCCGGCCTGACCTGGTATAATGCGACAAAGGGCGCGGTGAATCTCGCCTCCAAATCGCTTGCGGTGGAGCTTGCGCCCTGGAAAATCCGCGTCAACGCGATCTGCCCCGTCATCGGCGAAACCGGCCTGCTGGAATCTTTCATGGGCGTCCCGGACACGCCGGAAAATCGTGCGAAATTCGTCTCTACCATTCCGCTAGGCCGCATGTCGCGGCCCGCAGACATAGCCAACGCTGCGCTCTATCTTGCCTCCGACGAGGCCGAATTCATCACCGGCGTCGAATTTCCCGTTGACGGCGGGCGCACGGTCTGAGGCTTTCGACACAACCCGAACCGGCGCGAGGCGAAATGGCCAAAGTTTGGATCGAGGCGGCGCTGAACGGCCCCTGGGGCCGCGAACGTCAACCCGGCATTCCGGTAACCGTCGAAGAAGCAGTGGCGGATGGGTTGGCGGCGGTCGACGCCGGCGCAGCCATTATCCATGTCCATGCCTACGACCCCGCAACCGGCCGCCAGAACGACGACTGGCGCACCTATGCCCGCATCATCGAAGGCGTCAGAGCGAAGGCCGATGCGATCGTCTATCCCACGATCCCGCTGGCAGGCTCCGATTACGCGGGTTCCAGCGGTCAGGCGCGCTTTGCGCACACGCAGGAACTTGCCCGGCGCGGCCTGATCGAATGGACGGTCTGCGATCCCGGCTCCTGCAATTTTTTGCGCTTCGATCAGGCGGGCGATTGCGCCGCAGGCTTCGTCTATCTCAACGACATGTCCGATATCCGCGAAGGCTTGCGGTTGTCGTGCGAATATAAACTGCATCCCGGCTACGCGATCTACGAACCGGGCTTCACGCGCCTGGGCGCAATGCTGGCGAAGGCTGCGCCCGGCCTGCCGACGCCGGTCTACCGCTTCATGTTTTCGGACGAATTTTCCTGGGGCTTTCCGCCGCGTGAAAAATTTCTCGACGCACATCTGCAACTGCTGGCGGAGGCTGCGCCCGACGCGCCGTGGATGGTCGCCGGCCTTGGCGTCGACATCGGCCCATTGATCGGGGCGGCCGTGTCGCGCGGCGGCCATGTTCGCACAGGACTGGAGGACGCTCCCTGGGGGACGGATCTGTCGAACCGCCAATGGGTGGAGCGCACGGTGGCGCAGGTGTGCGCGGCCGGCGGCGAACCGGCGACAGCGCGCGAAATTCGCGCAGCGCTCGGCAACCGACAGCGCGCGAAGGCGCTTTAACGGGCTGGCGAACGCGCGTTAATGGGCCGCCCCCAGATAGGCCGCCTGCACGGCTGGGTCGTCGCGCAGATTTTTGGCCGGACCGGACACGCTGATCGCGCCGTTTTCCAGCACATAGCCGAAATCGGCGACATTGAGCGCGGCCGCCGCGAATTGTTCGACCAGCAGCATGGTCACCTTGGCCTTTTTCAGCCGCGCGACGGTTGCAAACACTTCTTCCACAAGGCGCGGCGCCAGCCCCATGGACGGTTCGTCCAGCAACAGCACGCGCGGGTTGAGCATGAGCGCGCGCGCCATGGCGAGCATCTGCTGCTCGCCGCCCGACAATGTTCCCGCAAGCTGGTCGCGCCGCTCGGCGAGCCGCGGAAACAATTCAAACATGCGGTCGAGATCGCGCTCGACATCGCCGCGCGGGCGTGCGCCGGTCAGGCGCGGAAAGGCGCCGAGCAGGAGATTGTCGTGGACGGACTGCGTGGTGAACACCCGCCGGTTCTCGGGCGAATGCGCGACGCCGCGCCGCGTGATGCGATAGGCCGGCTGGCCCGCGATTTCCTCGTCGCCGAGCCGGATCGAACCGGACTGCGGCTGGATCATGCCGCTGACCGCGCGAAGCGTCGTCGTCTTGCCGGCGCCGTTGGAGCCGATCAGCGTGACGAGCTGCCCCTCCAGCACCTCCAGCGAAATGCCATGCAGCACCTGCACCTTGCCATAGCCGGCGACGAGATTCTCGATTTTGAGCATCGCCGTCTCCTCAGGCTGCGCTTGCGGCGGCGCCGCCGAGATAGGCTTCGATCACGCGCGGGTCGGCCTGCACCTCGGCGGCGTCGCCCTCCGCGATCTTCTCGCCGAAATCGAGCACGGTGATCGTATCGCAAATGCTCATCACGACATCCATGTGGTGCTCGATCAGGATGATCGTGATGCCGTGTTCGCGAATTTTACGAATGATGTTTATCAGTTCCTTGATGTCGGGCGCGGTCAGGCCGGCCGCCGGCTCGTCGAGCAGCAGGAGTTTCGGATCGAGCGCAAGCGCGCGGCCGATTTCCAGAAGCCGCTGCTTGCCATAGGGCAGGTTGCGCGCCTCCTCGCCGGCGAGCGCCGACAAGCCGACGAATTCGAGAATGGCGGCTGCGCGTTTTCGCGCCGCGCCCTCGTCCTTCCTGGCGCGCGGCAGACCGAGCGCTATCTCGAAAATGCCCGACTTGTAGGTGTGCTGGAGGCCCACCAGCACATTCTCGGTCAAGGTCAGTTCGCCGAACAATTGGACGTTCTGAAAAGTGCGCGCGACGCCGCGTGCGGCGATATCGGGCGACTTCAGCCCCGCTATGTCCTGCGCCTCGAAGCGGACGGTTCCCGCTGTCGGCGTATAGATGCCGGTCAGCACGTTCATCATCGTGCTTTTGCCGGAGCCGTTGGGACCGATCAGGCCGTGAATCGAGCCGGGCGCCACGTTGAGATCCACGCCGCCGAGCGCCTTCAGGCCGCCGAATTGCATGACGACCCGATCGACGGCAAGCAGCGGCCGGTCTTTGGCGACCGCAGGCGCGGCCACGAACGCATCGCTCTGCGACCCGCCGCCGGTCGCCATCTGCTTGCGGCCGAACAGGCTGGATGCGGCTTGCGCGAAAATCGTCTTCAGGAAGCCGACGATGCCGTCGGGCAGATAATAGACGACAAACAGGATCATCATGCCGAACAGGGTCAGCTTGAAGTCCGTGATTTTTTGCAGAAAAAGCGAGAATACGAAGAAGGCGACGCACAGAAGGACGGGCGTGGCGACGCGCGCCCGGTTTTCGGGGTTGCGCAGGGCCGCCGCCCCGCCCGCGATCACCGCGACCGCCGCAATGGCGCCGGCCACGATGCGAAACAGCGTGATATCGGCGAGCAGGTTCGGCAGATAGACGATGATAGCCGCCCCGATCAGCGGGCCGAGCCGCGACTTGCGCCCGCCCATGGTCACCGCCAGCAGGAACAGCACCGACAATTCAAACGAGAAATTGTTGGGCGCGATATATTGCTCGGAATAGGCGAAGAACACGCCGGCAAAACCCGCAAACGCCGCACTTGCCACGAAGGCGATGACCTTGTGGCGATAGACCGACACGCCCATGCAGTCGCAGGCGATCGGGCTGTCGCGCAAGGCCTCGAACGCACGCCCGAAGCGGGAGGCGAGAATGCGGTTGATGACCACGATCACGCCGATCAGCGCAATGCCGCTCAGCATGAAGAATTGCGATTCCTTCATGCGCTTGGCGGACATGTCGAGGAACGGCAGAAAATCGGAATAATCGCGCCAGTCGAACAGCGCCGGCGTCGAAAATTTGACGCCGAGCGGTCCGTTGGTCAGCGGCACGATCTCGTTGATGAGAATCTGTACGATAGTGCCGAAGGCCAGCGTCACCATAGCGAGATAGGGGCCGGTCACGCGCAGCGCCGGCAGCGCCAGAAGAGCGCCGAAGACCGCCGTCACGATGGGGGCTGCGATCAGCGAGGGCCAGAAGCCTATGCTGAAATGCAGCGACAGCACGCCCGCCGTATAGGCGCCGATGCCAAACAGCGCGGCATGGCCGATCGAGACCTCGCCCGTATAGCCGAACACGATGTCGAGCCCGAGCACGACAATGGCGAAGATGGCGATGGTTTGCAGGAGATGCAGGTAATAGGGGCTCGTCACCATGAAGGGGATGAGCAAGATCGCGACAAGGCCCGCAAGGATCGGAAGAAGGTTGCGCATCGTGTCAGACCTTCTTGATCGCGGCCTTGCCGAACAGGCCCGATGGCTTGAGCGACAGGACGAGAAGCAGGAGAACGAGGCCTGGCACATCCTTGTAGCCGGTCGAGAGATAGAAGCCGGTCAGCGTCTCGACAATGCCGAGAATGAGCCCGCCGACAATCGCCCCGACACCCGATGACAGGCCGCCGATGATGGCCACGGCGAAGGCCTTGAGGCCGAGAACCGCGCCCATGGCTGCGCCCGTGAGCGTAACAGGCGCCACCAGCACGCCGGCAAACGCCGCCGACAGCGAGGACAGGGCGTAAGAGAAAGTGATGACGAGCGACGTGTTGATGCCCATCAATTGCGCGGCGTCGCGGTCGTTGGCGGTGGCCACGACCGCCTTGCCGAAGATCGAGCGGCGGTTGAAGATTTCAACGGCGGCCATCAGCACGAGCGCGCCAAGAACGATGGCGATCTCCATCGGCTGAATGCGCACCGGACCCACTTGCAGGGCGGCCTCGGGCAGCGGCGAGGGAAATTTGAGGGGATCGCGTCCCCAGATGTTTTCGGCGAGGTTCTTGAAAATGATGCCGAGCGCGATGGTGGCCATAATCCACCCGGCTTCCGATTTCATGCGGATCGCCTGCCGCACGCCCAGCCATTCCACAAGAGCGCCTTGCGCGAGCCCGAAAACGAGCACGACCGGCAGCATGACGAGATAGGCCCAGAATGTGCCGATCGCCTGGCCGATCAGAAAGTTGATCGTGGTCAGGCCGACGAGCGCGCCGAGCATGAGCGCCTCGCCCTGTCCGAAATTCAGCGTTTTGGACGTGGAGAAGGTCAGTTGGTAGCCGAAGGCGATAACCGCATAGATCATGCCGACGGAAATGCCGCTGACGATGAGTTGGGCGAAAATGTCCATGGAAGACTCGGGTGGAAACGCCGCGCCCTTCGGCGCAGCGCAAATATGAAAGCAAGGGCGGCGCTTGAAACGGGGCGCCCCTTGAACGGCCGGCGCCCCGTTGTGCGCCCGATCAGCTCTTCGGCTTTACGCGCACTGCGTTGGCGCCTTCCAGATCTTCGGGATGCGCGGGCACGACGCGGCCATTCTTGACCAGGCCCATCACGGGAATATTCGCGGTGATCGCCTCATGATCGGTCGCGCTGAAGGGCTTGTCGTAGATCGTCACCACGCCTTCGATCTTCTCGTTGAGGTTCTCGAGCGCGGTACGAATCTTGCGGCCCTCGATGGAGCCTGCCTGTTTGATCGCGGCCGCCAGCAGATAGACGGAATCGTAGCCCTGTGCGGCCGACACCGGCGAGGGCATGCGGTCGACGTTGTATTTTTTCTGATAGGCCTCGATGAACGCCTTGCGCTTGGGCGTCGTCGGCAACTGGATGAAGGTCTGCGGCATGATCGCGCCATTGCCGTTGGCGCCGGCCGTGTCGATGAAGCTTGCCATCGACAGGGTCCAGGAGCCGATCATCGGCGCCTTCCAGCCGAGCTTTGCCATCGCATTGGCGATCTGCGCGAGCTCCGGGCCGATGGCGTAGGTCAGGATCACGTCGGCGCCGGCTTCCTTGGCGCGCAGCACCTGCGCGGTCATGTCGGTGTCGCCGATGTTGAACTTCTCTGTCGTGACCGGCTTGACGCCCAGGGCGTCGAGCGCGCGGATCAGGTCGTCCTTGCCGAGCTGGCCGTAATTGGTGGAATCGGCCAGGATCGCCGGCTTTTTGAAGTTCTGCCGCTTGATCGCCTCGTGCGCGATCATGCCGGACTGGATCAGATCGTTGGCGGAGGTGCGAAAAATATAATTCGCCTTGTATTCCGGCGGCTTGAACTGGGAGGAGATGACCGTGCCGGTCGCAACATTGTTGATGACGGGAATTTCGGCCTCTTCGTAAAACCGCTGCGAGGCCAGCGCCACGCCGGTGTTGATATAGCCGAGCGTGGCGGCCACCTGCTCCTTGTTGATGAGCTCCTGCGCGATCTGCACGCCAAGTTCGTTCTTGGCCTCGTCGTCGCGCTCGATCAATTGAATCTGCTTGCCGAGCACGCCGCCGGCCTTGTTGATTTCCTCGGCGGCGAGCTTCACGCCGTCGCGCATCGAAACGCCCATGGAGGCGGAGCCGCCGGTGAACGGGCCGGACAGGCCTACCTTGATCGTGTCGGCGGCATGAGCGGCGCCGACAAATACGGTCGGGGCGGCAAGTGCGGTCGAGGCGGCAAGCGCGATCGCAAAAATTTTGAGTTTCACAAGTTTCTCCCTGGTCACAGACCCGCCCACGGGCGGACGCCAATTCCAATTGTTGCGGCGGCGCGCTTGCGTTGTTTGCGCGCATGGACTGCTTGCGCGCTTGGGCGCGTCTTGTCGTTACTGCGCGCTTGGGCGCGTCTTGTCGTTACTGCGCGCTTGGGCGCGTCTTGACAATCTTCTAGCATGCAAGTTGCGCCTCGTCTCCCGTCTTGTTCTTGCTGCATCGCAGCAAAATCGGACGGTATTGCGCGGGAGTTTCGCCTCCCGTCCGCTTGCCAATTGGCTGGCGGCGCGAAAAAATTAATTTGGCGAAAGATGGCCGCCAGACGATCTGGCCTCTCACCGTGCGCATCTGGTTTTTGCCGCGTGCGCAACGAAAGTTCGGCAGGAAGCAATTCATGACGCAAAGCCCCGCGAACGAGCAGACGGACTGGCGGACGGATGTTTTCAAAATTCTCAAGCGCCACGATGTCGGCCACATCGCCTATGTGCCGGACGCGGGCCATGCGCGAGCCATCGAGCTTGCCAACGCCGATCCCGAAATGATCCCTGTCGTCCTGACGACCGAAGAAGAAGGCGTCGCCTATCTCGCCGGCGCCTGGCTTGGCGGGGCGCGCGGCGCATTGCTCATGCAATCGAGCGGCGTCGGCAATTGCATCAACATGCTGTCCCTGCCGCACGCCGCGCGCTTTCCGCTCCTGATGGTCGTAACCATGCGCGGCGATTGGGCCGAGTTTAATCCCTGGCAGAATTCCATGGGGCAGGCGACCGAGCGCGCGCTCAATCTCATGGGCGTGCTGACCTGGCGCGCCGATCGCGCCGAAGATGTCGAGCCGCTGCTGCATGGCGCGGCCTCCATGGCTTTCAACGGCGATTGCGCCTGCGCCGTGCTGATCGGCCAGCGCCTGATCGGAGAAAAACAATGGGTGAAGCCATGAGCAACGCCATGGACAATACCAAGAGCGCGCTTTCGCGCCGACAGGCCGTCGCCCGTCTTCTGGCCGACCGCGATCCCGACCTGCTCGTGATCTCGGGTCTCGGTTCGTCCTCCTGGGACGTGATGGCGGCAGGCGACGACGACCGCAATTTCTATCTCTGGGGCGCGATGGGCGGCGCGGCCATGGTCGGTCTTGGCCTTGCCAATGCGCAGAAGGATAAATCCGTGCTGGTCGTAACCGGCGACGGCGAGATGACGATGGGGTTGGGGGCGCTGGCGACGATCGCCGTCCAGCGTCCGAAAAACCTGACCATAATCGTTCTCGACAACGGTCGCTTCGGCGAGACCGGCATGCAGATGAGCCATACCGGGCTTGGCGTCGAGCTTGACAAGGTCGCCGCAAGTCTTGGCCTGGCCTGGACGGCGAATATCGGCGACATGGCCGGGCTCGATGCGGCGCGCGAAAAAATTCGCGCACGCGCCGGGACAGGGTTGGCCGTTGTCCGCATCGGCCAGGAAAACCCGCCGCGCATCCTGCCGCCGCGCGATGGCGTCCATCTCAAGAACCGGTTTCGCGCAAGCCTGGGCTTTGCGCCGAACTGAGCGTGTTTTTTTGCAAAGCCGGTCCGCGCGGGCGGATGCGCGGGTCGTTTCTATTTGTCACCGTATTCGCTAGCTTGCGGACGCAGCCCGTGGGCGGGCCGGCCAGACAAACGAAGATGGAAACAGGCAGATGAGCGTCTCGAACAATTATCACGAAATCCGCGACGCCGTGCGCGCGCTCTGCGCCGAATATCCCGCCGAATATCACCGCAAGATCGACGAGGCCCGCGGCTACCCGGAAGAATTCGTCGACGCGCTGACCAGGGCCGGCTGGATGGCCGCGCTGATTCCTGAAAGCTACGGCGGCTCGGGGCTGGGGCTGACGGAAGCTTCCGTCATCATGGAGGAGATCAACCGTTCGGGGGGCAATTCCGGCGCCTGCCACGGGCAGATGTACAATATGAACACGCTTGTCCGGCACGGCTCGGAGGAGCAGCGCAAGAAATATCTGCCCAAGATCGCGGCCGGCGAAATCCGCCTGCAATCAATGGGCGTGACCGAGCCTACGACCGGCACCGACACGACGCGCATAAAGACGACGGCGGTCAAAAAGGGCGACCGCTACGTCATCAACGGCCAGAAGGTCTGGATTTCGCGCATCCAGCATTCGGATCTGATGATCCTGCTGGCGCGCACCACGCCGCTCGATCAGGTGAAGAAAAAGTCGGACGGCATGTCGATCTTTCTGGTCGACCTCAAGGAGGCCGTGAAGAAGGGCATGACGGTCAGCCCCATCCTCAATATGGTCAATCACGAGACGAACGAACTCTTTTTCGACAATCTCGAGATACCGGAGGAAAACCTGATCGGCGAAGAGGGCAAGGGCTTCAAATATATTCTGACCGGCCTCAACGCCGAGCGCACGCTGATTGCGGCCGAATGCATTGGCGACGCCTATTGGTTCATCGACAAGGTTTCGGCCTATTCCAAGGAGCGCATCGTGTTCGGCCGACCGATCGGCCAGAATCAGGGCGTGCAATTCCCGATCGCGGAAAGCTATATCGAGACCGAGGCCGCCAATCTCATGCGCTTCGAGGCCTGCCGTCTTTATGACGCGGGCGAGCCCTGCGGCGCGCAGGCCAATATGGCGAAATATCTTGCGGCCAAAGCGTCATGGGAGGCGGCCAACGCCTGCATCCAGTTCCACGGCGGCTTCGGCTTCGCCTGCGAATACGATGTCGAACGCAAATTCCGCGAGACGCGCCTCTATCAGGTCGCGCCGATCTCGACCAACCTCATCCTGAGCTTCGTCGCCGAGCACGTTCTCGGCCTGCCAAGGTCGTTCTAGCGGTTCAACCGGGACGGCAGAGCCGCCAAGGCAGGCGGTTTGCGCAGGCTGCGCAAACCGCCTGCCTTGGTCGGGATCAATTCGTGCGGGCGCTGCGCGTCACGCCACCACGACGTGCGCATCCCCCGCGTTCACCTGCCCGATGATCCGCGCGCACGAAAAACCCGCCGCGATTGTTTGCGCGAGAATTTCCTCGGCGCGTTTCCGCGCGCAAGCAACCAGAAGGCCGCCCGAAGTCTGCGGATCGGTCAGCAGATGGCGCCGCCAGTCCGCAAAGCCCTCGGGCAAGGAAACATGTTCGCCATAGCTCGTCCAGTTGCGGTGCGAGGCGCCGGTCACGCAGCCCTTCTGCACGAGGTTGACGGCTTCCTTCAGGAACGGCAGCTTTGCTTCCTCGATCGTGATCGTCGCGCCGGCCCCTTGCGCCATTTCGAGCGCATGACCGAGAACGCCAAACCCCGTCACATCGGTAATCGCATGGACATTCGTGTCGGCCGCCAGCTTCGCGCCTATCTTGTTGAGCGTGGTCATGGCGCCCACCATCTCGGCATACATGCCGTCGTCGATCAGGTTCTTCTTCACGGCCGACGAATAGACGCCGACGCCGAGCGCTTTCGTCAGGATCAGCGCATCGCCCGGTTTCGCCGTGCTGTTGCGGCGGATGTTTTCCTGCCGCCCCATTCCGATGACGGCGAGCCCGTAGACGGGCTCCGGGCAGTCGATCGAATGGCCGCCGGCGACGGGAATGCCGGCCTCGGCGCAGATCGCGCGCCCGCCTTCGAGAATTTTGCGGATCGTGCCGGGCGCCATCTTGTCGATGGGCATGCCGAGAATGGCGAGCGCCATGACCGGCGTCGCCCCCATGGCGTAGACGTCGGAAATGGCGTTGGTCGCCGCTATCCGCCCGAAGTCGAAGGGATCGTCCACCATGGGCATGAAGAAATCCGTCGTGGCGACGATGCAATTGCCGTCGTCCATCTTCCACACGGCGGCGTCGTCGCCCGTTTCCGTTCCAACCAGGAGATTGGCGTAGGGTCCGACGGCGGGCTGGCCCGCCATCAATTCGCGCAACACCGCCGGCGCGAGTTTGCAGCCGCAGCCCCCGCCGTGCGCGAGAGAGGTAAGACGGATGGCGGGCTCATTCATGGACAAACCTCCGTTTGGCCCGTCAGGTTGGCATTATTTCCTTCGCGCGGATAGCGTAGCGGAAATTGTCGGGATCGTGCGCGTCGAGACGCGCGCCGCCGCTTTCGGCTTCCGGATACATGAGAAAGCCCACCTTGCCGATTTTCGACCCCGGCAAAACAACGTCATGCGAACAATTATAGGCGAGCCAGTTCATTTCCCAGGCGCCGAACAGCGCTTTTCGCGCAGCGACGACTTTCGCGTCGTCGGCCGCCAGATTGCCGGGCGGCTCCTCCAGCATCACCGTGCGCACGTCGGCGGGATCGACGGGCGCCCAGCCGAAGCCGTCGAGAAAAACTTCCGCGCGGCAATGCTGCGCCCTGGTGACTATCTCGGAATTGGCTCCGAGGCTCTTGTAGCCGAAGCGCGAAGGCGCGATGCGCAATCCGTAAACGTCGCGCGCAGGGATTCCGGCGGCGCGCGCAAGGCCGACGAACAGAGAGTTGATATCGGCGCATTTGCCGCCGAGGTCGCCGGACTTCAGCAGCGCCGCGATATCGCCGGTTCCACATCCGCGCGTGGAGGCGCGCCGGTAGGAATTGTCGATGACCCATTCGTAGATTGCGCGCGCCTTGTCGAGATCGGTTTTTGCGCGTCCCGCGATGCGGTCGGCCGTGTGCTTTACAATGCCGTCGACGGGCATGAGATCGGTCGCGCGGAGGTAGAGCCTGCGCCGCGCGTCGGGCAGGGGCGCGACCTTGCCGGGTTTGCTCAGGTCGAGCGCGCGATCGCGCGTGGCGAAACGGCTGACGATTTCCACATAGGGGCTGGTCCGCGAAGCCGCCCATCGGACGTGCAGAATTTCAGCGCCGATCGGCGCGGCGCGGTAACTAATGGCCAAGCCATTGGTTTTCCATTCCGAACCCATCGCCTGGAACCATCCGGGCGCATCCATCTCGGGCAGGGGAATCCATGCGCGCGTCACGCCTTTCAGCATGAGAATGTCGATGCGCGTCGTCATCTCGAATTTGCGCCAGACGCCGGGCGTTGGCGCAAAGACCGTATCCGCGCGAGCTGTGCGCGGCGCAAGGGCGGAAAATCCCGCCCCCATACCCGCGCTTGCCCCTGTAGCAGCGGCGCCGGCAAAAAATTTGCGTCTGTCGATATTCATCCGTCCGTCCCCCAGGCGATGCGCCGTCAGTCGTTTGTGACGGGGCGTTCGCGTCCGCAGCGGTTCGGTGGGGCGAATTTATGTTTCAAAAGCTTGTATGAACGCGCCCGGTTTGACTGAATCCCGGGCCAGACTGCTCTCGGCGACAAGTTGCGACGCAAACACATTATTCAGCACAAAATTGGCCGGAAGAACAGTCGCGTTTCAGGCGGGTGTGCTGCCGCCGTTTCTTTATGAGCCGATCCTCACGGAACGGCAGAACCGATATTTGCGCATGGGAGCCTGTCGTCAGGCGATTGACGGCCCCAAAAGCGCGGCATAATTTGAAGGCGCTGAAATTTCAGCTTCGTGTCATTTCAGCTTCGTGTCGAGGGCCGCGCTTCCTGATGGCGCTCGTATATGCGGCAAGGTCAGGTGTTGCGGCCCTTCCGTCAGGAGGGCGATTCATGAACGTCGAGCTGTCTCGGCGCCAATTTGTGATTGGCGCGGGCGCGGGCGCGGCAGGTACGGCGCTTGGCGCGTTTGGTTTTGGCGGGGTCGAAGAGGCCTATGCCGCAACCATCCGGCCGTTCAAGCTTGCCGGCCAGACCGAAACCCGCAACACCTGCACTTATTGCGCCGTAGGCTGCGGCATCATTCTCTATTCCAAGGGCAATCTCGCCAAGGGCGAGAAGGCCGTCATCACCCATATCGAGGGCGATTCGGACCATCCGACCAATCGCGGCACGCTCTGCCCCAAGGGCGCCGCCCTGCTGGACATGGTGCATTCGGCCAATCGGCTGCGGCAACCCATGGTGCGCAAGCCTGGATCGGCCAAGTTCGAGCCGATCTCCTGGGACGCCGCGCTTGAGCGCATCGCGCGGGCGATGAAGGACGACCGCGACGCGAATTTCGTGGCCAGGAACAAGGACGGCGCGACCGTCAACCGCTGGTTGACGGCGGGCTTCCTGGCGGCTTCCGCCACCACCAACGAGACCGCCTGGGCGACCTATAAAGTGGTGCGCTCTGCGGGAATGCTGGTATTCGACAACCAAGCGCGCGTTTGACACGGCCCAACGGTAGCCAGTCTGGCTCCAACATTCGGCCGTGGCGCGATGACGAATTCGTGGACGGACATCAAGAACGCCGATCTGGTGCTCGTGATGGGCGGCAACGCCGCCGAAGCGCATCCTTGCGGATTCAAATGGGTCACCGAGGCCAAACAGGGCCGTGGCGCAAAGCTGATCGTCGTCGATCCGCGCTTCACGCGCACGGCGGCCGTTTCCGATTATTACGCGCCGATCCGGCAGGGCTCGGACATCGCCTTCCTGCTGGGCGTGATCAATTATTGCATCCAAAACGACAAGGTGCAGTGGGATTACGTCAAGGCCTTCACCAATGCGCCCTATGTCGTAAAGGCGGGCTACAGCTACAAGGACGGCCTGTTCTCGGGCTATGACGAGGCGCGTCGCGACTACGACCGCTCGTCGTGGGACTACGAACTCGGCCCCGACGGCTATGTCCAGTCCGACATCGACAATCCGCGCAGTGTCTGGAACCTGCTCAAGGCTCATGTCGCGCAATACACGCCCGAAATGGTCGAGCGTATCTGCGGCACGCCGGTCGACAAGTACCTGCATATCGCGGAAATGATCGGCGCGACCTCGGCGCCCGACAAGGTCATGACCTCGATGTATGCGCTTGGCTGGACGCAGCATTCCAAAGGTAGCCAGAACATCCGCGGCATGGCGATGTTGCAGTTGATCCTTGGCAATATCGGGATGCGGGGCGGCGG
>JBKDZW010000192.1:0-10722 GCA_047971685.1 Rhodoblastus sp.
AACGCCTGCGCAACAACAAGGCGCTGACGGGCGCGCTGTCCGCCATCACGGCGGCGGTCGTGGGAATCATTCTCAATCTGACGATCTGGTTTGCCGTCCACACGCTCTTTCGCCACACGGTTCCGGTGAGCGCCTACGGGCTGGTTTTCGACGCGCCGGTTCCGGCAAGCCTCGCTCCATGGCCGCTGGCGCTTGCGGCCTGCGCAGCGCTCGCGATCTTCCGCTTCAAAATCGGCATGCTGGCGACGCTCGCAGGCGCCGCCGCCGCTGGCGCGCTGCTGCGGCTCGCGGGGCTAATCGGTTGACGGACCGGGTTGAATGACGGGCGCGATTATTTCGTGCTTCGGCGACGGGAAAGCCTGACGGAGGCGGCGGCCTCAGGGCGTGGCTTCCGGCTCGCCGGCCGCCTGCCAGGCGAGCCAGGAACCGCCGAAATGCGTGGAGACGTCGGGACGGCCGGCGCCTTGCGCAATCTCCAGCGCTTTCAGGGTGCGCCGGCCGGAGCGGCAATAGACCACCACCTTTTTGTCGCGCGGCAGGGCGGACACATCGAAGCGCGACAGGGCGTTGTGGATCGCGCCGGGAATATGGCCGTCGGCCCATTCCTCGTCCTCGCGCACGTCGACGAGCGCGATGGAATTGTCCGCCAGCGCCCGCTTGATCTCGTCAAGCGTCATATCTTCCACGACCATCGTATTTGCTCCGGATGTCCCGCGCTTCCACGCGCCCAGTCCGGCGTGCCATAGCAAATCGCGGGGGCCGGCAAAAGCCGTGCGGCTCATTACTCGTCCTGGTCGATATAGCCGTCGCTCATCACGAGCACCCAGCGCCCCTCGTATTTCTCGATCGAACGCACGCGGCCGACGCCCGGAATCGTATCGCCCGGCGCGACCTCCAATATGCCGGCGCGCGTCTGCACATAGGCCACGCCATTGCGCACGCTGCGCAGAACATAGGTATTCGGCTTCATCGTCGGGTCCGGCGTGCGCAGGCCCCGCCTGACCGGCGCATCGGCGCCCTTGTCTTGTGCGCTCTTGTCTTGTGCGCTCTTGTCCTGCGCGTCCATGCCCTTGTCGGTTATGCTCTTGTCGCTTATGCCCTTGGCGCTTTTGGCGATCGCGCTGGTGACGATCGGGTCGGCTGCGATCCGCTCCAGCCGCTCCAGCCGCGCGTTCTGCTTGTCGAACCGTCCGGTTACGTCCTTGTCCATTTTGTCGAGGCGCGCGGCGGTCTGCGCATTTGCATGCGCATTGGCTGCGACCGCGCTCGCCTGCGCCGTGCGCGGTTCGCTGGCCATTTTATTGATCTGTGCGCGAACGCTTTGCAATTCCATCGAAAGCTCGGCGATCTTGCCGCGCAATTCGCGCTCGACCGGGCTTTCCGGGGGATTGCGCAGCAATTCCTCGCCGGCCAGACGCTGCGCTTCCTTGTGGTCGAGATAATTCGTGAGGCCGAGATAGGAGCCGCCGGCGACGACAAGCATGACGACAGTCAGAACCGCGACCTGCGGCCAGGCGATCTGTGGGAAATTCTTGCTCGCCGACCTCATTCGCCGCGAAATTCCGCGCCACGCCCTTCTGAAGGCGATCGACATGCGCCGCACGGGGGCGAAAGACCGTTTGCGCTGCGCCGCAGCGGCGCCAGGCCCATCCACCTGCTTTATAATTGCAGGCAGGCCGGCGGTTTTTTTGCGCGCCGGAGGCTCGCTGCGCTTTTCGTCGGCTTTCTCTTCGCCGTTAAGCCTTGCAGCGTCCGCAGCCAGGGTCAGCGCAACCTGCTGCAAATGCGCTATCGCCTTGCGCGCCGAATCCGCCGCCTTCTCCCCGGCGGCGCCCTTGTCCCCGCGGGCTTCAAAACTTTCGACGGTTTCCCGTTTGGCCATAGCAAGGCGCGCCCGCGCTTTCGTTGCGTTCGCGCCCAATCTGGCGCGCTATGGTTAACAGTATGTAAACCATAATCTTTCCTGAGGCTTTCCGCCGCGTCATTCCGGCGCGCAATAAGCGGAAACGACGCCGCCGACGAGATTGCGCGCCAACAATTCCTCGCTCGACAATTCCGCACGCCCCGCAAGCGCAACGCCCGCCGCCTCCATTTTCGCACGCGCCTGCCGCCAGGCCGCGACCGCCTGCTGCGTTGAAACCGCCTCGAAACGCAAAACCGCGCCCGGCCGCATTTGCGCCAGCCGCCCGAGATCGGCCGAAATCACGGTGGCGATTTTCGGATAGCCGCCGGTCGGCGCGCGATCGGCCATCAGCACGAGCGGACGTCCATCGCCTGGAACCTGTATCGCGCCGAAGACAATGCCATCCGAGACGATGTTGAAGCCCCGGCAATGTTCGAGGCGCGGCCCTTCCAGCACATAGGCCATGCGGTCGCTGCGCGCGCCTATGGTCCAGGGGCCATCGAGAAAGCGCGCGAAATTGGCGGCGTCGAAATAATCGTCCTGCGGCCCCGCGATCACGCGCAAGGCGCTCTCGCCGGCGTCGCGAAAGGGCCCGAGCGCGCGCGTCTGCCGCGCGCCTGTCCGCGAACCAAGCGCGCGCACCTGCTGCGCGTCTGTACGCGAAGGCGCGACGGCGAGCCGGTCGCCGGCTTTTATACCCGCGCCGCCAAGTCCGGTGCGCACATGCATGGCAAGCGAGCCCAGTTCGCTCTCGCGCAAAAAATCGCCGGCAGGCGCAAGATAGGCCCAGGCCCCGCTGTGTCCTGCGCGAAACGTCAGTTTTTCGCCGGGCTGAAGTCCGACGAGGCACATGTCCGGCAGCGGCCGCCCCTCATGCGTCACCCTGAAACCCGGCGCAACCACCGCGCATTCGAGCGGCTCTTCCTCGACGACGAGATCGAGACCGCCGACAGAAATCTCGATCGCTGCGGCGCCTGCGTCATTGCCGGCCATGCGATTGGAAAATTCATGCGCGAGCGCGTCCATGGGGCCGGCCTGCGTGACGCCAAAGCGCAAGAAACCCCAACGCCCGGCATCCTGCAACGTGACGCCGGGGCCCGCCTGCACGATGCACAACGCCGCGCTCACGCCAGCGCCTCGCGCTGCGCGATGGTCTCGCCCGACATGGCGCGCGATTCAAGCGTTGAAAAAGTTGTGGCGTCGATGGCCACGAAACGCAATTCGTCGCCGACATCGACCAGGAACGGGCGCGCGCGCTGCGGCGCGAACATGCGCGCAGGCGTGCGCCCCGCCACATACCAGCCCGTCGGCATGGAAAAGGTTGCAACCAGCGACAGGCCGCCGCCCACGAGAACGGCGTTTTCCGGCGTCGGCGGACGCACGATGGCGCGCCTTGACACCGCAAGTTCGGACGGCAATCCGCCAAGATAGCAATAGCCGGGCGCAAATCCGTACATATAGACGCGATAGACCGCGCCCGCGTGAATGCGCGCGACCCCCGCAACGTCGAGACCGGCAAGGCCGGCGAGTTCGGCAATGTCTTCGGCGATCGCCGGATCGTAACAGCACGGCAAGGTCCAGCGCGCAGCCGGTTTCGGCGTCGGCGGATGCGCGCCTTCCAGCCGCGCGACCTGCGCGGCCAGTTTTTCGCGCGAGATGACCAGTGGGTCGTAATGGACCATCAGCGAGCGATAGGTCGGAACGGTCTCGCGCACGCCTTCGATCCCTGCGGCGCGAAAAGCCGTGTCGAGCGCCAGCACCTGCCCGTTGACGGCGGGATCGACGCTCTCGCCGAATTCGACAACCAGTGCGCGCTCGCCCGCATCGAGCAGACGATAGAGCCCCTCGTTTTTCACAGGCCCCATGCTATCGCGCCACGAAAGCCCTGACGGCGACGCCAGCGGCCTCGAGCCCGGCGCGCACCCGCCGCGCGCTTTCGACGGCATGCGCGCTGTCGCCATGCACGCAGATCGAGCCGATCCTGGTCGCAATGCGCTTGCCGCCAGCCGTGATGATCGCGCCCTCCTTCACCATCTCCACCATGCGGGCGGCAGCCTCCTCGGGATCGAGAATCATCGCGCCCGGCCGCCCGCGCGCAATGAGATGGCCGTCTTCGTCATAGCCGCGGTCGGCGAAAATTTCGGCAATCCCCTCTAATCCCATGGTTTCGGCGGCGCGCACCTGTTCGCCGGCAGCAATCGTCAGCCAGACGAGCGCGGGATCGACCGCCTTGATCGCGCGCCCCACGGCTTCGGCCGCATCGCGGTCGGTCTCGCAGAGATTGCCGAGCGCGCCGTGGCATTTGACATAAGCGATCTTCGCGCCCGCGTAAGCCGCAAGCGCCTGCGCGGCGCCGATCTGATAGGCGACCAGCCTTTCGATCTCGCCGCTCGAAAACGGAATGCGCCGGCGCCCGAACCCCCAGAGATCGGGAAAACCGGGATGGGCGCCGCAGGTCACGCCCTTTTCCCTGGCGCTGGCGAAGGTGTGCGCCATGATCTCGGGATCGCCGGCATGAAATCCGCACGCCACATTGCACGAGGTGACAATGGCGAGCATGGCCTCGTCGTCGCCGCAGGAATAGGCGCCGAAACCTTCGGCTATGTCGGAATTGAGATCGACCGAGAGCATTGCCTGCATCCTAAACCGTTCCGCGCGCCTCCTCTCCCTTACGGGGAGGCATAGCCCCTACAGCCCCAGGTAAGCCTTGCGCACTTCCGCGTTTTCCGCAATCTCGGCCGCAGCCCCGCTCATCGTCACGCGGCCGGTCTGCAAGACATAGGCGCGGTCGGAGATTTCGAGGCATTCGGTCAGCCGTTGCTCGACGATCAACACGGTCGTGCCGGCCTTGCGGATCGCCGACACCGCCAGAAAAATCTCGTCCACCAGTTTCGGCATTATGCCCTGCGAGGGCTCGTCCAGCATCAGGAGTTTCGGGCGCGTCATCAGCGCGCGGCCGATGGCGAGCATTTGCTGTTCGCCGCCCGACAGCGTTTCGGCGCGCTGGTTCATGCGTTCGCCGAGCCGCGGAAACAGGGTCATCACGGTTGCAAGCGGCGCCTCGCGGTCGGCCTGGTTGCGGAAAAGATAGGAGCCGAGCCGCAGATTGTCGGCGACCGACAGGCGCGGAAACAGGCGGCGGTTTTCCGGCACATAGGCGATGCCGCGCCGGGTCGCCAGATGCGGCGCGAGCCCGTCGATGCGCTCGCCCAGAAACTCGACCGTGCCGGAACTCGGCGTCTCCATGCCAACGATGGATTTGAGCAGCGTCGACTTGCCCGCGCCATTGGCGCCGGCGACGCAGACGATCTCGCCCTCGCGCACCTCGATCGATGCGCCCGACAGCGCGATCAGCCCGCCGTAGCCGGTGGAAAGTTCATGCGTGACGAGCACGGTGACGCTCCCCGAGATAGGCGGTGATGACGCGCTCGTCGCGCACGATGTCGGCGGGCTTGCCTTGCGCGATCACGCGGCCGAGATCGAGCACGATGGCGCGGTCGACAAGCGGCATGACGATTTCCATGACATGCTCGACCATGACGACGGTGACGCCGCGCTCGCGAATCGTGCGCACGAGTTCGACGCCGTTTTGCGCCTCCGCCGGCGTCAGGCCCGTCATCGCCTCGTCGAGCAGCAGCAGGCGCGGGCTCGTCGCCAGCGCGCGCGCCACTTCCAGCCGGCGTTTTTCCGGCGGCGTCAATTCATGCGCCATTGCGCTTTCGCGCGCCGAAAGGCCGGTGAATTCGAGAACCTCGCGCGCCTTGCGTCGCGCCTTGCGCGAAGATCGGGTGCGTTGAAAGGCGCCGACCATGACGTTTTCCAGAACGCTCATGGTCTCGAAACTTTTCACCACCTGAAACGTCCGCGCAATGCCAAGCGCGCAGCGCTCGGGCGCGCCGAGACCGGTGACATCGCGTCCCTCGAAAATGATGCGCCCCTCCGTCGGCCTGCGCACGCCGGCGATCGCATTGAACAAGGTGGATTTGCCCGCGCCGTTCGGCCCGATCAGGCCGAGAATTTCGCCATGCCGCACATCTATCGAAACATCGGCGTTGGCGACGAGCCCGCCGAAGCGCTGCGTGAGATCGCGAATTTCGACGAGCGCGCTCATGACGCCGCCCGCCGCCGCCGCGCCATGAACGCCCCGACAATGCCCTCGGGCCGCCCGAGCGCAATGCCCATGACCATCAGGCCATAGACGATGAGATCGATGCCCTTGCCGCTGCCGCCTGCATAGGAGCGCGTGAATTCGGTGAGCGGAATGAGAATGGCCGCGCCCACCGCCGGTCCCCACAACGTGCCTATGCCGCCGAGCACGGCCGGCAGCGCCATCAGAAGCGAGAAATGAAAACTCATCACGCTCTCGGGGTCGATATAGGACACGAATTGCCCGTAGAAGCCGCCGCCGACCGCAGTCAGAAAGGCCGACAGCGCCGCCGCCGCCATTTTCGAGCGAAACACCACGACGCCAAGGCTTTCGGCGGCTTCCGCATTATCCTTGACCGCGCGCCACCAATAGCCCCAGCGCGAATCCTCGATCGCCCATGTCACCAGCCAGGCGACGAAAGCCAGCCCCAGCGCGAAATAGAAATACGGCAGCTTCGAGCGCGCGAACTGGAATCTTTCCCAACTGTCGCCGCGCACGGGAACCTCGATGCCCATGGCCGCGCCCGCATAATCCCAGTTGAGCATCAGGAGATAGCCGGCCTCAGCGATCACGATGGTCGCGATCACGAAATAATGGCCCTTGAGGCGAAAACAGGGATATCCCACCGCCAAAGCGACGCCTGCGGCGACAAACCCGCCGGCGATCATGCCGAACCAGGGGAGCACGCCGAATTTCGTGAACAGCAGCAGTGTCGCATAGGCGCCTATGCCGAAATAAAGCGCATGGCCGAGCGAAATCTGTCCGCAATAGCCCGAAAGAATGTTCCAGCTTTGCGACAGCGCCGCATACATCAGGGTCAGCACCAGCATGTTTTGCAGGTATACGTCCTTGACGAACAGCGGCAGGCTGGCGACTGCGGCTGCAACGCACAGGGCGATCGCCAGATTGGCGCGGCGCGCGCGCTGGTGGGCCGACAGCGCCATCATATCGACCCGAACAGGCCGCGCGGCCGCAACACAACGACCAGCAGATAAAGCGCATATATGCCGAGATATTTGAGCGAAGCCGGCAGAATGAAGGCCGTGCCGGCTTCAACCACGCCAACCAGAATGCCGGCTGCAAATGCGCCGAACACGCTGCCGAAGCCGCCGAGCGCGACCGTGACATAGGCAATGAGCGCAAAGGAGGCGCCGACATCGGGATAGACATAGAAAAAAATCGCCAGCACCGCGCCGGCAAGCCCGATCAGCGCGCCGCCCAGCCCCCAGCCCAGCGCAAAAATGCGGCTCTTGTCGATGCCCACAAGCGCAACCGCGCCGGCGTCTTCGCGCGTTGCTTCCAGCGCGCGGCCGAAATCCGTTCTGTTGATGATGAGCCAGAGACCGCCGAAAGCGGCAAGCGAAACGACCGCGCCCGCCAGTTGCGGCGCCGGCAGATAAATGCCGGCGACCTGCAAGGTTTTGCCGCCGAGCCAGCTCTGCGGAATGGAGCGATAATCCGGCGTGAACAGGAATTGCGCCAGCCCGCGCATCGTGATCGCCAGCCCGAAGGTTGCAAAAATCTGCACCATGCCGGCGTTGGCCGACGCCGACATGGCAAAGCGCACCAGCCCCAGATAGACCGCCGCGCCGAAGATGAACATGCCGGCGGCGACCAAAGGCGCCGAGGCCAGCGGATCAAGCGCAAAGGCCAGATAAAGGCCGAAGACGGCGTACATGGCGGTCATCAGAAATTCGCCATGCGCGAAATTGACGACATCCATCAGGCCGAACACGAGCGCCAGGCCCGCCGCCACCAGACCATAGATCAGCCCCATCAAAAGGCCGCTGGCCAGAGATTGAATGATTGCCTGAGTGGTCATGAACCTTTCCACGCGCCAGAAAGGCGGTCAAGCAAACCATCCCCGGATACCGGACCTGTCTGCCGGATGGCTTGCTCTGCTGCGCCCGCAGGCTGCTCCCAATCGCCACGAACGATGAGAGCAGGTTTGCGCCTTACCCCTTCATCGGCCATTGCGCCTTGGCGATGGCGGCGCTTTCCGGGAAGATCGTCACGAATTTCTGGTCGATATATTGCAGGAGCACGGGGTCGCAATCCTGGTTCTGGCCGGTCGCATCGAACTTGATGCGCTTCCACGGCATGATCGTACGGTCGCCGGGAATGTCGGTTGCAGCAAGCGCTGCGCGAATTTTCTCGCCCTCGGTCGAACCCGCCCGGTTGATCGCGTCGGCCAGTGTCAGCATTGCGGTGAATTCGCGCGACGTATTGTCGTTGATATCCTTGCCGCCGGCGCGCGCCTTGAACATGTCGTTGACCTTGCCGACCATCGGGCGCTTGGCGGCGAGATCGAGCGAGAACGATCCGCGCGTGATAACGCCTTCGAGATGCGCGCCGACTGCATCGTACAGCGCCTTTTCGGAAAAGCCCGCAGCCTGCGCGATGATCGCCTTCGGCTTGTAGCCGAGCTCGTTCATGGTGCGCACCAGCAGAATGCCGTCGGTCGTGTAGGAGGACGGCATCAGCACATCCGCCTTGCCCGCCTTGAGCTGCTGCACTTCCGACGTCAGCGAGGGCGAATTGGCGCGATATTTCACATCCGCGACGATCTTGTAGCCGCGCGCGGCGGCGAGCTTTGTCTGCACATTCGCAGAATCCGTGCCGAAGATCGTATCCTCGTGGAACAGGGCGAGCGTCTCGATTTTCTGGCCCTGCTTGCGCAGCGCATCCATGAGATCGAACATGGCGGCGGAAAACATTTCGTCATGCGCGGAGGCTCGGAAGAAGAATTTCAGGCCGCGCTGGTTGAGGCTGGGCGACGACGAATCCGCGCACATGAAGGGCGTCGCATAGCGCTCGGCCGTCTGACTCACCGTCGCCGATACCGAGGAATGATAGCAGCCGATGAGCGCGGCCACCTTTTCCTGCGTAATCAGGCGCTCGGCCTCCGCGCGGCCCTTTTGCGGATCGCCCTGATGGTCGGCGAACACGACCCTGATCTTCTTGCCGCCAAGGCCCGGCAGCCCCGCATCCTTGGCGAGCGGCAGGTTGAAACCGGTCTTCTCGTTGATGATGGCGAGCGCGGTGTCTATGGCGTTGCGCGCATCGACGCCGGTCTGCGCGGTCGAGCCGGACATGGGAAAGATCGCGCCGACGACGACTTCGCCGGCGCCTTGCGCCTGCGCCGTTCCCAGACCTGCGGCGACCGCTGCGGCGCCTGCGACAATCTCACGACGATTGAATTTCATGATCCTCGCTCCCCTGTTCGCTTGCCACGCTTGATCGCGGGCCGTTCAGATCACCGCATATTGTCTGTTCTTGAGGTCGGTCACCAGCATGGAGCCCGGCGCATGGGTGATCGCAAAAGCCGGTTTCGAGGCGGCGAGCGCTGCCTGCGGCGTAACTCCGCACGCCCAGAACACCGGCAATTCATCGTCGCGCACGCTCACCGCATCGCCGTAATCGGGGCGGCTCACGTCGCCGATTCCGATGGCGCCGGGCATGCCGATATGCACGGGCGCGCCGTGCACCGCCGGATAGCGCGAGGTGATCTGCACCGCGCGAATGGCGTCGGCCGGCTTCAGCGGCCGCATCGAGACCACCAGCGGCCCGTGAAATCTGCCGGCGCGCACGGTCGCAATATTCGTGCGGAACATCGGCACTTTCCGGTTTTCCGTGATGTGCCTGATCTCTATGCCTTCCTCGACCAGCGCCTCCTCGAAAGAATAGGAGCAGCCGATCACGAAGGTGACGAGATCGTCGCGCCAGAACTGGCCGACCTCGCTTGTCTGCGCCACGCATTCGCCGTCGCGCCACACGCAATAACCCGGCAGATCGGTGCGAATATCGAGATCTTCGCCAAGCGCCGGCAGATGCGGATCGCCTGCCTCGCTCACCCCGATAATCGGGCAGGGCTTCGGATTTGCCTGCGCAAAGCGCATGAAGTCGGCTGCGTCTTCACGCGGCAGGATCACGAGATTGCCCTGCACATTGCCGGGCGCAAGCCCCGCCGTCGTGCCGGCGATCAGCCCCTGCCGGCACGCCATCCGCGCCGCGCGGCCGTCCATGGCCCGTCCATCGATCGAACAATCATTTCCGATCGAACAACCAGTCCCTGCGCCTGCGTTCACTGCGCCTGCGTCGACAAGAACCTGGTTCAAGGCAGTTCCTCCCTCCTCGAACGCTGAGGAGTGTCGGCGCTCCCTGCCGATAATGTCAAATCGTATTTTCCTATCGTTTTCGATAAGCCATATTTATCGCTCTGGATTGCATGGAGCACCCCATGTTCGACTTCAGGGAAATCGAGACCTTCTATTGGGTGGCGACCCTTGGCTCTTTTCGCGCCGCAGCAACCCGCCTCAACACGACGCAACCCGCCATTTCCCAGCGCATTGCCGGATTGGAACAGGCGCTCGGCGCAAAAATTCTCTCGCGCGCTGCGCGCATCGCGGCGCCCACGCCGCGCGGGCGCGAATTGCTGGACTATGCCGAAACATTATTGCGCCTGCGCGCGGAAATGCTGGCCGCCATCGGCGATGTCTCGACTGCGCGCGGAGAGCTGCGAGTCGGCGTCGCCGAGACGGTCGTCCTCACGTGGCTCACGCAATTCGTCAAGGCCGTGCAAGCGCGCTTTCCCCAGCTCGGGCTCGAGGTCGAGGTCGATATTTCGCCCAACCTGCAACAGCGCCTACGCGTTCAGGAAGTCGACCTGGCC
>JBKDZW010000193.1:0-4078 GCA_047971685.1 Rhodoblastus sp.
CAGATTCATTACTCCGACCTCTTAGAAATCACCCGGGTCCGGCCGGCGGATACGCGATCGGACCAAGCGCATACGACGCCTCGCCGCGACGGCGCAAGTGCAAATCGCCGCCGGTCCACGCCCGGCCTGCCCGCATGATCGCCACGCCGCAGCGGGCCATGCCCGGTCCAGGCTTGAATTGTGCGGCGCAAAGCGCGAGAAAGGCTGGGATTCGGAACGTGTGGGAACCGACTGCGCACATGCCTGAAGCGGGCCTGAGAAAATCTTCTGGAAATTTCGACGCTTCGACCGTTGCAAGCTTCGGCGATGAATGGTCCCGCTTCGACCAGTCGGGCCTTTCGGAGCCCGAAGCCCAGGCGATTTTCGATCGCTATTTCGCAATATTCCCGTGGACGACCCTCCCGCCCGGCGCCGAGGGGTTCGACATGGGCTGCGGCACGGGCCGGTGGGCGAAAATGGTCGCGCCGCGCGTCGGCAAGCTGAATTGCGTCGATCTCAGCGCGGATGCGCTGGCGGTCGCCCGGCGCAATCTCGCCTCGATGGCCAATGTCGTGTTCCACAACGCCTCGGTCGACGCCGCCCCCCTTCCTTCCGGCAGTCAGGATTTCGGCTATTCGCTCGGCGTGCTCCACCATGTGCCGAACACGTCCGCCGCAATCGCCGCCTGCGCGCGCATGCTCAAGCCCGGCGCGCCCTTTCTCGTCTATCTCTACTATCGCTTCGACAATCGCCCCCTGTGGTTCCGTACGATCTGGCGCGCCAGCGAAATCTTTCGCGCGATCATTTCGCGCCTGCCGCAGGGGCCGAAGTCGCTTGCAACCGACGCCATCGCCGCCCTCGTCTACTGGCCGCTGTCGCGTCTCGCACGCGCCGCCGCCGCGCTCGGACTGCCGGTCGGACCGATCCCGCTGTCATACTACCGCGATTCCAGCTTCTACACGCTGCGCACCGACAGCCGCGACCGCTTCGGCACGCCGCTCGAGCAGCGATTCACGCGCGACGAAATTCGCCAGATGATGAGCGCCGCCGGTCTCGTCGACATCCATATTTCAGATGGCGAACCCTATTGGTGCGCTCTCGGACGCAAAGCCGCATGAGCATGCAGGCTGAAACGCCCCGCCGCCGGATGCTCGTGATCTGCCCGTTTCCGCAAGGCGTGGCGGCCGGCCAGCGGCTGAAATACGAGCAATATTTCGACGACTGGCGCGCGGCCGGCTACGATATCGAGGTGTCCTCGTACATGGACATGGCGATGTGGAAGATCGTCTACCTGCCGGGCAATTTCATCGGCAAGGCTCTCGGCGTTCTGCGTGGGCACATGCGCCGCCTGCGCGATCTGTTCCGCGTTGCGCGTTACGATGTCGTCTATGTCTTCATGTATGTGACGCCAATCGGCACGACGGTCATGGAAAAGCTCGTGCGCGGTCTTGCGCGCCGCATGATCGTCGATATGGAGGACAATGTCCTGACCGAGCAGTCGATGCCGGCAGGCGCCCATCCCAACGCCATCGTCCAGTACCTGAAAGGCAGCGGAAAGGCTCGCTATCTGATCGGCGCGGCCGATCATGTCATCACGAGTTCGCCCTTCCTCAACGACTTCTGCCTCGACATCAATCGCGCGCGGGCCTGCACCTACATTTCATCGTCGATCGACACGGATCGCTTCGTTCCCACCGGAAAGCCGGACGACAGGCAGACTGTGACCGTCGGCTGGACGGGGACGTTTTCAAGCAAGATCTATCTCGACATTCTCGCGCCGGTGTTCCAGGAGCTGGCGAAACGTGTCGACTATCAGCTCACCGTGATCGGAAATTTCAAATACGACCTGCCGGGCGTGAAGCTGAAAGTCATCCAGTGGACGAAAGAGCGCGAGGTCGAAGATCTGCAAACCTTCGATATCGGCGTCTATCCCCTGCCCGTGGACGATTGGGTGCTCGGCAAGAGCGGCCTGAAGGCGATCCAGTACATGTGCTTCGGCCTGCCCACGGTGGCCACCGCCGTCGGCACGACGCCGATGATCATTCGCAGCGGCGAAAACGGCATTCTGGTGCGCGAGCCCGAAGAATGGCTGGCAGCCCTCGAACAGCTCATTCGCGACCCCGGCCTGCGCAAGCGCCTCGGCGCGCAAGCGCGCAAGGACGCGCTCGCCAATTATTCAACGCATGTAATCGCGGCGCAGTACCGCCACGTTCTCGAACAAACCTGGAGCAGCACGCGATGACTCAGAAGAAGCGCATTTATCTTGCCGGCTCCGGCGGCATGCTCGGCGAGGCGTTCCATCGCACGATGAAGGACAAGGCGGAGCTCAGGTGCACGGACATCGACGTCAACGCGCCCTGGCTGTCCTATCTCGATTTCCGCGACTATGGCGCCTATCGGAAGGATGTTGTGGAGTTCAGGCCCGACTATCTTTATCACCTCGGGGCTTTCACCGACCTCGAATATTGCGAGATGCACCCGGAGGAGACCTACGCGACAAATACGCTCTCGGTCGAAAACGCGGTCCATATCGCCAACGAGTTGAACGTCCCCCTCCTCTACATCGGCACGGCGGGCATTTTCGATGGGGGGCAGCAAACCTACGACGATTGGGATACGCCTGGTCCGCTCGGCCATTACGCGCGCTCCAAATATCTCGGCGAACGCTTTGTGGCGGAGAACTGCCGGCAGCATCTGGTGTGCCGCGCCGGCTGGATGATGGGCGGCGGTCCGGCCAAGGACAAGAAGTTCATCCAGAAGCTGATGAAGCAGGTGAAGGGCGGCGCGAAGGAATTGTTCGTCGTCGACGACAAACTCGGCACGCCGACCTATACGGTCGATTTCGCGCGCAATGTCGATGCGCTCATGAACGCCCGTTACTGGGGCGTCTACAACATGGTGTGCGACGGCCTTACCGGCCGCCTCGAGGTCGCGCAGAAGCTGGTGGAACTCCTGGGCAAGCTCGACCTCAAGGTCACGCCTGTCTCATCCGAACATTTCGCCAAGGAATATTTCGCCAAGCGGCCGCCGTCCGAGCAATTGGTGGCGCGCAAGCTGCGCTTGCGCAATCTCTACATGATGCGGGAATGGGACGTGTGTCTGGCCGAATATCTGCAAGATTATTACGAGGGCTATCTGTAATCCGCCGGAGGCAGGCCTGACATGTGCGGCATCGCCGGCTTCCTGACGGGTCCGAACTGGAGCGGCGACGCCCTAACGGTCGCCCGCGCCATGGGCGCAGCGATCGCGCATCGCGGACCGGACGCCGAAGGCTTCTGGCGCGACGCCGCGCAGGGCGTGACGCTGTGCCACCGCCGGCTCTCGATTCTCGATCTCTCGCCGGCCGGCGCGCAACCAATGGTCTCGGATTCCGGCCGCTATGTCGTCATTTATAATGGCGAGATCTACAATCACCTGGAATTGCGGCGCGGGCTCGAAGCAGAAGGCGTCGCGCCGGCCTGGCGCGGCCATTCGGATACGGAAACGCTGCTGGCGCTGATCGAAGCGCATGGCGTCGAATACGCCCTGACACGATCGGCCGGCATGTTTGCGATCGCGCTATGGGACCGCAGGGAGCGGCGCCTCACGCTGGCGCGCGACCGGATCGGCGAGAAACCGCTCTATTACGGGCGCGTCGGCGACGCGCTCGTCTTCTCTTCGGAACTCAAGGCGCTTCGCATTTTTCCCGGCTTCGACCGCACGATCGACACGCAGGCGACCGCGGCCTTCTTCCAGCGGGCTTACGTGCCGGCGCCTCTGTGCATTTACAAGGCCGTACGAAAACTTCCCTCGGGCCATTCGATCACGTTCGAGACGAACGCAAGCACGAGGCAAGAAACGCCCGTCGCCTATGGGTCGCTCGTCGACACGATCGCGGCGGCCAAAGATGCGCGGCGTGAAACGCCGCCGTCGCTTGAGGCGACAGAAGCGCTTCTGACCGAGGTCGTCGCCTCGCAGACCTTGAGCGATGTGCCGCTCGGCGCATTTCTGTCGGGCGGCGTCGATTCCTCGCTCATCACCGCGCTGATGCAGAAGGGCGCGAGCCAACCCGTGCGCACCTTCTCGATCGGCTTCGAGGATTCGCATTTCAACGAGGCGC
>JBKDZW010000194.1:0-26332 GCA_047971685.1 Rhodoblastus sp.
AAGCGCGGTACGTTGCAGCAACGTCTGCGACAGCGATTCAAGCCCCGCCCTGCTCGTCTCGTCGACGCGGGCGTCGCCCGTGACGACATAGGCAAGCCGCGTCGATAACGCAGCCTCGATATCGCGCTTCGTCGGCGCTTTCTTCTTTTGCGCGTCTTGCGGTTTGAGAGGTTGCGGTTTGAGGGGTTGCGATTTGGCGGATTGCGCCAAAGCCGGCGTGGTCGAAAACGGCGCGCCCTGAATGAAGCCCGCCGCGACAAAAACTGCAAGGACGAGAGCTGCCCGCGTCTTGCGCGAAGGAAAGCGCGGCAGCCCGCCCGAAAGCCAGAGCGAGGCGAGCGCGTCGACGACAAGCAGCACGAAGGCCGCAGCCATCAACGGCGCACGCAGGTCGATGGCGCGCGCAGCCTCTATGCCGAGGCGCCGCCCGGCAAGGCCGGCAAGATCGACCGCCTTGAGTTTGGCGTCCGCCCCAAGCGCATTGACCGCAACCGCCGCATCGCCCGCGCCGTAGAAACCCGGCGGATGTTCGAGCGTCGCCGGTCCCTGAAAATCGGCCGATATGGCGCGCGCCGTCACAGGCGGCGCAACAAGCGCGCCAAACCCGTCGAGCACGCGCTGCGGCGCAAGCGTCACGGTCTTTTGCGCGGGCGCCTGGCTGGCGGCGTCCTGTTCCGCCGGCGCAGCGTGCGCGGAAGCGCCGGCAAGCATTGCGATCTTGTGCAGCATTTCGGGGAAAAGCCCGGAGATCGGCAGGTTCGACCAGGTCGTGTCGGCGGTGATGTGAAAGAGAACGATGAGGCCCTTGCCTCGCCTCTCCGCCGTCACAAGCGGGGTCTGGTCGGCAAGCTGCGCCCAGGTGCGCGCGGGCAGGCCGGGTTCCGGTTCCGCCAAGACCTGACGCGAGACCGTGACATCCTGAGGGATGCGCAGGCCGTGAAACGGGCTCTTGTCGTCGAAGGCGCTAAGCTTCTTCGGCGTCTCCCACGACAGCGCGCCGCCAAGCACACGGCCCGCGCGGCGCAGACGCACCGGCGTCAGACCGTCATTGGCGCCGGCAAGGCGCGTGCCGGCAAAACGCACGAGCGCGCCGCCATTCTCCACGAATTTTTCCAGCCTGTCGTGCGTCGGCCCCGGCGAGATCGCCATGTCGGAGACAACGAGCATGTCGACGCCCTCGTCGAGCAATACGCCGATCGGATCGGGGCTGCCCGCCCGCGCCTGCCTGATGTCGGCGAAAGGCCCGAGCGCGCGCGAAACGTAATAATTGGGCGCAAGCAGCGGCTGCGCCACATCGGCGCTCGCCCCGCTGACGACGCCGACGCGCCGGCGCTTCCACCTGTCGTCGAGCAGCGCGACCGCGCCGGCCGAATGCTCGCCGGCGATCTCGATGCGCGCGACCTCGTTGCGCAATTCCACGGGCAGCGCGATGCGCGCCTCGGTTTCGCTCCTGTCCTGCAAGGCGAAAGGCGCCTCCGCCAGCAGCGCGCCTTTCTGGTCGAGCGCGCGCACATTGCCCTCGCCGCCGCTCTGCGCGCCCAGCACGCGCACGACAAGCCCCTGCGCCTCGTTGCGCGGGCCTGCGAGCGCACGCACGCGATGCGCATCGCTGGCGATTTCAAGCGAGGCGCCGAACAGCGCGGCCATTTTCTCTGCAAAGGCGCGGGCGCCGCCCTGCTCCAGCCCGTCCGCTATCCACAAGGCGCTGGCGTTCTTGTTGCGGTCGGCAAAAGTCTCGATTGCCTGCAAGGCCGCAGCGCGCGACACGCTCGCCGGCTGCGGGCGCCGCGCGCGAAGAATTTCGATGGCGCGGGCGGCTTCGTTCGGAATTATTTCGCGCGCGCCGTCGGACATGGCGGCGACGGCGACCGGCGCGCTGCGCCGTCCTGCGGCTTCGGCCGCCTCGATTGCGAATTTCCGGCGTGCATCCCAGGTCGGCGCCGCCGCCCAGGACTCGTCGAGCGCGATCAGCAGGGGGCCGGCGCCGCCGGAAGACGCAGCCGGCGGGTTCCAGATCGGCCCGGCGAAGGCAAGGCAGGCAAGCGCGGCAAGACAGAGCCGCAGCGCCAGCAGCCACCATGGCGTGCGCGCGGGCGTCTCGTCCCTCGGCGCGCCGCCGAAAAGAATCCTGAGCGGCGGGAACGGCAGACGGCGCGGGCGCGGCGGCGTCACGCGCAGAAGCAGCCAGATCGCCGGCAGCGCGAGAAGGCCGGCAAGCGCAAGCGGCGCGGCGAAGGCGAGCGGCAGGGCGCCCATCAAGCAGCCCCCCCATGCGACCCTTCTTCAAGCCGCGCGCGCAGCGCGATCAGCGCCTCGGAGGCCGGCCGGTCGGTGCGATGCACGAGCGCGGAAAATCCGTGCGCGCGGGCAATGTCGAAGATTTCGGCGCGATGGCGCGCAAGCCGCGTCTCATATTCGGCGCGCCAGCTTTCCGCGCGCCCGAGCCGCATGCTGGCGGACGAATCGGAATCGAGCAGTTCGACATGGCCGGCAAACGGAAAGGTTTCTTCCACGGGATCGGCGATCATGACCATATGCCCGCTGGCGCCGCGCGCCGAAATGGCGGCGAGCCGTGCGGCGAAGAGCCTGGGCTCGATCAGAAAATCGCCGATGAGGATGGCTCGCATACGCGGCCCGAGCGCGACCGCGGGCGGCAATTCCGCGCGTTCCAATTCCGTGCGTTCGATACCGCGCCCGGCCTCGACGGCGAGAATTTCGCCCAGACGCTCGACAATGTCGCGCGCGGCAAAGGCGGGCGAAAGTCCGAGCAGACCGACGCGTTCGCCGCCGCGCACCAGAAGATCGGCGCAGGCAAGCCCCAGCGCCAGCGCGCGGTCGACCTTGGGCTCGCGCGCCAGGTCCGAGACAAAACCCATGGATGGCGAGAGATCCATCCACAGCCATAGCGTATGCGCAGCCTCCCATTCGCGCTCGCGCACATAAAGGCGGTCGTCGCGCGCCGAGCGGCGCCAGTCGATTCTTTGCGCCGCTTCGCCCGAAACGAACGGACGGAACTGCCAGAAGGTCTCGCCAGGGCCCGCGCGCCGGCGCCCGTGCACGCCATGCATCATCGAGGCGGCAAGCTCCTTTGCCGCAACGATGGCGACCGGCAGCCGCCGCGCCAGATCGAGCGCTGCCTGCCGGCAGGCGACGCCTTGCGCGCTTTCGGACGCTGCGGTGAGGCGCGCCTCGACCATCAGGAAAACCGCGCCGTCAGTCTTTTCACGACGCCCGAAATCGTCTCGCCATCGGCGCGGGCCGCAAACGTCAGCGCCATGCGATGCTTGAGCACGGGTTCGGCAAGCGCTGCGACATCGGCCAGCGCCGGCGCAAGCCGCCCGTCGAGCAGCGCGCGCGCGCGGGTCGCCAGCATCAGCGCCTGCGCTGCGCGCGGTCCCGGCCCCCAGGCGACATGGCGCACGATTGCGGGGTCGCCCTCGCCAGGGCGCGCCGAACGCACGAGATCGAGAATGGCCTCCATCACGTTCTCGCCCACCGGCAGCCGGCGCACGAGGCGCTGGGCCTGCGTCAGGTCTTCCACGCTCATCGCCTGACGGGGCTTTGCCTGCACATCGCCTGTCGTGTCGAGAAGAATGCGGCGTTCGGCGTCGCGGTCGGGATAGCCGACGTCGATCTGCATGAGAAAGCGGTCGAGTTGCGCCTCGGGCAGGGGATAGGTGCCCTCCTGTTCGAGCGGGTTCTGCGTCGCCAGCACATGAAAGGGGCGCGGCAGATCGTAGCGCTGGCCGGCGACCGTTACATGATGCTCCTGCATCGCCTGCAACAGCGCAGATTGCGTGCGCGGCGAAGCGCGGTTGATTTCGTCGGCCATCAGCAATTGCGTGAAGATCGGCCCGCGCACGAAACGGAAGGCCCTCTTGTGGTCGGGCGTCTCGTCGAGCACTTCCGAGCCCAGAATGTCCGAGGGCATGAGATCGGGCGTGAACTGCACGCGCTGATTGTCGAGACCGAGCACGACCGCCAGCGTTTCCACGAGCTTGGTTTTGGCCAGGCCCGGCACGCCGACGAGCAGGCCGTGCCCGCCCGACAGCACCGTCGCCAGCGTCTCCTCGACGACCGCGCCCTGGCCGAAAATGACCGCCTCGACCGCGTCGCGCGCAGCGGCGAGCTTCTCGAGGGCCCGGTCGGCCTGCTGGGCCAGCGCCTCGTCAAGCGAGGTCGGGATCGCTTCTGCGGACATCGAAAACCTCGTTCAATTCTGCGTGTTGCGGAAATCCGGCCAACCGCGCCCTATTTGGTGAAAATGGCGGCGCCACGAATCATTTCCGTTTTTAAGACGACTATCGTCGCCTAGATTAAGGGGGAGCGAAGGTGGGGGCCAATAGGCGCGGGAATATGGCGAAAGAACAGCGTAAATCGGCGACGGCGGGCGGCGGGCTGGAAGGACTGGCCGCCGCCGCCCGCACCGCGGGCGGGGAAAAGCGCAAATTGCCGCCCGTTCACCTCTGGAACCCGGAATTCTGCGGCGATATCGACATGCGGATCGCAGCCGACGGGCTCTGGTATTATATGGGCACGCCCATCGGGCGGCCTGCGCTGGTCCAGCTTTTCTCCACCATTTTACGCAAGGATCCAGAGCGTTACGTGCTGGTCACCCCGGTCGAGCGCGTCGGCATCCAGGTCGACGACGCACCCTTTCTGGGCGTGGAATTGCAGCGCGCGCAGGACGAGCGCGGCCAGGTGCTGCGGCTGCGCACCAATGTCGAGGACTGGGTCGAGATAGACGCAGCCCACCCGCTGCGCTTCGAGACCGGCGCATCCGAAGGGTTGAAGCCATACGTTCTCGTGCGCGACAAGCTCGAGGCGCTGGTCAAGCGCGCGCTTTTCTACGATCTCGTGGATTGGGGCGAGATGCGCGACATCGCCGGCGAAAAAATGTTCGGAATCGCCTCGGCCGGCGAGTTTTTCACCATGGCCCGCGCGGCCGAAGTGGAGGCATGGGCCACATCGTGAGCGCGTATCGGGGGACAGGCGCAGCGCCGGGCCTTCGCTGGCGCCTGCCCGCGAGCCAGCCTGCCAGCCGTCGCAATGCGCGCCCGAGAAGTCTATGGTCGCGTCGATGACCATCGTTTCGCACGCAGCAGCGCCGCCCGCCCTCATTCCCTTCGTCCGGCAGAAGCTCGCAGCGCCTGCGCGCAAAAAGGCCCATCCGCGCGGCGACGAATATATCGTGGCGGGCCAGCGCGAGGAGGCGATCTCCGCAGCCCTTGCCGCAGCAACGCCCGCCGCCGTCCTGATCGGCCTGATCGCGCGGCCGGACGGCCCGACCGTGCTGCTTACCGAGCGCTCCACGCATCTGCGCAGCCATTCCGGCCAGGTCGCCTTTCCCGGCGGCAAGATCGACCCCGGCGAAGACGCCGTGGAGGCCGCGCTGCGCGAGGCGGAAGAAGAAATCGGCCTTGCGCGCAAACATGTCGAGCCCTTCGCGGCGCTTGCCCCCTATCTCTCGGGCTCGGGCTATTGCATCACGCCTGTCGTCGCCGAAATCCATCCGCCCTTCCAGCTCGACATCAACCCCGACGAAGTGGCCGAAACTTTCGAGGCGCCCTTCGCCTTCGTGATGGACCCGGCCAATCACCAGCGCCAGTCGCGCGAATGGAAGGGCGCGATGCGCCATTTCTACGCCATGCCCTGGAACGATCATTACATCTGGGGCGTGACGGCGGGCATTCTGCGCAACATGTACGAAAGGCTCTATGCCTGATGTGGCGCGCCATATTGGAACCCCTCGCCTTCTTCATCACGCCGTTTGCGCTCTATCTCGCTTTTCTGCTGACGCGCGGCCGTCATCCGCTGAAACCCGTGCACTGGCCAAACAGCGCCGTCGCCAGCCTGACGATTGCGGGACTTGTTCTGGCCATTCTCGGCATGCTGTGGTTCGGCGTCGCAGCCAAGCGGCAGAGCGGCGCCTATGTGCCCGCCCATGTCGAAAACGGCAAAGTCGTGCCCGGACATTTTGAATGACGCGCCATATCGCGCTCGCAGGTCTTCTTGCCGATCCCGCAACCGCGCGCACGCTCGCCGTGCTCGACGGCGACGGCGAGGAAACGCGCATTGTCGGCGGCGCCATACGCAATGCGCTGCTGGGGCGGCCGACCGCCGACATCGACCTGGCGACGACCGCCACCCCCGACATTGTCATGCAGCGCGCCGGAAAGGCGGGCCTGCGCTGCATTCCCACGGGCTTTGAACATGGCACCGTCACCGTGGTGACGGCGGGCCGCGCCTTCGAGGTCACCAGTCTGCGCGAGGACATCGAGACCGACGGACGCCACGCGAAAGTCCGCTTCGGCCGCGACTTCGATGCCGATGCGCACAGGCGCGATTTCACCATCAATTCAATGTCGCTGACGCGCGCAGGCGTGCTCCACGATCCGCTCGGCGGCGAGGCCGATCTTGCAGCGGCCCGCGTGAAATTCATCGGCGACGCCGATCGGCGCATCGCCGAGGATTATCTGCGCATCCTGCGCTTCTTCCGGTTTCACGCCGCCTTCGGCGAAGGACCGCTCGATCGCGCAGGATTTGCGGCCGCCGTGCGCGGACGCGCAGGGCTCGCGCGCCTCTCGGCCGAACGGGTGCGCGTCGAAATCCTGAAACTGCTGGCCGCCCGGCGCGGCCCGCAGATCGCCGAGGAAGCCGCGCAGGCCGGCCTGCTCGACATGACGGGCGTTGCGCCCTCGTGCGCGCGGATCGCGCGCCTCTGCGCAATCGAGGCGGCGCGCAAATCGCCTGCCGATGCGGTTTTACGTCTTGCCGCCTTCGCCGTTCTCGTGCGCGAGAACGGCGACCGTTTGCGCGAGCAATTGAAATTGTCGAACGCCGAACACCGGCGCCTGTCGGGCGCGGCGGCCGCATTGGAAAAAATGCACGGCCGCGAAAAACCGCCGGCGGAAATCGAACTCGCCGAACATGTTTTCGCGTTTGGCGCGGACGCCGTGCGCGACGCGCTGGCGCTGGCGCAGGCGCAATCGCGCGCTGCGCCCGACGATGCGGATTGGCGATCGGCCGCCGGCGCCGTGGACGCCATGCAAGACATGAAATTGCCGGTGAGCGGCGACGATCTGAAGAAGCGCGGCGTGACCGAGGGACGCGCCATCGGCGCTACGCTCAAGACCTTGCAAGCTATGTGGATTCGCGCCGGCTTCCCGCGCGATCCCGCCGAGATCGCGCGCCTGATCGACAAAGCTGTCGCCACGCGCGACAATTGAGCCGGAAATCGCAGGAGAAGCGAAAGCGCCTTACCAGCCGGCGATGCGCTTGCAGGCGGAGCTGGCGTTGAAGGCGTAACGGCCGTTGCAGGCGTAGGCTTGCGGCGGCTCGCCCGTTTTCTCGAACAGGTCGTAACCTTCCTTCAGATTGCGCCAGAAGGGCGCATATTGCTCCTGCCCGTTGGAGGCGAAGGCAAGCAGGCCCGTGCTCGTTTCGCTCGCCAGCTTTGCCGCGGTCATGCGGAACGGAAAAATGTGCACCGGCACTTCTTTCTGGCCACGCCCGATGGCGGCGGCGACATAATTGTAGATCTCGTCGATATTGCGGTCCGTCATGGCGAAACAGCCGACCGACTGGCAAGAGCCATGCACCATCAGCGCGCCGCCGGTGTAGCCCAATTGCTTGTCCAGCGCATTGGGAAAGCCGACGTTGAAGGCGCGGTAATATTTCGACTTGGGATGCAATTGCTTGGCCGAGACCGAATAGAAACCTTCAGGCGATTGCAGGTCGCCCTCGCGCTTTTTCGGCCCCAGATGCCCGGACCATTTGCATACGGCGTAGGTCTTGTAGAGCGCCAGCCGGTCGCCGCGCCGCAACCACAATTCAAGCTCGCCCTCTTTCTTGAAGATGCGGACATAGGCCTGCTGTCCCATGGCGAAGGGAACGTCGGGCGCAGGCGGCTTGTCTGCGATGGTCGGCGCGGGCGCGAACGTGGGCGCAGGCTCGACCAATTGCGGCTTGACGCCGGGCGCGACCGCGCCGGCAGGAGCGCCCGCCGCCAGCGACGCAAGCTGAACGCGCCCGCCGGAAATGCTCCCTTCGAGATCGCCGGGCCGCGCAGGCGGCAGCGGCGGCGCGAGCAGCGACAGCAATTCGCGCGGGCGCACGGGCGGCGGCGGCGCGGACAGCAGCATGTCCGCCGGGAGGTCGGCGGATGCGGCCGCATCCGGCGAAACAGCGGCAAGTGAAACAGTAGAAAGTACAGGGCTTTCAGCCGAGGACGCGGAGGGAACAAAGGCCTGCGAGGCGTCGGGATCGGAAGCGGGCAGAAAACTGCGCAGGCGTAGCGCGGGCGCAAAGGTCGCCGCCTCGAGGGCGGCTGTATCGACCGGCGCGGCTTCGCGCACGACCGGCGTCGCAATTTGCGGCTCGGCCGAAACGGCGGCCTGCCCGCTTTCCCAAGGCGCAAGTCGCGTTTCCCAAGGCGCAAGCCGCGTTTCCCAAGGCACAAGCCGCGCAAGGGCGGCCCCGGCAGCGATGGGGATCGCAACCAGACCGACAACCAGAAAAGCGGCGTGTTTTTGCTTCATCCAGTCCTTTTCTTCATCCCGAACGTCTTCTTCATCCCGAACGTCGTCCGCCGGACCTATAAAATATCATCAGGACCATAATCATAGACCCGTAATCATAGGTCCATAATCGTATTATCGGTCGTATTATCGGATAGAAATTCGATCAAATCACGGCAGCGTCATATGCTTTTTTGCGCAATTGCGCCAGTGCGGCGATCCGTTGCCCGAAACCGCAAGGCGCGCCCCACTCCCCAAGGTCGGTAGATCGCGCTAGAATTGGCGGGGCGGAGCGTGGCGATGAGTGAGAAAAGCGAGGTTCGGCGGCGTTCAGGCCCAGACGATCTTGCGCGCCGTCTCGGCGCCCGCAGCCGCGAGCGCGGACGCGCTCAGAGCCAGAGCAGCGTCTGGCGGCGCGAAACCTTCTGCCTGCCCCGCCTCGAAGCCCGCGCCAAGGCGCGCGAATGGTTCGATCTCTATCCCAAAGCCGCCTATATGACGGAAATCGAATTCTGGCGTGTCTGCGAGGACGGCGACATCGAATTCACCATGCGCCGTCTGCCGAGCGCTGACTGATCCGGGCCGGCTTCCACCCCGGATCAATTATTGCTCCAAGTCAATTATTGCTCCAAGTCAATTATTGCTCCAAGTCAATTATTGCTCCAAGCCAGATGCTGCCCCGCATCGACGGCGATCATCTGCCCCGTGACGCCTGGCGCCCGCAGCAGCCAGGCGACGGCGTCCGCGACCTCCTCGGGCGCGACCGCGCGGCGCAGCGGCGCAACCGCCACTTCCGCATCGAAGGCCGCCTGCCCCTCGTTCTGGTTGGGCAGCACCGGCCCCGGCCCAACGGCGTTGACGCGCACGCGCGGCGCATAGGCTTGCGCCATGGTCCGGGTGGCCGCCCACAACGCGGCCTTGGAAACCGAATAGCTGAAATAATGAGGATCGGGACGCAGCACGCGCTGGTCGACCAGATTGACGATGGAAGCTGCGCCCTCGCCCGGCAAGGCCGCGACGAAATCCTGCGCCAGCAGCAACGGCGCCCGCAGATTGACGGCCATGTTGCGCTCGAACCCCTGCGCCGTGAAATCGGCGGCCGTATCGGGCTCGAAGATCGAGGCGTTGTTGACCAGATGCGTCAGCGGTCCGAGCGCTGCGCTTGCATGTGCGATCAATTGGCCCGACGCCTGCGGGCAGGCGAGATCGGCGTCGAAGGCCGCAGCGACGCCGCCGCGCGAAACGATTTCTGCGGCAAGGTCTGCGGCCTCCGGCAGCGAGCGCGCGCTGGCGTGAATGGCGACGCCAAACCCGTCCCGCGCCAGCCGCTCGACGACGGCGCGGCCGATCCGCCGCGCCGCGCCCGTCACCAGAACCGTCCCGCCCTGTCGCATTGTCCCTCCCGCCTCAAGCCTGAACCGATCCGGCCGGCCTGCGCGCCGCCCCGGTTTCACGCTCTCTCTGGTTTCGGCTTTCGGCGGCCTCAAATCAATGGCTGTGCGAAACCGGCCGCCGAAATCCAGCCGCAGAGCCGTCCCCCCCGCGAGCCATTGCCTTCGTCGCCACGACAGTTCAAAAAGCCGCAATGAAGTTCAACACCCAGCGCTTGCTCTTGCGGGGCCGGTTGACGCTGCAACGCTGGTTGCGTCTCTCGATCTTTCTGGCGGGGGGCGTTGCGGTTGGCGGCGCCGCCACCCTCATGGCTCTGGTCGCCGATCAGGCGCAGAGCCATCTCATCCATTTCCTGAAATGGGCGCCCTATGCCGGCCTGTTGCTGACGCCGCTCGGCTTTGCGCTGGCAGCCTTTCTGGCCACCAGATATTTCCCCCAGGCGGGCGGCAGCGGCATTCCCCAGGCGATTGCGGCGCTGCGCCTGCGCAATGCGGCCCAAAGCGCCTCGATGGTCTCCCTGCGCGTGGCTGCGGGAAAATTCCTCACCATGACCATCGGCCTCATATGCGGCGCCTCGATCGGCCGCGAGGGCCCGACCGCGCAGGTCGGCGCAGCGATCATGTTCGCGCTCGGCCGGTTTTCGCCGCAGCACCGCTCGCGTTACCTGCTGGCGGGCGCGGCCGCAGGCGTAGCGGCGGCCTTCAACGCCCCGCTCGCCGGCATAGCCTTCGGCATCGAGGAAATGGCGCGCTCGTTCGAGACCCGCTCCAGCGGGCTCATCGTCCTGGCGATCATGGCGGCCGGTGGCGCGGCCATCGCGCTGCAAGGCGATTATGTCTATTTCGGCGTCGCCCACAGCTCCCTGCCCTTCGGCAAGGCATGGGTTCAGGCGGCGATCCTGGCCATCATATGCGGGCTGCTCGGCGGCCTGTTCAATCGCATCGTCATGTATTTCGCCACCGGCAGGACCGGGCCGGCCGCATTTGCCCGCCACCGCCCCGTGATCTTCGCCGCGCTCTGCGGACTGGGCGTCGCGCTGTGCGGCCTCAAAGGGGATTATTCGATCTTCGGCACCGGCTACGCGCAGGCCGCCGTCGTCGTGCATGGCTCGGGCGCCATCGACTATGCTTTCGGCCCGCTGAAATTTCTGGCCACGACCCTCTCCACCATCGCCGGTCTGCCGGGCGGCCTGTTCTCGCCCTCTCTGGCGATCGGCGCGGGCGTCACCTCGTTCTTCAGCTATTATCTCAACGTCGCCCCGCTCGGCGCGCTCGCGCTCATCGGCATGGTCGCCTACCTGACCGGCGTGGTGCAGGCGCCGATCACCGCCTTCATCATCGTGTCGGAGATGACGCAGGACCACGCCATGGTCATCCCGCTCATGGCCGCCGCCCTCATCGCCCGGAGCGCCTCCAAATTAATCTGCGGCGACGGCCTCTATCAATTGCTGGCCGAAAAATGCGTACAGGACTGCAATGCCGCGCAGGCGCAGGCAGGCGGCTCAAGATCGCCCGATGCAGACGCGCCGCAAGTTCGCGTGTCTTAACGGCTGATTAGCCATATTGATCCGTTGCGACAGACAGTTTTTCTTCATTTTCGTCGAACGATCAATTTCTACAGGAAGATAATAGGATATTTATTATAATATATTTATTTTTACCGATTTTTAATCATAAGTCCCGCCGAAAAACTCATACGTCGTTGAATGGTAAGCAAGCGTTTACCTGAATGCTTTCATAACGACTTACGAAATATGTCGCGTTGTTGCGTTATGGAGTTGAGGCGATGAGAAAATTTCTTCTGGCGAGCGTGGCTGTGGCGAGCATCGCCCTGGCGGGCGCGGCCAGCGCAGCCGACCTTCCCCGCCGCAGCGCCCCGCGCGTCGACGATTACATGTCGCCCGTTTCGGCCTTCTCCTGGACCGGCTTCTATCTCGGCCTCAACGCCGGCTATGGCTGGGGCTCTTTCTCCAACGGTTCGGAGCAGCTTTTCGGCAAGCCCAACGGCTTCGTCGGCGGCGTGACCGGCGGCTTCAACTGGCAGGCCGCCCGGAATTTCGTGCTCGGCGTCGAAGGCGACTGGGATTTGAGCGCGGTCAACAACCACTCGAACCTTCCCTTCTTCGGCTACAATGGCGGCGGCAAGCTGACCAGCATCGCAACCGTGCGCGCCCGCGTCGGCTATGCCGCAGATCGCGCCCTCATCTATGTGACGGGCGGTCTGGCCATGGGCTCGGTCAGCGTCAACGCCAACGACTGGCGCGCAGTTCCCTTCTTTGGCTCCAATTCCAGCTTCTCCACGGGCTGGGCGCTCGGCGGCGGTATCGAATACGCCTTCACCGACCGCATTTCCGGCAAGGCGGAATATATTTTCTCATCCCTCGGCAAGAAGGAATTGTTCGCCTATACGCGAGACTGGGTGCACACCGGGCTCAACGTCTCGACCATCCGCGTCGGCGTGAATTACCATTTCTAAAAACCTTGAGAAGAAGACCCTTCGGCAACTGGCCCGGCGGTAACGCCGGGCCTTTTTCGTTCAATCGCCCGAAACCGGCCCGGCCGCCGCAAAATCGGCTCAGCCGCCAAAAGACTCGATCAGGCTGTCGCCAAGGCCCGGCGCGCGTTCGAGCAGATGCACGAGCGCCGGCGCCATCGCGCGCGCCTCCGCCTCGAGCACATAGGGCGGATTGACGATGATGAGCCCCGTGCGGCGAAGTCCTGTTCCTTCCGCCGGGGCGACCGCAAGCTCCAGCCGCAATGCGCTTCTGGCGCCGCTCGCGCAGACGGACTTCCACAAATCCTCGGCTTCGCGAAAAACCTTCACCGGATACCAGAGCGCATAGAGGCCCGTGTCCCATTTCGCGCGCGCTTTTGAAAATCGCAAACTCATGCGCGAAAACTCGTCGCGCTCCTCGTAAGGCGGGTCGATCAGCACGAGCCCGCGCCGCTCGGGCGGCGGAGCGAAGGCGCCAAGCGCGGTCCAGCCATCGAGGTCGAGCGTCTTGACGCGCCTGTCGCGTGAAAACCGCGCCTTCAATGCGGCAAACGCCGCAGGGTGCTTTTCGCAAAAGACGAGCTTGTCGGTTTTTCGGGTGAGTTTTTGCGCGATTGCCGGAGAACCGGGATAGACGAGCGGACGCCCGTCGGCTGCGCTTTCGCCCACGAGGTCGAGATAGGGCGCAAGCAATCGGCCCGCCTCGCTCGAACGATCGAGCGCGCTCAATCGCCCGATCCCGTCGCGCCATTCGCCCGTGCGGTCGGCTTCGTCGCACGCAAGATCGTAAGCGCCTTCGCCTGCATGCGTGTCGATCACGCGATAGGGCGAATCCTTGCGGTTGAGATAGAGAAGAATGCGCGTGAGGAGTGCATGTTTGAAGACATCGGCGAAATTGCCGGCGTGAAAGACATGGGCGTAATTCATGTTGTGGGGGCGCCCGCTACAGCGGCCCCGGCACGTCGATCTCGCGCGTGCGGCAGGACGAGCGGGCAACCTCCGGACAGGGGCGGAAATCGCGCAGATCCCTGGTCAGGCAGAAGCGCACTTCCTGCAAAACGCCGGAACGGCAGCCGACCGCCGCCATGCCCGGCCGCAATCGCCGGTTGGAATTCTCGAACGAGCGCAGAATATCCTGCGGGCTGGTCGAGCGGTCGCGCGCCACCTTTGAAAATTCGTTTGGAATTTCGATCATGTCGCGCGCGCGGCGCACGTCGGCGAAATATTCGGCCGGGCTCTTGCCCGAACATGTGCCGTGCTTGCGCCATTCGTAGCGCGCAAGGCCGAGATCGGGGAAAAGGCCGCGCGCCTGATCGAGCGCGACCGAGGAAACGGGACCGCCGCCGCAATCCTGCGGAAAGCCGCGCTCGTATTGCGGCCATAGCCCATGCACGACAAAGCCGAGATTCGCGCCACGCTCGCATTGCGCCTTGCCTTTCTCGGCGCCGCCGGTCGCGCAGAAACCGGAGGACCAGGAAAGCGACAGCACATAGAAATCGAAATCGCCGGAGCGGCTGGCGCCGCGCGGCCCCGGCCGGTCGCGATAGCGATCGTAACCGTCGTTGCGGCTCTCATCGCGCCGCCCGCGATCGAAACTGCGCTCGGGTGCGCGCTTGTCGGCGCAATTGTCGAGAATGCAGTCGGAGCGCTGCGCCAGCGCCGGAGCCGCCTGCATCAGGAAAAAAACGCCCGCGACAGCCGGCAGCGCGCGCCGCAAAACCGGCGCCCGGCGGAAAGGAGCGATCATCGGCGTCTCCAGGTCCCGGGAACCGCAGAACTCCCCGTTCACGGCCGCGCGGCGCGGCAGGCCGCGCCATAGGCGCGATTGCGGTCGAGCCCGTCGACGCACCATTCCACGCCATAGCCGAACACGCCAAGCCAGCCCAGATCGCTGGCGATGGAATAGGTCACCTTGCGCACGCCGCCATCGGAAAAGATCGCGCGCGCCACGCAATAGCGGCGCGGCGCGTAATCGAGCCCGTTGCTGCGATAGCCGACTTCGTTCACGCGGTCGAAACCGGAAATGGCGAGGCCCGACTCCCAGTACTGGCTTTCGCGCGAGGAAAAACGCGAGGAAATCTTGAAGAGAATCGAGGGATCGGCGCAGCCCGGCATATCGGGCGAAAGCGGTATGTCGCGGCGTTCGGCCGGCGTCATCGGGCGCGCCTGGGCGGCGGAGGCCAAAAACGCCGAAGCCGTGAAAATCGACAAAACCGTGAAAATTGACAAAACCGCCGCAACGACCGCACCCCTGGTCGCCGGACCGGCAAGATGCTTTCTCAAAACCATGACCGATCTATCCTTCAGGACGCCGAACGAGGGCGGGACGATGCGGCTCGATAGCCGAGGCGTCAAGTCCGCACGATCCCTTGCCCGAAACTCTTAATTCAGACCTTTTATTCCAGACCTTTTATCCGAAATTCCTGCGCGCGCCTGCCTTCGTCATGACGCGATTTATTATATAATACGCCCATGGTTCGTACACGCTTTTCTGTATTTCTGCATTTCGCCGCGCCCGCAGCGCTTGCCGCCTGTGCGCTCGCAACGCCCGCCGCTGCGCAGGATTCCGCGCAATCCAACGCCTCCTTCTGGCTCCAGGAGCGCGCGCGCGCCGAACATGCCCGTCCCGTCCACCGTCAGGCGCCGCGCATCCGCCGTCTGGTGCCCAACAAGCACCTTGCCCGCCCTACCGTCTGGCGCAGGCAGGAAACGCGCCCCGCAGAGAACCACCGCCCGGCGCCGGCCGCCCACGCGCCCGAACTGGCGACCGCCCCGGCCCCCGGCCAGGATAATGCTTCTTCGCTCATCCCGCCCCCCCAGACAGCGCCCGCGCCATCTGCGCCCGGCGTCGGGAGCCCTGCATCCGTCGCGCCAAAGGTGTCGGTGGCCGTCATTGGCGACAATATCGCCTACCATCTCGCCCAGGGCCTCCGGAACACGGAGGAGGATGATGGCGGCATCGGCCTCGCTCTTTCGCGCAACACCAAAGACAGTTCCGGTCTCGTGCGCGACGATTATTACGACTGGCAGGCAAGCTTGCGCGAAATTCTCGCCGGCCCCGAAAAATACGGCGCAATCGTCATCATGATCGGCTCCAACGACCGCCAGGATCTGCGCGATTCGGACGGCCGTTACGAGCCGCTGACGCCGCGCTGGAAGGAAATCTACGCCGCGCGCGTCGACGCGCTGATCGCCCAGATCAAGGCCAAGAACATTCCATTCTACTGGATCGGCCTGCCGATCATGCGCTCCGAACGCTATTCCGGCGACATCCAGCAGATCAACGAAATCTACCGCGCCCGCGTCGAGGCGGCCGGCGGAAAATATGTCGACGTCTGGGACGCCTTCGCCGACGAAAAGGGCCGCTACAATACTTTCGGGCCGGATGTCAGCGGGCAGATCGTAAAGATCAGAACGAGCGACGGCATTCATTTCACCAATGCAGGCCAGCGCAAGCTCGCCTATTTCGTCGAACAGGCGATGCGCAGCCTGACCGAGCGCGCGCGCGCCGAACCGGGCGCCGCCATCGCCGCCCTGCCGGCCGGCCAGCAGCAGGGACAGCCTTCGCCGGCGGGCTTGCCCGGCTCCGCGCCGCTGGCGGCCCCGCCGCCGCCCAAGCCGGAATTCGGGCCTGTCCTGCCCCTCACCGCGCCGCCGCTCGCCGCCAATGGCCAATTGCTCGGCCCCCCCGACGCCAAAGGCGCGGAGATCAGCGCAACCATCGCCACCGACCTCGCCGCAACGCCCCCGCAAGGACGCGCCGACGATTTCCACTGGCCGCGCCGCCAATAAAGCCCGCTCATTGCCACGGGAGAAAACCGCTCCATTTGTTTCAAGGAGCAAGTTCGGGGAGGAAGCCTCATGAAATCCGCCCTTGCAGCTTTCACTGCGATAGCCGCGATTGCAGCCCTTTCCGCCGGACCGGCCGCCGCTTTCGGCTATCGCTACGTCACGCCCTCGCCCGAATATTCGACCGCCTACAATGGCGACCCCGACGGCGAAGACCCCTATGAATTCGGCCGCGATTATCCGCAGACGACGCGCAGCCTCGTTTCCGATCCCACCGGCCAGGCGGCCGGCACGATCACCATCGACACCGGCGAACGCGCGCTCTATCTCTCCATGCGCGGCGGGCGCGCGTTGCGCTACGATGTCGGCGTCGGCCGCCAGGGCTTTGCATGGGCCGGCGTCGCGCGCATCGGCCGCAAGGCGGAATGGCCGGGCTGGACGCCGCCGCCCGCCATGCTCAAGCGCCGCCCCGACCTGCCGCGCCACATGGAAGGCGGCATCGACAATCCGCTCGGCGCGCGCGCCATCTATCTCTATTCCGGCAAGCGCGACACCTTGTTCCGCATCCACGGCTCCAACGAGCCCTGGACCATCGGCCAGGCGGTCTCCTCGGGCTGCATTCGCATGCTCAATGCGGACGTGAAGGATCTGTATTCGCGCGTGCGCGTCGGCACGAAGGTGGTGGTGCTGAGATAGGGAGAACGGCGAACCGGAAATGGAGCGGCGCCGCGACGGCCCGCATCCCATTCCCTATTTGCGTTCACCTCGGCAATTCGCTCGCGCCCATCAGCATCTTGTCGATCGCATGCGCGGCCTGGCGCCCCTCGCGGATCGCCCAGACGACCAGCGATTGTCCGCGCCGCATGTCGCCGCAGGCGAAAATCTTTTCGCGCGACGACGCATAGCCCATCGTATCGGCCAGAACGTTGCCGCGATTGTCGAGGCTGACGCCGAGTTCTTTCAGCATGCCCTCGTGAATGGGCGAAACGAAGCCCATGGCGAGCAGCACGAGATCGGCCTTGAGGTCGAACTCGGAGCCCGGCGTCGGCTGCATCTTGCCGTCGACGCGCACGCAACGCAGCGACTTCACGACGCCGTTGGCGCCGACAAAGGCGCTGGTCAGAACCGCGAAATCGCGCTCCGCGCCTTCCTCGTGCGAAGACGAGGTGCGCAGCTTCAACGGCCAGTCCGGCCAGGTCAGCAGCTTGTTTTCCTTGACCGGCGGCTGCGGCATGATTTCGAGCTGCGTCACCGACAGCGCGCCCTGGCGCACCGAAGTGCCGATGCAATCGGAACCCGTATCGCCACCGCCGATCACCACGACATGCTTGCCGTTGGCGACGATCGGCTCGTTGGTCGTAAGCGGCTCCTTGCCGACGCGGCGATTCTGCTGCGGCAGAAATTCCATTGCAAAATGCACGCCGCCGAGTTCGCGCCCCGGCACGGGCAGATCGCGCGGCAATTCCGCGCCGCCGGCCAGCAGCACCGCCTCGTGATCGTCGACCAGCCTCTGCGCGGGCACGTTGACGCCGACATTGGAATTGTAATGGAAGACCACGCCCTCGGCTTCCATCTGCTGGACGCGGCGGTCGATGATCTTCTTTTCCATCTTGAAGTCGGGAATGCCGTAGCGCAGCAGACCGCCGGCCTTGGCGTTCTTCTCGAAGACGTGGACCTCGTGGCCGGCGCGCGCAAGCTGTTGGGCCGCCGCCATGCCGGCAGGCCCCGAGCCGACGACGGCGACCTTCTTGCCCGTTTTGCGCGCAGGGAACTCCGGCTTCAGCCAGCCATTCTCCCACGCCTTGTCGACGATGGCGCATTCGATCGTCTTGATGGTGACGGGCTGGTCCTGAAGGTTGAGCGTGCAGGAGGCCTCGCACGGCGCCGGACACACGCGGCCTGTGAACTCGGGGAAATTATTGGTGGAATGCAGGTTGCGCGCGGCCTGCTCCCATTCGCCGTGATAGACGAGATCGTTCCAGTCCGGGATCTGATTGTTCACCGGACAGCCGTTGTGACAATAGGGAATGCCGCAATTCATGCAGCGCGCGGCCTGGTCGCGCGTCGTCTCTTCCGACAGCGGAATGACGAATTCCTTGTAATGGCGCACACGGTCGGCCGCCGACTTGTACTTGCGGTCCTGCCGATCGATTTCGAGGAAGCCGGTCACTTTGCCCATGGGATTACCCGTGTCTCGCGCCGCCGGCGGCGGCAGGTTGTTGCAAAGAAATGTTCAGGTCGCTCTCGCATTGCGCAATCCATTTCCGGATCGCGGGACGATGCGACAATCGAAAGCCGCCCTCATGCGCAAGGCGCGTGTAGGCGAGGAGCGAAATATCGGCGACGCTGATGTCGTCGCCGACAAGATAGGTTCTGCCCGACAAGGCCTCCTCGAGAACCCCGAGCGCCTGTTCGGCGCGCTCGACGACGCGCGCCTCGCGCTCTTCGAGTTTCTTGCCGAGATAGACCATCTGAAACCGCGCGACCGCCACATAGGGTTCGTGGCTGTATTGTTCCCAGAACAGCCATTCGTCCACCTTCGCCCGCGCGAAAGCGTCTTGCGGCAGCAGCGCCGTATCGCGCGCCAGATAGGCGATGATGGCGTTGGATTGCGCCAGCCGCCGCCCGTCTGCGAATTCGACGAGCGGAACCTCGCCGAAACGATTCTTCGCCAGAAAGCTTTTCGTGCGCGTCTGGCTCTTTTTCAGATCGACGGCGATCCACTCATAGGCAAGCCCCAGCCTGTCGGCCGTATACTTGACCTTCAGGCAATTTCCCGAACCGAGATCGCCGTAGATGCGCATCGTCATTCCGCTGCGTGCTTCATCGCCTCGTCCAGTTCGGCGAGCGCGCGGCGGTATTCGATCGGCATGACCTTGCGGAACTTGCCTTTGCAATTGGCCCAGTCGTCGAGGATCGCCTTTGCGCGGGACGAGCCCGTGTAGCGGTGATGATTGGTGATGAGCTGATGCAGGCGCTCCGCGTCGAAGCGCGTCATGTCGCTCATGACATCCACCTTGCCGGATGTCGAGAGGTCGCCGCCCTGATGGTATTCTTCCTCCATCAGATCTTCTTCCTCGGCCACCGGCTCGAGATCGACCATCGACATGTTGCAGCGCTTGTCGAAATTGCCTTCCTCGTCGAGCACATAGGCGATGCCGCCCGACATGCCCGCCGCAAAATTGCGGCCCGTCGGCCCGAGAACGACGACAATACCGCCCGTCATATATTCGCAGCCATGGTCGCCCACGCCCTCGACGACCGCGATCGCGCCCGAATTGCGCACGCCGAAACGCTCGCCCGCCACGCCGCGGAAATAGCATTCGCCCGCAATCGCGCCGTAGAGCACGGTATTGCCGACGATGATCGAATTTTCCGGGTCGATCTTGGCTGCCGCCTCCGGCGGAAAGACGACGATGCGCCCGCCCGACAGGCCCTTGCCGACATAATCGTTGGCCTCGCCTTCGAGCTCCAGCGTCACGCCATGGGCAAGCCAGGCGCCGAAGCTCTGGCCGGCCGTGCCCTTGGCCTTGATGTGGATCGTATCCTCCGGCAGGCCCGCATGGCCGTATGCCCTGGCGACTTCGCCCGACAGCATGGCGCCGGTCGTGCGGTCGAGATTGCGGATCGTCGTTTCGACCTGCGCCGGGCGGCCCGTGTCGATGGCCGCGCGCGCCTTGGCGATCAGCTTCTGGTCGAGCGCCTTCTCAAGCCCGTGATCCTGAAACTCGGTGTGATAGATCGCTACGCCAGGCCTGGCGTTCGGCTTGTGGAACAATCGCGAGAAGTCGAGCCCCTTGGCCTTCCAGTGCTCGACTGCTTTCTTCTTGTCGAGCATCTGCATCTGCCCGATCATTTCGTCGAAGGTCGCATAGCCCATCTGCGCCATCAATTCGCGCACTTCCTCGGCGACGAAGAAGAAGTAATTGATGACATGCTCGGGCTGGCCGACGAAGCGCTTGCGCAGGACCGGATCCTGCGTGGCGACGCCCACGGGGCAGGTGTTGAGATGGCACTTGCGCATCATCACACAGCCCGCAGAAATCAGCGGCGCCGTGGCGAAGCCGAATTCGTCCGCGCCGAGCAGCGCGCCCACGACAACGTCGCGGCCCGTGCGAAGCCCGCCGTCGACCTGCACCGCAATGCGCGAGCGCAGACGGTTGAGCACCAGCGTCTGGTGTGTTTCGGCAAGGCCGATTTCCCAGGGGCTGCCGGCATGCTTGATGGAGGTGAGCGGCGAGGCGCCCGTGCCGCCCTCGAAGCCCGAGATCGTCACATGGTCGGCGCGCGCCTTGGAGACGCCGGCGGCAACCGTGCCGACGCCGACTTCGGAGACGAGCTTGACCGAGACATCGGCGGTCGGATTGACGTTCTTCAGATCGTAGATGAGCTGCGCCAGATCCTCGATCGAATAGATATCGTGATGCGGCGGCGGCGAGATCAGGCCGACGCCCTGCGTCGAATGGCGCACCTTGGCGATCACGGCGTCGACCTTGTGGCCGGGCAATTGGCCGCCTTCGCCGGGCTTTGCGCCCTGCGCCATCTTGATCTGCATCATGTCGGCATTGACGAGATATTCCGTGGTGACGCCAAAGCGGCCGGACGCGACCTGCTTGATCGCCGAGCGCATGGAATCGCCATTGGCCATCGGCCGGAACCGATCCACTTCCTCGCCGCCTTCGCCCGTGTTCGATTTGCCGCCGATGCGGTTCATCGCAATGGCGAGCGTGGTGTGCGCTTCGCGCGAAATGGATCCATAGGACATGGCGCCCGTGGCGAAACGCTTGACGATTTCGCTCGCAGGCTCCACCGCATCGAGCGCGATCGGCTTGCGGCCGTCCTCGTCGGCGCCCTTGATGCGGAACAGGCCGCGGATCGAAAGCAGACGCTCGTCCTGCTCGTTGAGCGCCTTGGCGTAAGCGCGATACTTGTCCTGCGAATTGCCGCGCACGGCATGTTGCAGCAGGCCGACCGTCTGCGCGGTCCAGTTATGCGCCTCGCCGCGCATGCGCAGCGCATAATCGCCGCCGACATCGAGCATGTTGCGATAGACCGGCGCATCGCCGAAAGCCTGCGCGTGACGCACCACGGTTTCGGCGGCGACCTCTGCGAGATCGACGCCTTCGATGCGCGTCGCAGTGCCTGCGAAGAACTCTGCGACAAAGGCGCTCGACAATCCGACCGCATCGAAAATCTGCGCGCCGCAATAGGACTGGTAGGTCGAAATGCCCATCTTCGACATGACCTTGAGCAGGCCCTTGCCGATCGACTTGATGTAGCGCTTGACCGCTTCCTTGCCGTCGACTTCTTCGGGAAATTCGCCGGCCATGGCGGCAAGCGTCTCGAAGGCGAGATAGGGATTGATCGCTTCCGCGCCATAGCCGGCAAGACAGGCGAAATGATGCACTTCGCGCGCCTCGCCCGTCTCGACCACGAGGCCGACGGACGTGCGCAGACCCTTGCGGATCAGGTGATGGTGCACCGAGGCCGTCGCCAGGAGCGCCGGAATCGGAATGCGGTCCGAGCCGACCTGGCGATCGGACAGGATGATGATGTTATAGCCGCCCGCAACCGCCTGTTCGGCGCGTTCGTTGAGCTTGGTCAGCGCCTCGCGCATGCCCTCGGCGCCCTTGTCCACCGGATAGGTGATATCGAGCGTCTTGGTGTCGAAGCTTTCCTCGAAATGGCCGATCGACCTGATCTTTTCGAGATCGGCGTTGGTGAGGATCGGCTGGCGCACCTCGAGCCGCTTGCGCTTGGCAAGGCCCTTGTGGTCGAGAATGTTCGGGCGCGGGCCGATGAACGACACCAGGCTCATGACGATTTCTTCGCGGATCGGGTCGATCGGCGGGTTCGTCACCTGCGCGAAATTCTGCTTGAAATAGGTGTAGAGCAGCTTCGACTTGTCGGACATGGCCGAGATCGGCGTATCCGTGCCCATGGAGCCGACCGCCTCCTGGCCGGTGACGGCCATGGGCGCCATCAAAATGGCGGTGTCTTCCTGCGTATAGCCGAATGCCTGCTGGCGATCGAGCAATGCGACGTCGGTGCGCGCGGAGCGCGGCTCCACGGGCTTGAGATCCTCCAGCACGATCTGCGTGCGGGAAACCCATTCCTTGTAGGGGTGCTCGTCGGCAAGCTGCGCCTTGATCTCCTCGTCGCCGACAATGCGGCCCTGTTCGAGATCGACCAGCAGCATCTTGCCGGGTTGCAGGCGCCACTTGGTGACGATCTTTTCTTCCGGGATCGGCAGCACGCCCATCTCGGAGGCCATGACGACGAGACCGTCGTCGGTCACCAGATAGCGCGCAGGCCGCAGTCCGTTCCGGTCGAGCGTGGCGCCGATCTGGCGGCCGTCGGTGAAGGCGACCGCCGCAGGGCCGTCCCACGGCTCCATGAGGGCTGCGTGATATTCGTAGAAATGCTTGCGCCCCTCGTCCATCAGCGGATTGCCCGCCCAGGCCTCGGGGATCAGCATCATCATGGCGTGGGCGAGCGAATAGCCGCCCTGCACCAGAAATTCGAGCGCATTGTCGAAACAGGCCGTGTCCGACTGCCCTTCGTAGGAGATCGGCCACAGCTTGGAAATGTCGGTCCCGAACAGGTCGGATTCGACGGAAGCCTGACGCGCCGCCATCCAGTTCACGTTGCCGCGCAACGTATTGATCTCGCCGTTATGGGCGACCATGCGATAGGGATGGGCCAGCCGCCAGGACGGGAAGGTGTTGGTGGCGAAACGCTGGTGGACGAGCGCCAGCGCGCTCACGAAGCGCGGGTCGGCCAGATCCTTGTAATAGGCGCCGAGCTGGCCCACCAGCACCATGCCCTTGTAGACGATGGTGCGGCACGACATGGAGACCGGATAGAAAGTCGCCATCACGCGCCCCTCCATCGCATAGAGCGCGTTTGAAATCGCCTTGCGCGCGACATAGAGGCGGCGCTCGAAATCGTCCTCGTCGGCGACCTTGGGGCCGCGGCCGACGAACAATTGGCGATGGGCGGGCTCCACCTCGCGCACGGCCTCGCCGAGATCGGAGGAATCGACGTGGACCTCGCGCCAGCCGAGCAGCGCAAGCCCTTCTTCCTCGAGCACGCGCGCAACCGTCTCGCGCACCTTTTCGCGCAAGGACAATTCGGTCGGCATGAAAAACTGGCCGACGCCGTAATGGCCGGATTCGGGCAGTTCAAAACCGAGCGCGGCGCATTCCTCCTTGAAGAAGCCGTGCGGAATCTGCGTGAGAATGCCGCAACCGTCGCCGAGCTTGGGATCGGCGCCGACCGCGCCGCGATGATCGAGATTCATGAGAATGCGCAAACCCATCGCGACAATCTCGTGGCTCTTGCGATTCTTCATGTCGGCGACAAAGCCGACGCCGCAGGAATCATGTTCCTTCGCCGGATCGTAAAGCCCCTGGGCGACGGACAGGTGCGGGTCGCGGCCGGTTTGCGGATCGAGCAGCGGGTTGCGGGCGGAATATGAGGTCATGGCGGGCATCCTTAATCGTCAGCTATGCGGGAACAGGATCAGCGCGCGGGCGCCGGGGCGGTCCGGCCCCGGTTTTCGCTCGTCGCTGCGCTTCCTCGCCTCGCTCATCTCTCGCTCCGTTTCGCCGCGTCTGTGACACGACCGCGTGTTTCCGTCACCCCTTTTGGGGCGTTGCGGGCCCATGGCCCCGGCAGATTTGACGGGTCGCGCCAATGGTCAGCATGGCTGTCCTATCGACGATGGCCGACATTCGCAGATTTGGCCTTTGCACACAAGCCAGCGCTCTCGCCGAGACGCTCCTCGCCAAAGCTCGCAAATCGCATCTTGCCTCCGGCCGGGCCAACTGACTTGCCGGAAGCGCCGCTTCCCGCCACAAAGCGGCATGACCGGCGATCTCAATCTCGATTTCACCAGCGACAATGTCAGCGGCGTGCATCCCGATATACTGGAGGCCTTGCTGGCCGCCAATACCGGGGCCGCCGCCGCCTATGGCGCCGACGCCTGGACGCGCCGCGCGGAAACCGCGCTGGCGCGGGTTTTCGAGCGCGAGATCGCGGTTTTTCTGGTCGCCACCGGCACGGCCGCCAATGCGCTGGCGCTTGGCGCTCTGGTCGCCCCCTGGGGGGCCGCGCTCGGTCACGAATTCGCGCATATCGCAGCCGACGAATGCGGAGCGCCCGAATTTTTCACAGCGGGAGCCAAGCTGGTCGGCGTGCCCGGCGGGGCCGGCAAGATTGCCCCGGGCGCGCTCGAAAGCGCGCTTTCCATTCTGCCGCGTGGCGCGATCAAGAGCGTGCAGCCGCAGGCCCTTTCCCTGTCTCAGGCCACCGAATGCGGCACGCTTTACACGCCCGCCGAAATCGCCGCCCTTGCGGGAATCGCCCATTCGACCGGCATGGCCGTGCATATGGACGGCGCGCGCTTTGCAAACGCCATTGCCGCCCTTGACGTCAGCCCCGCCGATCTCACCTGGCGCGCCGGCGTCGATGTCCTGTCCTTCGGCGCAACCAAGAATGGCGCATTCGCCTGCGAGGCCGTGATTTTTTTCGATTCCACGCGGGCCGAGAATTTCGGCTACCGGCGCAAGCGCGGCGGCCACACGCTCTCCAAGGGCCGGCTTCTGGGCGCACAGATGGAGGCCTATCTGAAAGACGACCTCTGGCTCGATCTGGCGAAAAAGGCCAATGCGCGGGCAACCGAACTCGAAGCGGGCCTGGCCGGCCTGCCCGGCGTACGCCTGCCCTGGAAGCGCGAGATCAACGAGGTCTTCGCCATTCTGCCTGCGGCCATGCACGCGCGCCTGAAAGCGGCCGGCGCCGATTATTACGAATGGTCCCCGCGCGCGCTTGCAGCCCATGAGCGCCCGAGCGGGGGGGAAGTTTTCGCGCGCCTCATCCCTTCTTTTGCGACCGCGCCGGAGGCGGTCTCGGCCCTGATCGCGGCCGCGCGCGGCTGACACGGCCCGAACCGCGCAAAAAACGCGGGAAATTCGGCGCATCGCCCTCAAACCGCGCGGATCGCGCCAATATCTTTCCGCATTTGGTCAAGAGGTTAGAGCGATTCCGGAGGGATCGCAGCTTCATGCGTTCAGGATATGCGCTGAAGCACACAGGCAGGCGTCAAAGCGCGCTACCTGTCGCCACTCACGACTTTGGAGTTCTCATGAGAGCGTTTCTGGCCAGCCCCTTCAGACCCGCCCTGCTCGCCGGTTGGGCGACGCTCGGCGCTTTTCTCTGCGCCGCCCAGCCGGCCGCAGCACAGGTCGCCCTGTTCTGGAATGGCTGGAGCAGCGCGCCGCCTGACGAATATATCGACGACGCCTTCATCCCCCGGCGCGTGGTCGTGCGCATTCTCGGATCGCGCGGTTATCGCCTGACGGCGCCGCCGCGTCTTACCGGCGAGCGAATCGTCGCCATCGGTGAAAACGCGCGCGGCCGGCGCATGCGCTTCGTGATCGACGGCTACAGCGGCGAATTGCTGCGCCAGACCACGCTGCGCCCGCCTGCGCTGCGAAATGGCGAGACCTTCGCGCGCCGGCAAGCGCCCGGCCTCGACGATGGCCCCGACGAGCGCTTCGACGCCCCCGACGACCGTTTCGACCGGCCGGCCGAACACAGGGCCAGGCCAAAGGCCAAGGCAAAACCCAAGGCTAAGCCACAGACGGCGGCGCGCGGCCCCGGGAGCGGCAAAACGCTCGACGCAGCAAAGCCGGCTGCAAAAAAGGGGGCCAATCCGCCGGCGCCCTCGCAGGCCACGAAAGCGCCGCCTGCGCCCTCACCCGCAGAGAAACCGGCCAAAGCGAAGGAGGCGCCGGCCACGCCGCAGCAGGCCGCCGCGCCAACGACGCCCGCGCCCGAGGAAAAGCCGCCGCTGACGCCGGAGGCCGCCCCGGCGGCGCCCGCCGACATCGGCCCGCGCGTGCAGCCGGTCGCCCCGCAGGAGCCCGCCGCCGCCCCGCAAGCCTCCACCAGCGGCACGACGCCCGCCGGAAGCAACCCCGCCCCCTCGGACACGGCCCAGAAGTCCATCCCCTGAGCCTGCCCACGCAAGACGCGCGAAATATTGACGTGAACGCAACAAAAAGGGCGCCCGGAGGCGCCCTTTGGAAGGCGCGCGTTGGAGGCGCCCTTTCCGCCTCGCCGAAGCAATCGAC
>JBKDZW010000195.1:0-5827 GCA_047971685.1 Rhodoblastus sp.
CGCAGCCCTGCCCGAGGAGACGCGCGTTTATTGCGGCCACGAATATACGCTCGGCAACGCGAAATTCGCGGTGACGGTCGATCCCGGCAATGTCGAACTCGCGCGGCGCGCGACGGAAATTTCCGCCATGCGGGCGGCCGGCCAGTATACGCTGCCGACGACCCTCGGGCTGGAGCTTGCCACCACTCCGTTTCTGCGCGCCGACGATCCCGGCGTGCAAGCGGCGGTCGGCATGGCCGGCAAGCCGGCGGCGGAGGTGTTCACGGAATTGCGCGAGCGGAAAAACCGGGGTTAGAGCGCGTTCAGCAAAAGTGTGAGCGGTTTTGCGTCCGAACGCGCGATAGCTTGAAGAACCTGAGCGCGTTCAGCAAAAGTGTGAGCGGTTTTGCGTCCGAACGCGCGATAATCAAAAACCCAAGCACATGAAGCGAATGGGAATTCGCCGAAATTTCTTCAAAAATCGACTGCTATTCCCTTGTTTTCCCAATCGCCGTAGCGCACGGGCTCCGGTCCGTCGCGCCCGCCGATTTCTTTTTCGCGGCTGTTTTCGCGCGCCGCCTTGCGACGTTCCTCGGCCTCGGCCAGCGCGCGCAACGCTTCCGGGGTCAGGTTGCGCCGGGGCGGCGCGGCGTCCGGCTCCGGCGGGGAGGGGTGAGAGCCCGCCGGTCCGTTCTTCGGTTCATTCGTCATTGGCTTGTCCCGCAAAGTCTTGCCTCGCAAAAGCATGTCTTGCAAAAGCATGCCTTGCAAAATTGCCTTGCCTCACGAACTTGTGCGTTCGGCGCCGCGCATCTGCATGCAGTCTGTGCATTTTACTCTTTTCGCGCGCCTTGCACATCACGGCGCCTCATTCCCACATTAGCCAGTGACGCTCGCCCACATCAGCAAGAAGGGCCTGCGTAAATCGGCGAGCAATCGCTCGCACATCAGCCGTTGGCGGCCGGAGGGGATGCAGATGAATTTCATGCGCACGGCGATGCTGCTCGCGGGCATGACGGCCTTGTTCATGATCGTGGGTCTGGCGCTCGGCGGCCGTTCGGGCATGATGATGGCGCTTGTCTTCGCCGTGGGCGCAAATCTCTTTGCCTTCTGGAATTCCGACCGCATGGCGCTTGCCTCGGTCGATGCGCATGAGGTGGACCGTACAAGCGCGCCCGACCTGGTGGAGGATGTCGCCTGGCTTGCGCAACGGGCCGGCCTGCCCATGCCGCGCGTCTATATCGTCAATTCCGATCAGCCCAACGCTTTCGCCACCGGGCGCGATCCCGCTCATGCCGCAATCGCCGTCAATTCTGGCCTGATGCATCTCCTGTCGCGCGAGGAACGGCTTGGCGTGCTTGCTCACGAAATGGCGCATATCAAGCACCGCGACACGCTGACCATGACGATTGCGGCGACCCTTGCCGGCGCGATTTCCTCGATTGCGACCTGGGGGATGTTCCTTGGCGGCGGGCGGCGCGAGGGCGGGCCGGGCCCCATCGCCTCGATAGCGCTCGCCATTCTTGCGCCCATGGCGGCCATGATCGTGCAGATGGCGGTCAGCCGGTCGCGCGAATATGTGGCGGACGAGACCGGCGGACAGCTTGCCGGCAATCCGCTGTGGCTTGCTTCGGCGCTGTCGAAACTGTCGGAGGGCGCGGCTGCGGTTCCCGACGCCGCAGTCGAGAACAGGCCGGCGATGGCGCATATGTTCATCGTCAATCCGTTGGCGGGCGGCCCGCGCGACAATCTCTTCTCCACCCATCCCGACATGCAGAACCGGATCGACGCGCTGGTTGCGCAGGCGCGCGCGATGGGAATATCCATGGCGCCCCAGTCTCGGCCGCAGCCGGACCCGGCGCCTGCCGGCGGCTGGTCGCCGTTCCGCACGGCCAGGCCGGAGGCGCCGGCCGCATCGGGCGGGTTTCTTGGCGGCGCGGGAATTGCGCGGGCAGGACCAGACGATGAGGCAGGCCAGGGACCATGGGGCAGGACAGGACGCTCCGATCCGCCAAATCCATGGGGATAAAACTGAAAAGCCGCCCGTTTTCGCGTAACAATGGATAGTGAATTTGACTTCGATTCGATTTCAGGCGGTGAAGCCGTGAAGCGCGCTTCTGGAAGAATGTCTGCACTCCGTCCCACGGACGCCGACCGCGAGGCCGCGATAGCTGCGGTGCCCGGCCTGCGCGCGCGCATCGCCGCCCAGCAGGTGATTTCGGACGTGATCGCCAGCGGGCATGCGCTCGACGACAGGTTTTCGCCCGCCGCCATACCTAATCGCGTTCTCGGGCTCGATGCGCGCGACAGGGCGCTGGTGCGCTCGATCGCGACTGTCGCCGTGCGGCGTCTGGGCGCGATCCGGCGCACGCTCACGCGACTGCTCGATCGCGGCATGCCGCGCAACGCCGGGCAGTTCGAGTGGATCGCCATAGGCGCTCTGGCGCAGATCCTGTTCATGGAGGCGCCCGATCACGCCGCCGTCGATCTGGCGGTGCGCGCGGCCAAGTCCGACGCCAAGACCGCCGGCTACGCCGGCCTGCTCAACGCCATTCTGCGCTCCGCCATCCGTGAGCGCGACGCCCTGCTCGCCGATCTCGATCCGCTCGCCGACGAGACGCCGGGCTGGCTTGCCCAGCGCTGGCGGCGTTCCTGGGGCGAGGAGCGCGCGCGCGCCATTGCGGCCGCCCATCTGCGCGAACCCACGCTCGATGTTTCCGTGCGCGAGGACGCAGCCGCCTGGGCCGAAAAACTCGGCGGCAAGCTTCTGCCGACGGGTTCTGTGCGCATCGCCGGCCATACGCCGGTGCCGGAAATGGCCGGCTTCGACGAGGGGCAATGGTGGGTGCAGGACGCAGCCGCAGCCCTGCCCGCGCGTCTTCTGCGCTTTGCGCCGGGCGCCCGTGTGCTCGATCTCTGCGCTGCGCCCGGCGGCAAGACCGCCCAGCTTGCCGCCGCCGGCGCGCAGGTGACCGCGCTCGACCGTTCGGCCGAAAGGCTCAAGCAATTGTCCGCCAATCTCGAACGGCTTGGCCTGCATGCCGACATTGTGGTTGCGGACGCAGCTTCCTGGACGGCCGAGCCCTTCGACGCCGTGCTGGTCGATCCGCCCTGTTCGGCCACCGGCACGATCCGCCGCCATCCCGATGTGCAATGGACCAAAAAACCCGGCGACATTGACCAGCTTGCCGCGCTTCAGACGAAAATTCTGGAACAGGCCGCAAAACTGGTGAAGTCTGGCGGCCATCTCGTCTATTGCGTCTGCTCGATCGAGCCGGAGGAGGGCGAGGCCCGGATATCGGCGTTGCTGCGCCGCAATCCCGATTTCCGGCGCGTGCCGATAGCGGAGGGCGAATGCGGGTTGAGCGCGGAATTTCTGACCGGCGAGGGTGATCTGCGGACCTTGCCATGTCATTGGCCGGACCCTGATCCGCGCATGGCGGGGCTCGATGGTTTTTTCGCTGCGCGCTTGCAACGTCAAGGTTAATAGAGCCTAAACCATCGCAAGACATCATTGGCCCAGCTTGAGCGGCGGCCGGCGAGCGTTCGCTGACGGCGGGAGGGTCACCTGACAGGCGCAGAACTAGCGGAACGGAGCAAACTCGCTGCGATCATGGCGCGGCGCTACGTTTCCCGTTGCAGGCGCGCGCTGACCGCGCCGTTGCGGGCGTTCGGCCGCATGCGCGTGCGCGCGCCCGAGCGCCTGCTGATTGCGCCGCAGGACATTCGCACCGCCGACGCCACCCGCGCCGAAGATATTTATGCCGGCTATTTCGCCTTTGGCGGGCGCATCGTGAACACGCAGGGGCGTTCGCCCTTCGACATTCATCCGTCGTCGGCGGAATGGGCGCGTGTGCTCAATGGCTTTGGCTGGTTGCGGCATTTGCGCGCGGCGGAGACCAATCTTGCCCGCGTCAACGCGCGCGCGCTGGTCGACGATTATCTTGTCTCCGCCAGCCGGCGCCCCGCCGAGCCGTTTTCGGCGGCCATCACCGCGCGCCGCATCCTGTCCTGGCTCAGCCAGTCGACATTGCTGCTCGAAGGCGCGGAGGCCGATTTCTACTACCGTTTCCTGCGCGCGCTTGCCCGCGACGCCGCCCAGTTGCAGGATGCGCTGGGAGAAACGATGGGGCTGCCGCGCCTGTCGGCGACGATTGCTCTTGCGGCCTACGCCATGTGCGCCGACACGCCGGCGCGCTTCCAGACGCGCGCCAGCGCCCAGCTCGCCGAAGCCATAGAGGCGCAACTCCTGCCCGATGGCGGCCATATCAGCCGCAATCCGCAAACGCTGGTCGATCTGCTGCTCGATTTCCTGCCATTGCGACAGGCCTATGTCGCGCGCGGGGCGCCGCCGCCGCCGGCGCTGCTCAACGCCATCGACCGAATCATTCCCGCGCTGCGTCTGTTGCGCCATGGCGACAGTTCGCTCGCCCTGTTCAATGGCATGGGCGTGACGGCGCCCGACCGGCTGGCGACCGTGCTGCACTACGATGATTCGCGCGGCGAGGCGCCGATGAGCGCCCCCCATTCGGGCTATCAGCGGATGGAAGCCGGCGAGACCCTTGTCATTGTCGACGCCGGCCCACCTCCGCCCGGCCCGTTCTCGCTGGAAGCGCATGCGGGCTGCCTGTCGTTCGAGCTGTCCAGCGGATTGCAACGCATCGTGGTCAATTGCGGTGCGCCTGTCGTCGGCGGCGCGTCCGCGCGCGAGGCCGCACGCCAGACGGCGGCCCATTCCACGCTCGTCATCGACGATGTTTCTTCCTGCCGGATCGCCTCCGGGGCCGGCCTGGAGAGAATCGTCGCCGGTCAGATCGTCGCCGGTCCGCGCGAAGTCGGCATGCAGCGGGACGCGCTCGACGAAGGCGTCATTCTCGATCTTTCGCACGACGGCTATTCGCAGCGCTTCGGCCTCGTGCACAAGCGGCGGATCGCCCTGAAATCCGACGGCGCGCAGCTTATCGGCGAGGACAGGCTCGTTTCCGTCGGCGCGCCCGGCCAGGAACAGGCCCAGGCTTTTACGTTGCGCTTTCATCTGCACCCTTCCGCAGTCGCCATGCGCGCCGGCGAGGATACGACCATCATGCTCGAATTGTCCGATGGCGAGCGCTGGATGTTCGACGCCGGCGGTCTGGCGGTCGGCGTGGAGGAAAGCGTCTTTTTCGCAAGCCCGGACGGCGCGCGCGCCTGCCAGCAGATTGTGGTGAGCGGCGCAGCCGACGCCACGGTCGAGGTGCAATGGGCTTTTTCGCGAGTCTAGAGCGGTTCCGCTTTTCATTGAATCGTTGCAACGCGCTAATTATTTGATTTTACGTAATTTTGGACGCAAAACCGGTATCTGCTTTTGCTGGAATTTCTCTAGTCGCGCATGTTCGCAGTTAAGGGGCCGGGAGCGGAAGAGCGGGTAAATGCCGGGGCGAACGCCAGCCCGAGATCTGTCATGCCGCAATGTCTTACACATTCACCTGAGCGCCGATCTCGACCACGCGGCCAGCGGGGATATGGAAGTAGTCCGACGCTGTCGCGCTGTTGCGCGCAAGGAAGATGAACAGGCGGCTCCGCCACGCCGGCATGGCGCTGTGCGCCGCCAGTTTGAGCGTGCGGCGCGAGACGAGGAACGATGTCGACATGATATCGAATTTCCAGCCCAGCTTGCGGCAAAGCGCCAGTCCGTGCGGCACGTTGGGTTCTTCCATATAGCCGAAGGTAATCGTCACCTGACGAAAGCGCGGTGAGATGTCGGACATAAGCACGCGCTCGCTGTCGGTCACACGCGGAACGTCCGCGGTGACAATGGTGAGGATCACGTTCTGCTCGTGCAGCGACTTGAAGTGTTTCAGGCTGTGCA
>JBKDZW010000196.1:0-11228 GCA_047971685.1 Rhodoblastus sp.
GCGGCGGCGCCGGCGCCGTTGATCACGAGCCTGGTCGTCTGGATGTCGCGCCCGGTCAGGTCGAGCGCATTGATCAGGCCGGCGGCAGCGATGATCGCGGTGCCGTGCTGGTCGTCATGGAAGACCGGAATGTCCATCAGCTCGCGCAGGCGCTGCTCGATGATGAAGCATTCCGGCGCCTTGATGTCCTCGAGATTGATGCCGCCGAACGAGGGGCCCAGATATTTGACGGAATTGATGAATTCCTCGGGGTCTTCGGTGGCGATCTCGAGGTCGATGGAATCCACGTCGGCAAAGCGTTTGAACAGGACCGACTTGCCTTCCATGACCGGCTTGGAGGCCAGCGCGCCGAGATTGCCAAGGCCAAGGATCGCCGTGCCATTGGTGATGACGGCGACCAGATTGCCCTTCACGGTGTAATCGTAAGCGCGCGAGGCGTCCTCGGCGATGGCGAGCACCGGAACCGCCACGCCCGGCGAATAGGCCAGCGACAGGTCGCGCTGCGTCGCCATGGGCTTGGTGGGCGTGATCTGCAACTTGCCGGGGCGCCCCTGCGAATGGAACAGCAGGGCCTCGCGATCGGTAAAGGTCGGACGCTTGGGCGGATTGGACTTCTGGTCGGCCATTTCGGTCTCTGACAGGCGGAAATTTCGCGGGAGCGCGACCATAAAGCGCAGGCGCCGCCCCTACAAGGCGGCTGGCGTCATTCCTTCGGCAGTACATTGATTTTGGAAACAATGGCTGGAACGGGCCGATGCGTCGCCGTCGGCTACGGCGCAGCGCGCGCGCTCAGCAGGCGTTGCAGGAACACCAGATCGAGCCAGCGGCCGAACTTCGCCCCCACCTGCGGCATGCGGCCGACCTCCGCAAAGCCGAGCGCCTCATGCAGGCGGATCGAGGCATGGTTTTCAGCCTCAATGCCTGCGACCATCGCGTGGAACCCGGCATTGCGCGCACGCGAAAGAAGCGCGTCCATGAGCGCGCGGCCGACCCCCCTGCCCTGCATGCCGGGCGCGACATAGACGGAATTCTCGACCGTGAGGCGGTAGCCCTCGAAGGCGCGGAACGGACCATAGGCGGCATAGCCTGCAATCCTCCCGTCCAGCTCCGCCACGATGACGGCAAAGCCCGCCGCCTGCCGTTCGGCAAGCCATGCGGCGCGGTTGGCCGCATCCACCGCGCGATCGTTCCAGATCGCCGTCGTCGTTCGCACGGCATGGTTGTAAATGGCGGCAATCGCCCCGGAATCTTCGGGGCTTGCGTCGCGGATCGGCGGGACCACGGGGAACTCCGGGCGGAATTGCTTGTGCGTTCCGCCATTGTCTATTATACGAAATGAATGTCAACTATAGTGGACGAGACCCTCGCAGCGCTGGCGGAACGGATCAAATCCGAACGCGAGGCGCGCAACTGGACCTTGTCCGGCCTTGCCGCCGCCTCCGGCGTCTCGAAAGCCGCGATCAGCCGCATCGAGCGCTGCGAAATGAACCCGACCGCCACCGTGCTGGCGCGCCTGGCGGCCGCTTTCGATCTCACGCTCGCAGCGCTTCTCACGCACGACGAAGCCAAGCAGGACCCGATTTCCCGCGCAAAAGACCAGCCGGTCTGGCGCGACCCGGCGACCGGCTACATCCGCCGCCAGATTTTCGCGCGCGCCGATCATCCGGTCGAACTGGTCGAGGTTGAGCTGCCGCCGGGCGCGCGGGTCGTTATGCCGCCCTCCTCCTATGCGCGCATCCGGCAGGCGACATGGGTGCAGGCGGGCGCGCTCGCGCTGATCGAGGGCGGGCGGAAGCACGTCCTGCAAGCCGGCGATTGCCTCGGCTTCGGCGCGCCTTCGGAGGTCACGTTCGCAAACGAGACGGAACGCGCCTGCGCTTATGTGGTGGCGCTGGCGAGGGTTTGAAACGGGCTTACGCCAAATAGGCGGTGGATCGGCAAGCCGCAAGGCTCGCGCCGGCCTTTTCCCGCTGCTAGTTTGCGCCATGCACGGGCCAGCGGAAAACAGCGGACAGACAGCGGCGAAACCTTCGCCGATGATCGCGCAATATCTCGAAATCAAGACCGCCAATCCGGACAGCCTGCTGTTCTATCGCATGGGCGATTTCTACGAATTGTTCTTCGAGGACGCCGAAACCGCTTCCCGCGCGCTCGGCATTGTCCTGACCAAGCGCGGCAAGCATCTGGGCGAGGACATCGCCATGTGCGGCGTGCCGGTCGAGCGCGCCGACGATTATCTCCAGCGGCTGATCGCGCTCGGGTTTCGCGTCGCCGTCTGCGAGCAGCTCGAAGACCCCGCGCAAGCGCGCAAGCGCGGCTCGAAATCGGTCGTGCGGCGCGATGTCGTGCGTCTCGTGACGCCGGGAACGATCACGGAAGAACGCCTGCTCGAACCCGGCCGCGCCCATGCGCTTGTCGCGGTTGCGCGCATCAAATCCTCCGAGGCGCAAGATCGCTTCGGCCTTGCGGCGGTCGATATTTCCACCGGCGCCTTCGCCGTTCTGGAAACCGAGCTTGCCGGCCTCGGCGCAGCGCTCGCGCGGATCGAACCGCGCGAGATCGTCGCTGCCGACGCGCTGCGCGCCGATCCCGCGATTTCGCGCATTCTCGAGGATGCGCGCGCCCCGCTTGCGCCGATCGGGCGCGATGCGGGCGAAGGCGCGTCCGCCGAACGGCGCCTCTGCGATTTTTACCGGGTTGCGACCGTGGAAGGATTTGGCGGGTTGTCGCGCGCCGAAATCGCAGCGGCGGCCACCGCCATTCTTTACATCCAGAAGACGCAGCTCGATGCGCGGCCTTCGCTGGCGCTGCCCCGCCGCGAGACGCGCGGCGCAACCCTCGAAATAGACGCGGCCACGCGCGCCAATCTCGAACTGACGCGCACGCTCGGCGGCGCGCGCGAGGGATCGCTGCTGGCGGCCATCGACCGCACGGCGACGCCGGCCGGCGCGCGCCTGCTGGCCGAACGGCTTGCCGCGCCGCTCACCGATCCGCAGATCATCGGACGCCGGCTCGACGCCGTCTCCTTTCTGATCGACGATTCTCCCGCGCGCGAAAACTTTCGTTCAGCCTTGCGCAGCGCGCCGGATTTTTCGCGCGCGCTGTCCCGGCTCGCGCTCGGGCGCGGCGGGCCGCGCGATCTGGCGGCGCTGCGCGATGGCATGCTGGCCGCAGCCGATCTGGGCGCCCGCCTTGCGGCGACGCCAGGCCTGCCGGACGAACTTGCCGCGCTTGCGCCAGATCTTTCGCGCCCGCCGCCTGCGCTTGCGCAAACGCTTTCACGCGCATTGGCGCAGGAACTGCCGCTCGACAAACGCGATGGCGGTTTCATCGCAGCCGGGTTCGACGACGGGCTCGACGAGACGCGCGCGATGCGCGACGAAAGCCGGCGCCTGGTCGCCGCGCTCCAGAGCAAATACAGCGATCTCGCAGAGACCAAACAGATCAAGATCAAGCACAATAATTTTCTCGGTTTCTTTCTCGAAGTCAGCCAGGCGCAGGGCGAGAAACTTCTCAAGGAGCCCTTCAACGCCACGTTCATCCATCGCCAGACCATGGCCGGCGCCATGCGGTTTTCGACAACCGAACTCGCCGAATTCGAGCAGAAGATCGCATCCGCCGCCGACCGCGCGACAGCGCTCGAACTTGCCCATTTCGAGGCGCTTTCCGCCGACATTCTCGCAGCAGGCGAGGCGATCAAGAGCGCCGCCGATGCGCTCGCCGCACTCGATGTTTCGGCAGGGCTTGCCGAACTCGCCGACGCGCTTTCATGGACGCGCCCCATCGTCGACCGTTCCCTTGCCTTCGAGATCGTCGGCGGGCGCCACCCGGTCGTGGAAGCTGCGCTGAAGACGCGCGGCGAGGTCTTTACCGCCAACGATTGCGAATTGTCCGGCGACACGGCAGGCGCGATAGCCGTCGTCACCGGCCCCAACATGGCGGGCAAATCGACCTATCTGCGGCAGAACGCGCTCATTGTGACGCTGGCGCAAATGGGGGCGTTCACGCCTGCGGAGAAAGCGCATATCGGCATCGTCGACCGCTTGTTTTCGCGCGTTGGCGCATCGGACGATCTCGCGCGCGGGCGCTCCACCTTCATGGTGGAAATGGTGGAGACGGCGGCGATCCTCAATCAGGCGAGCGAGCGCTCGCTGGTCATTCTCGACGAGATCGGGCGCGGCACAGCGACCTTCGACGGACTTTCGATCGCCTGGGCGACGATGGAGCATCTGCACGGCGCCAACCGCTCGCGCGCTCTGTTCGCCACGCATTTTCACGAGCTGACGCAACTCGAGCGGCGGCTGGACCGGCTCAAGAATCTCACCATGCGCGTCGCCGACTGGAACGGCGAAGTCGTGTTTCTGCATGAGGTGATTTCAGGCGCCGCCGACCGCAGTTACGGCATTCAGGTCGCAAAGCTGGCGGGCCTGCCCGAAAGCGTCGTCGAACGCGCCAAACACATATTGAGCGAACTGGAGGCCAGCGACCGGCGCGCGCCGGTGGAAAAGCTGATCGCCGATCTGCCGCTGTTTGCGGCGGCCGCCCCGGCTGCGGCGAAAGCAGCGCCCTCGAAGGTCGCGGCGAAGAAGGACGCATTGCGCGAGAAACTCGCAGCGATCGACCCCGACGACCTGTCGCCGCGCGCGGCGCTGGAAGCGATTTACGAATTGCGGAAGCTGGCGAGGGAATAGGTTTCTCCTCGCCACAATCCGCATCACAGGCGGCGCGGGCGATAATGGCGCGGCAATAATGGCGACGATGACGGCGCCGCTATGCCGCCTCTTTCCGTTCTCCGCGCAACATATCCGCAAAAGCCGGGTAGCTCTCCGACAATTCGTCCGTCACGCGACCGCGTAAAATCGCGAGATTTTCGGCGCCGGGCGCTTTCGTTTCGGGAACCTTTGCGGGTTCGTCGTAATCGAAGCCGGTATTTTTGCGCACGTCCGCAGCGGTGAAGCCGCGATGGACGCTTGCGAGCGCGAAACGCTTCTTCACCTTGTCGAAGGAGAAGAGCGCCATGCCGGTCAAAAGCGCATGCGGGCCGCCGGGGCGCACGATGCCTTCGCTCACGCCGGGCGCCGACACATAATCGACCTTCGGCACGAAAACGCGCGGGCTGTGTTCCTCGCGAAAAAGGATGACGCGCGGCACGAGGTAATACATGAAGGCCGAGCCGAAGCAGCCGGGCCAGCGCACCTCGCTTTTGGGATAGCCGCCCGCGCCGACGAGATTGATATTGGCCTGCCCGTCAATCTGGCCGCCGCCGAGGAAGAAGGCGTCGACGCGGCCCTGCGCCGTGCAGTCGAACAATTCCACGCCGCCGTTGGTGAAGAAATTATGTTCTTCGGAACCGAGAATGGAAATGCGCACGCGCTGCCTGCCCGCAAACTCGTTTCGCGCACGAAGAAGCATGGCCCCGGCTGCGGGCATGGGCGAGGAAGCCCCGACCGCCACATGCTTTATGCCGTCGAGCAGATCGGCGATGGCGGCTATGATGAGTTCGCGATTGGAATAGTCGCTCATCACGCGGCCTCGCGCAGTCTGCGGGCAAAGCCGTCCATATAGGCGGCAAAGCCGTCGGCGCTGCGGGCCATGGCGGCGTAGCGGGCGATCTCGTCGGTGTCGACGCCATATTCGCCCCACAGGCCGAGCGGCCAGGCGCCGCGCGGGGCCACGGCGACCTTGGTGACGTAAAGCGCGGGCAGGACGCCGGCCGCAGACTCCTCGGACGCAAGCAGCGAGCCCTCGACGATGCGCTCGACCGTGACGATGGTGGCCTTGGCGGCCTGGGCCATGGTCAGCAATTCGCGACGCCGGCCGATGCGCACATTGCCGAAGCGGTCGGCTTCCGGCGCGTGGAAAATGGCGACATCGGGCGAAATCGCGGGAACGACGACGATCGGGTCGCCGGCGTCATAGGGATTGTCGATGATCTTCCAGTCCGTGCGGGTCTTGAGAAGATCGGAGCCGATGATGCCGCGTATCGGCAGGAAGGGCACGCCTTTTTGCGCGGCGATCAACCCCGAATGGACCGCCGGGCAAGTCGCGTCCATCATCTTGAAGGCGCCCTTGCGTATGCCGTCCTGAAAGCGCGGGGCGCCGCCGGCCTCGCCCAGCGTAACCGCGCTCGTCTCCAGCGTGCCGACCAGGCCCTCGCCGATCAGCATGTCGCCCTGCATGCCGGTCACGGGCACGCAGACAACATGCAAATTCGCGGGCGCGGCGGCGATGATGGCGGCGGTGGCGCTCATGGCGACGCCGCAATAATCGGCGGGAACGGCGAGCTTGCAGCCGGGTTGCACCTCGGCGGCGAGTTCTTCGAGCGAAACGATGTCTCCCATGATCATCCTCCAGTCAGGAGGACGATTCAGGTCTCCCGCGATCATCCTCCATTTGGGAGAATGATTTCGCAGCGCCGCCATCAGGTCAAGCGCAAGGTGCGCAAGGCCGATCCGCGTTGAGCGGGGTTTGCCGTCCGCTCCGGATCCGGCGGCCAACCGCGCCGGGCCAGAGCAAACGACACGCTCTATCGTTTTGTTTTCACGGCATGTCCTTATCGCAAAAGCCTGCGGCTTTTGCTGGACATGCTTTAGCGCGGCGCGAGAACCATCACCATCTGGCGTCCCTCCATCGAGGGTTCGGCCTCCACCTTGGCCATCGTCGCGGTCTCCTGCTTCACTCTTTCGAGCAGGCGATAGCCGATGTCCTGGTGGGCCATTTCACGGCCACGGAAGCGCAGGGTGATCTTGACCTTGTCGCCTTCGATGAAAAAGCGGCGAATCGCCTTCATCTTCACGTCGTAGTCGTGATCGTCGATGCCCGGACGCAGCTTGATTTCCTTGACCTCGACGATCTTCTGGCGCTTGCGCGCCTCGGCGGCCTTCTTCTGCTCGGTGAAGCGGTGCTTGCCATAATCGAGAATCTTGCAGACCGGCGGATTGGCGTTGGGAACGATCTCGACCAGATCGAGCCCGGCCTCTTCGGCCAGGTGCAGGGCGTCGGCAATGTCGGTGACGCCCCTGTTCTGTCCCTCTACATCGATGAGCTGGACCTGCGGGACGCGAATCTCGCGATTGGTGCGCGGCCCCGATTTCTCAGGCGTGGGCGGCGCTTTCATGGGACGACGAATGGCGGCTTCTCCGTGACTGTTGCAACAAATGGCGGCGTTGAATGGCGCCGTTGAGGCGATGTTGAATAGCGATGTTGAATAGCGGTGTTCAATAGCGATGTTGAATAGCGATGTTGAATAGCGATGTTGAATAGCGATGTTGAAAGACGATGTCAGGACGGCGGGTTGGCAAACGCCAATCCGGCAGACCTCAACCCGCAAACCTCAACCCGGCAAATCTCAACCCGACAAATCTCAACCCGGCAAACGCGTACAGCAAACCGTCCGGCGGCGCGGGCCGTCGATCGATCCCTGCCAACATCGTTGCTCGAGACCGCCAAGTCAACCGCCAGAACGCGGTTTCAATAGGTTTTCGTAGACATTGAGCGTGGCCGCGCACATGCGCTCCATCGAAAAGCGCTCGTGGACATGGGTGCGGGCGCGCAGGCTGAGCTGCTCGCGGGCGGCGGCGCGCAGATCGAGCGCTTCGGCACTCGCCGACGCCAGCGCCCCGGCGTCGCCCGCAGGCGTCAGCCAGCCGGTGCGCTGGCCGGCCGGCGCGCCGGGCGGACCGATGACGGTTTCCGCGCTTGCGCCGAGATTGGAGACCACGACCGGCGTCCCCATGGCCTGCGCCTCGACGGCGATGCGGCCGAAAGCCTCGGGCTCGACGGACGGCGCGACGACGCAGGCCGCCGACAGCAACGCCGCCGGCATATCCGCGCAATGGCCGACACGGCGGACAATGTCGTCGAGCCGGGCGTCGGCGATGGCGCGGTCGAGTTCGCGCGGATAGGCGTCGCGTTGCTCGTCGCCGGCCAGAATATAGAGAACGTCGTTGCGCCCCTGCGCGCGCAGGATTTGCGCGGCCTCGATCAGGACGCGATGGCCCTTGCGGCGGGCAAGGCGGGCCGGCAGCAGCACGATGCGCATGTCCGGCGGCGCCCCCCATTGCGCGCGCAGGGCGCGCACGCGGTCGACCTCGACCGCCTCGGGCGAAAACAGGCGCTGGTCGACGCCTCGGTGAATGGTGACGATGCGGCCGGCGGCCACGGGATAGCGGTCGAGAATATGGCGCGCCGTGAAGGCCGAGTTGGCGATCACCCGGTCGCCCATGGCCATGATCGAATTATAGCGCATCTTGATGGCGGTCCGGCCGGAATAGACGCCGTGATAGGTGGTCACGAACGGCGTTCCGGCGCGCCGCGTCGCGCCCAGCGCCACCCAGGCCGGCGCGCGCGAGCGGGCGTGGACGATATCGACGCCCTGGCGTGCGATCAGACCTGCCAGCTTGCCGACATTGCCGGCCATGGCCAGCGGATTCTTGGTCGCCGCCCCGAAGGCGTGGAACTCTCCGCCCAGCGCCTGCAATTCGCCGACCAGCCGGCCGCCCTCGGTTGCAACCAGCGCACGCGCGCCGACGCGCACCAGGGCGGCGGCGATTTCGAGCGTCGTACGCTCGGCGCCCCCGGAATCGAGTCGCGGGATGATCTGGAGGACCGTGCGGCCGGCGATCGGGCGGTCAACCTGAAAGTAGCGCTGATATTGCGGCATAGTTTTCAATTGATAACCCGATGGGGTTTACGGTCGCTTACACTTCGAGTGAGGTGAGCCTGTTCGCGTGTTTTCGAGAATCGGCGGAATATGAATCAGAACGACAGGGCGGATGCGGCCAGCACGGGGCGCCTTACGATCGGCGCGGGCGCAGCGGCGCGCGACATTGCTTATATAGCGCTGCCCGCAGCGCCAGACGCGCATACGGCGCCGCCCGCAGCGCCGGGGAGCGCCACATTGCCGGGGCTCGTCTGGCTCGGCGGGTTCAAATCCGACATGACCGGCACGAAGGCGATGGCCATCGAGGCCTACGCCGCCAAGACCGGGCGCGCCTGCCTGCGGTTCGATTATTCCGGCCACGGCGCCTCCGGCGGCGCCTTCGAGGACGGCACGATCAGCCGCTGGCTCGAGGAAAGCCTTGCCGTCATCCGCGCCCGGACCAGGGGACGCCAGGTGCTGATCGGCTCGTCCATGGGCGGCTGGATCGCGCTGCTTGCCGCCCGCGCGCTGGCGGAAGCAGGCGAAACCGACCGTATCGCCGGCATGGTCCTGATTGCGCCGGCGGTGGATTTTACGGCAGCGCTTATGGAGCCATCGCTCAGCGCCGAGGCCAGGGCCGAGATCGCCGCGACCGGGCGGTGGATGCGCCCGTCGGAATATTCGCCGGAGCCCTACCCGATCACCGGCGCGCTGCTGGAGGACGGGCGCAAGCATCTGATGTTCGGCGGCGCGATCCGCAGCTATGGGCCAGCCCACATCCTGCAAGGCATGCAGGACCCGGACGTACCCTGGAAACATGCGCTGGCGCTGGTCGAGCACCTCTCCGGCGACCCCGCCACCCTCTCCTTCATCCGCGACGGCGACCATCGGCTGTCGCGGGATCAGGATATTGCGCGCCTGATCGCGGCTGTCGCGGAAATCGTTTGAGCCGCCGGCCGGGACGTTTTGTCGCCATGCGTCCAACGGCCATCAAGACTGTTGCGCGTATGACACATGCGTTGGCTCACAGACCCGGGGCGGTCGAAGGCGTTAAGAAAATATGTTAGCTTTTCTGTTCATTTGGATGACGGTCGATTTCGAGGGGCAGGTCAATGTCGCAGCGCATACAAAAGTCCGCGCTTCGCGCAGGCGTCTGCGCTATTGCAGCTTGCGCGCTGCTGGATTTCGGCGGCGCCCGCCCCGCAGCCGCGCAGGGCTTCTTCGATCTGTTCCGGTCGGAGCCCGTGCAGCAGGCGCGGCCCGTGCGGCAGGCGCCGGCGGCCGCGCAGCCGCGCCGCAAACGCGACCTCTCGACGCCTGCGCGCTACAGAAATCCCAATCTGAAAAAGAGCGCGGGACTGTTGCCGGCCGCAGCACAGGGGCCGGTCACCATCGTCGTTTCGACCGACCGCCAGCATCTGACGGTCTACGAAGGCGACAAGGCGGTCTCGAGCACCGTGGTTTCGACCGGCACGGCCGGCCATCCGACCCCGCACGGCGTGTTCAGCGTCATCGAGAAGAAGGTGTTCCACCGTTCCTCGCTCTATAACGATGCGCCCATGCCCTATATGCAGCGCCTCACCTGGTCGGGCATCGCGCTGCATGAAGGACATGTGACCGGGCGCCCCGCCTCGCATGGCTGCATCCGCTTGCCGGCGGCCTACGCCAAGGATCTCTACCGCTATACCCGGCGCGGCGCGCGCGTGGTGATCTCGCGCCAAGACGTGAAGCCCGCGCCGTTCGAGGATATCGGACAATTGTTCGCCGTCCCGCCGCGCCGCTACGTCATGGGCGATGCTATGGAAGCCGCCCGCACGCCCGGCGAGATCGAGGGCCCGGTCATGCCTATCGGCCAGCATCCCGTGCAGACGACGCGCGATCTGGCGGCCGCCTCGCCGGTCTCCATCCTCATCAACCGCAAGGCCGGCAAGCTCTATGTGCGCCGCGATTTCCGGCCGCTGTTCGAGGTTCCCATCGACATCGACCAGCCGGACCGTCCGATCGGCGCGCATATGTTCATCGCGCAGGCCGGCGCAGACAAGGAGACGGTCTGGTCGAGCGTGAGCGTGCCCGGCCGCACGCGCCAGGCCATGCTCAGGGATTCGCACAAGGCGAGCGACGCCTCATCTATCAAGGTCGGATCGAGCGCAGCCGATGCGCTCAGCCGCATCCATATCGCGCCCGGCACGGCCGCGCGGCTTGCCGGCATCGTTGGCCCCGGCGCAGTCTTCATCATTTCCGACGAAGGCGCAGGCAACAAGGAATCCTGGGACGGCACGAATTTTATCGCGCTGGTGGACTGAAGCGCTGGTGGAGTGAGGCGCTGGTGGAGTGAGGCGCTGGTGGAGTGAGGCGCTGGTGGAGTGAGGCGCGAATTTTGAAGCCGCGCCTCGATCCGTAGCAATCGCACGGGCGTCAAGACGCCCGATATCGCACAGGCGTCAAGACGCCCGATATCGCACAGGCGTCAAGACGCCCAGTTCGGCCGGCGCTTTTCCAGGAACGCCGTTATGCCTTCCCTGAAATCCTCGGATTTCACGCAAAGAATCTGATTGCGGTCCTCCATCGCCACCACCTGTTCGATGGA
>JBKDZW010000197.1:0-2999 GCA_047971685.1 Rhodoblastus sp.
CCTTCAACATCGGTTCCAGCTCGGTAAGTCGTTTCTGCGACATGGGGCCGTGTGAAGTGACGGCTTCAACGAGAAACAGCCAATCTTTCTCGTTGTCGTACAAGAGCACGTCGGGCAGCTTGTCATGGCTGGTGAAGGTGATGCCGAGCGCTGCAATCTTCTCGTCGGCGCGGAACAAGTCTTTCTTGGCGGTGTCGCCAACGTAAATCACCATTGCGCCTTGCGCGAAGCGGCTGGCGAATTGCTCGACGATATCGCGCTGCAGCTCGTTATGTTCGCCGTAGGACAGCTCGATCTCAGTGCCGTCCGGGAAGGTGACGGGAACGATGCCCAATGCCTTCTCCTCGTTGGCGATGATCGAATCTTGCGCAGCGTGAAACTCGGCTAGCTTTTCTTCCCAATGCTTCGTGCCGAAGGCCTGGATAGCGGACAGGGCGATTTCGGTGACGGCGTAGTGCGAATCCTGGCTATTTGTCGCCTTCAACCCAAACGGGTTTTTGTCAGCGACTGCCGCTTGGATGAATTGGTGGATGCTCTGCCGACGCACCTGCTCGCGTGAGTTCGGTTTGTAAATCTTGCCGTGATGGTCAGCCATGAAGTCCATCAAGCCTTTGGTGATCGTTCTGGCTTCGCGTGTTGCTGCTGACCACGGATCGGACGGCTTGAGGCCGCATAACGCCAGAAGAACGTAGGCGGATGGCTTGCGGGTCTGTTTTTCGGGGAGGCGGAGCGCTTTCAGAATCTCTTGCGCTTCTTTGATACTAGCCAATTGCGGAGGCTTTCCTGGGTTGAGCGGTTGCGCCGACGTGGCGGAAAACGATCGGGTCAATATCGTCGGCCGTCGCCTGCGTTGCGCGGGCTTCGCGACCGATCGCGGCAATGATTTCGAGGCGGGGCAGGGGCATGGCGCGCAATTCGGTCGCGTTTACCTGCGTGCTGCCATTGCTGATGCGGAAATACGTGTCCAGGAGCGAGCTGCTGAACAAGGCGGCGAGCCCTACAGCCTCGTCTTCTGTCAGCGCGCCATTGGGGCGATAGACGTAGTTCAGATGGTTCTCGAGGCCCAGCATGCTCGCGCCGGTCATGTCCGCGAAATAGGGCGCGGCCACCAAGCGCCTGACCTCTTCCTTCGCGCTGAAACGGCGCATGAGAACGTAATTGCGATTGGGCACAAGGATCGGAAGAGATTCCATGCTGTGCTTGATGAATTCAGGCTTGTGGCGGCCGATCGGCCACGCTACCTGCATCGCCTGCACGTGGTTCATCCACAAAAACGGAACGTGCGAGCGCGGCACGTCGCCGGATTTGTCGAGGAATTCAGTCGCGCGGAACGGCACCACGGGGCCGGTCGAGACTTGCAGGCCGTAGCGGCGAAGCGATCCCGTCCAGCTCTCTACAAGGCGCATCACCCGATCGTCGCTCTCGGTGACGGGTAGGCGTAAAACCTTGTCGGCCGATTGCATGTCGAGCACGCAACGCAAGCTGACGGCGCGGCGGGTCGACTGGTCGAGGTCGCCGACGCCATGGCTGCTGGAGATTGTGAGCACGCCGCTCGCCAGTTCGCGCGGCCAGCCGTCATGGCGGACGCCCTTGATAATGATGTTTTCCTGTAAGACTTCATCGCGGCCGAAGGCGTCGCGGCGCGAGTCGAACACATGCGCCATGTCTGGCCGGATGCAATCAAAGAATTTCTCGCGAAAAAGGCGGAAATACGGGCCGGATGCGAAGCTGCGCGGCGTGATAAACACAAGCTCCCCACCGTCGCGGAGAAGCGCCGCGCCGATCGCCATGAACAGGCCGTAGATATTGGGCTGACCATGCACGACGGCAGATGCAGCTTGCGCACGCGGATCGGCCTTGTTGAGCTTGAAATACGGCGGGTTGGCAATCACCACGTCAAAGGCCTGCTCGGGCTGTGGGTGCGGGAAAAATCCGCCCATGCTGCGCAGCGCTTCGGCGTGCGCCAACACGAAGTCTGCTCTCCGCAGCCGCAGGTCGACGGCAATGCCGCGATTGGCGGCCCATTCCTGCAGATTCCCGAGGACGGAGGCGAGCACCTGGGCCAAGTCCGGGTCGACTTCGTAGGCGACAAGCTCGATGCGGCGCGGCGGCTTATTACGGGCAGAAAGGGCCTCCACGACGGCGCAAAGAAGGATGCCGGCGCCCGCTGCGGGGTTCAGGATGCGGATAGTTTCGCCAGCGGACCGGATTTGCCGGGCCATAAAGGCCGCTATCGCGGGCGCGGTGAGGTAGAGACCGTGATTTTTGCGATGATCGGCGGTGACGGTGGCGGCGTAAGCCGCGCCGGCCGCGTCGGCGGCCTGGACAGGGGACGCCTGAACAGGAGAAGAGGAAGTCGCCCGTTTCCGGCTCATACGATGACCACGCTGATTTGCATGGCCAATTCTACCCTATAAAGACGAATATCGGGACGAACGAACACGGAACATTTCCGCTAACACACAGGGCAAAGGCTCAAACGGTCTCCGGGCGTCGCCGCGAGAAATTCGCCGACCTTGCAATCCTGCCATTGCCGACCCGCCTGCCATTGCTGGCCTGACTTGCGGAAGCATCAAACATTTTGGATGTTTGGTGCCCAGGAGAGGACTCGAACCTCCACGGCTTGCACCACTGGTACCTGAAACCAGCGCGTCTACCAATTCCGCCACCTGGGCCCGGCGCGTCTCTTACGGGGCGGTGGGGCGCCTGTCAACGCGGGCGGATGCAACTTGTGGCGCAAGCGTCCGCTGCGCGCGAAATATCCGTGCCAAATATGTGTCGCGCGAAATATCCGCGACAACCGTGTGTATGGAGTTCGGCGCGCACAGGTTGTATAGCCGGGATGGATTTTCTGTTCGGGCTGGAAGAGGCTCCCATGACGGACGTTTTACCGCATAACGAGCGGCTGGTTACGGTATTCGGCGGCTCGGGCTTCATCGGCCGCACCGTCGTGCAGGAACTCGTCAAGCGCGGCTGGCGCGTGCGGGTCGCCTGCCGCC
>JBKDZW010000198.1:0-36819 GCA_047971685.1 Rhodoblastus sp.
GCAGCCAACGACGTCGCCGTTGTCATCGACGAACGGGACGGCTACACGCCGACGCCGGTCGTCTCGCACGCGATCCTGTCATACAATCGCGGACGCGCCGACCATCTCGCGGACGGCGTCGTCATCACACCCTCGCACAATCCGCCGCAGGACGGCGGATTCAAATACAACCCGCCGAATGGCGGACCGGCCGATGGCGATGTGACCGGCGTGATCGAGAAAAACGCCAATGCGATGCTGGCGGCGGGCCTGGCCGATGTGAGGCGCGTGACGCTGGCGCGCGCGCTTCGCTGCGATCTCGTCATGCGGCGCGACTATATCACCCCTTATGTGAACGACCTTTCCGCCGTGCTCGACATGGAAGCGATCCGTTCGGCCGGCGTGAAGATCGGAATCGACCCGCTCGGCGGCGCGGCCGTGCATTACTGGGCGCCGATTATCGAAAAATACAGGATAAATGCGACGATCGTGAACGATCTGGTCGACGCCACCTTCCGTTTCACGCCGCAGGACTGGGACGGAAAGATCCGCATGGATTGTTCCTCTCCCTATGCGATGGCGAAGCTGATCGACCTCAAGTCGAAATTCGATGTCGCCTTCGCCAATGATACGGACGCCGACCGCCACGGCATTGTCACGCGTTCGAGCGGGTTGATGAATCCCAACCATTATCTGGCGAGCGCGATCGACTATCTGTTCCGCCATCGCCCGGAATGGAGCGCGAAGGCCGCGATCGGCAAGACGATGGTGTCGTCCTCGGTCATCGATCGCGTGGCGGCGCGGCTCGACCGCAGGCTCGTCGAGACGCCGGTCGGCTTCAAATGGTTCGTCGACGGATTGACCGGCGGCGAGTTCGGATTCGTCGGCGAAGAAAGCGCCGGCGCGTCTTTCGTCAAACGCGATGGCTCGGTGTGGACGACCGACAAGGATGGAATCATCCTCGGCCTGCTGTCGGCCGAAATCGCCGCGCGCACGGGCAGAGATCCCGGCGAGAGTTACGCCGCGATCACCGCGGACCTCGGCGCGCCGTTCTACGCGCGCATCGATGCGCCCGCCAATGCCGCGCAGAAGAACGTTCTGAAAAAGCTCTCGCCCGAGCAGTTCGGCGCAACAACGCTCGCGGGCGAAAAAATCACCGCCAAGCTCACCAGGGCGCCTGGCAATGGCGCGGATTTCGGCGGGCTGAAAGTCGTCTCCGAAAACGGCTGGTTCGCCGCGCGTCCTTCGGGCACAGAGGATGTCTACAAGATCTACGCCGAGAGTTTTGTGTCCGGGCAACATCTGACGCAGATACAAGACGATGCGCGGGAGGCGCTGGCGAAGGTTTTCGCAAGCGCGGGGGCGGCGTAGGGCGGCGCTCCTCGTTGCGATGATCTCGGGCGAAACCGCAGGCCGGTTTCGCCCGAAGCAACGAAGCAATCCATCCGGCGGCGTCGCGCTGCGAAGGGATTGCAGCCTCGGCCCTTCGGGCTCTTTGCCCTCGGCCCTTCGGGCTCCTTGCAACGACGGAAACGTCTGCGGTCGGGATCGCGAGCCTGACGGCTCGCGATCCGCTGTCCTCAATCCACCGTCACGGCCTGCACCGGCTTCCACACCTCGCCGTCGAACCGCTGGATGATCAGCTTCTTCAGCGGAGAATAGTCCGTCGGCGTCGTGTTGTAAGTCACGCCGTCCATCAGCGCGGGCGCCGTCACGTTCTTCATGTGGGTGGCTTTGGCCAGAATGTTTTCCGGCGTCAGTTCGTCGCCGCAATCCTTCAGCAATTGTTCCAGAACCACCGCCCACGAGTAGGCCGAAAAGCCGATCTCGTTCACCGGGTCTTCCTTGGGCAGATATTTCTGCATGAAGGTCTTGTAGGCGACGACGCCGGGATCGTTCTGGTTGGCCGGGTCGCCCGAGCGCTTCGTGCCGCTGGCGGTGATGATGTCCTTGGCGTTTTCGAGGCCGGCGGCCAACAGCACCGGCTGGCTGACGGAATTGGAGACGACCAGCGTCAACGGCTTCCAGTTGATCTCGGACAGTTTCTTCAGGACTTGCGCCGTCGTCTTGCCGAGGCTCGCGTCGAACAGCACGTCGGCGCCGCTCGCCTTGAGCGCGAGGATCTGCGAATCCACCGTCGGGTCGACGACCTCGAATGTCGCCTCCTTCACGATCATCGTCTCGGCCTTCGGTCCGAGCTTGTCCTTGAAGCCCTTGACGTAGTCGCGACCGAAATCATCGTTCTGCATGAGGATGGCGACTTTCGCGTCCGGCTTCGTCTCCATCAGCCATTGCGCATAGACCGCGCCTTCGGTCGCATAGCTTTGCAGGATCGGCGTCGTCCAGGGGAAATGCTTGGGATCGTTGAATTTCGACGCGCCGGTCGACAGCATGAGCTGCGGGATCTTCTTGGCGTTGAGATATTTCTGCACGGCCGACTGGCCGGCTGTGGAGGAGGAGCCAAACAGCATGAACACGCCGTCGCTCTCGACCATCTTGCGCGTCTGCTCGACGGTCTTGGGCGGCGAGAAGGCGTCGTCGGCGGAGATGAGCGTGATCTTGCGCCCGTTGATGCCGCCGCGTTCGTTCACCATATCGAAATAGGCCTGATGTACGCGGCCCATGATGCCGTAGATGGAAACCGGACCGGAATGCGGCATGGTCTGGCCAATCTTGATCTCGGTGTCGGACACGCCCTGCGGCCCGTATTTCTTTTGTGCAATAGCCGACGTTGCGCCGAACAAGACGCCGGCTAACGCCAATGCAGTAATGGAAACCCTCATTTACTTCTCCTTTTGTGGACCTTGTGCGCCACGCGCCTGTGGCGTGAATTTCCGCCTGTCATCGTGAAGCGGGCCGGTGTGCGAACTGGCGATGCGATCCATCCCGGCATTATGGCTTGCGGGACGGGTTGCTTGCTTGACGCCGGTGAAGACGCTTTGCAGTTTCACCGGCGTTACGCACAATAACGGCTCACATTTTGCGCTTGTCACACGATGCGGCTGTTCTTGTCTCCCCAGTAACGGTCGCGCAGCAGGCGCTTGTAGAGCTTGCCTGTCGGCAGGCGCGGCAGTTCCTCGGCAAAGTCGATGGAGCGCGGCGTCTTCTGGCGCGACAGATGTTTCAGGCAGAAATCTATCAATTCCTTTTCGAATTCCGGGCCGATGGCGACGCCGGGCATGGGCTGGACGACCGCCTTCACCTCCTCGCCGAGATCGACATTGGGCACGCCGAACACGGCGGCGTCGGCGACCTTGGGATGGGTGATGAGAAGGTTCTCGCATTCCTGCGGATAGATGTTCACGCCGCCGGAAATAATCATGAAGGTCGAACGGTCGGTGAGATAGAGGTAGCCGTCGTCGTCGATATAACCGACGTCGCCGACCGTGCTCATCGTGCCGTCCGGCGAACAGCTTTCCCTGGTCTTCTCGGGGTCGTTGAAATATTCAAAGGCTGTCGCCGTCTTGAACCAGAGCGTGCCCGACTGCCCCTTGGGCACGGGGTTCATCTCCTCGTCGAGCACATGCAGATCGCCGAGCAGAACCTTGCCGACCGTGCCGCGGTGGGCGAGCCATTGCGGCGTGTCGCAAGCGGTGAAGCCGTGACCTTCGGTAGCGCCGTAATATTCATGGATGACCGGCCCCCACCATTCGATCATCTGTTCCTTCACCTGCACGGGGCAGGGGGCGGCGGCGTGAACGATCGCTTCGAGCGAGGATACATCGTATTTCTCGCGCACCTCTTTCGGCAGTTTCAGCATGCGTGAAAACATGGTCGGCACGAGTTGCGAGTGTGTGACCTTGTGCTTCTCGACGAGTTGCAGATAGAGCTCGGGATCGAACCGTTCCATCACGATCACTTTCCCGCCCTTGGAGATCGCGAGGTTCACGGCGGTCTGCGGCGCGGAATGATAGAGCGGCGCGGGCGAGAGGTAGATCATGCCCTCGCGGTAGCGCCAGAGCTTGTCGAGGAATTCGTATAGCGGCAGGCGCTGCGTCGGCGGCTGCTCGGGCAGGGGACGGATGATGCCCTTCGGGCGGCCCGTCGTGCCCGAGGACTAGAGCATGGCCGTGCCGAGATATTGGTCTGCTATCGGCGTTGTCGGAAAGTCTTTCGTCGCCTCGTCGAGGTTGAGGATGTCGTCGCCGTCGCCAGGGCCGTCGACGACCAGCGTCAGGGCGATCTGCGGGCAGTCCTTGAGCGCGGCCATCGCAACATCGCGCTTGGCTTGCGACGTGATGAGGACTTTCGCCTCGCAATTGTTGATGATGTAGGCGAGTTCTTCCGGCGTCAGGAAGGAATTGATGCAGGTGAAATAATAGCCGGACCGCTCGCCGGCGCCGCAGCATTCCACGTAGCGCGCGTTGTTTTCCATGAAGATGGCGTAGTGGTCGAGCCGCTTCAAGCCGTGCGCGCGCAGGAGATGCGCGAGCCTGTTCTCGCGCGCCTCAAGCTCGCGATACGTGATGGTCTCGCCGGATGAGGCCATGATGACGGCTGGCTGGTCGGCCTTCGACGTGGCGTATGCGCCTGGATACATTCGACTCTCCCCATGTATGTTTTGCGTAGTCTAGGCGGGAACGGGGCTGAACGAAAGTCGTCGGACAATTCCGTATGGCGAAATGCGACGGCGGTATTCATTCGCCTGTTGATGCGAGGCCGCCCGGCTTTGACAGGCAGCAACTTAGCGCCTAGGCAGGCGTCGTGTAATTGTCACTGATCGGTCATGCAAAGGATAGCGATGCTCGGCTGGTTTCATAAGCTGATGCCCCGCGAAGACAATTTCTTCGACATGTACACCCGCCATATGGCGACGGTGACGGCAGGCGCCGCCGAATTGCGCGGACTTCTGCGCGGCGAGGGCGATTTCGCCGAGCACGCCGCCGAAATCGGGCGCCAGGAGCGCATGGCCGACGAGATCATGCGCGAATTGCTGCTGGCGGTGCGCCGCACCTTCATCACGCCGTTCGATCGGTCCGACATCAGCGGGCTGGGCACGGCGCTCGACGATTCGATCGACCAGATCCAGCGGACCGCCAAGAAGATGGCGCTGTTCGACGTGCGCACCTTCGAGCCCAAAATGGTCGAAATGGGCGAAGTCATCGTGGAAGCCTCGGAGATCATCGACCGCATGGTCGGGATGCTGCCCGAAATGCGCGCCAATAACGCCCGGATTTCCGCGCTCAACGTACAGATGGCCAAGCTCGAGGAAAAGGCCGACGAATTGCACGACCAGGGCGTGAAGGCCCTTTATCTCGCCCACCGCACGTCGGACCCGATGGCCTATGTCGTCGGCAGCGAGGTCTACGACCATCTCGAAAAGGTCGTGGACCGCCTGGAAGACATCGGCAATCGCATCGTCGATATCGTGATCGAGCATATGTGAGGCGCGCGCCTTGTCCTCCGCACTGTCCGTCCTCGTCTTTCTCATCGTCGTCGCGCTGGTTTTCGACCTGCTGAACGGGCTGCACGACGCCGCCAATTCCATCGCCACCATCGTGTCGACGCGCGTATTGCGCCCGCAATTCGCGGTCGCCTGGGCGGCCTTCTTCAATTTCATCGCCTTTCTGTTCTTCGGCCTGCATGTCGCGCAGACCGTGGGCACGGGCATCGTCTCGCCGACGGTCGTCGACGACCACCTGATCTTTGGCGCTCTGATGGGGGCGATTTCCTGGAACGTCATCACCTGGTGGGGCGGCATTCCCTCCTCGTCCTCGCATGCGCTGATCGGCGGCATGGTGGGGGCGGGCGTCGCCAAGGCGGGGACCGGCGCCATTGTCTGGACGGGCCTGACCAAGACGGCGCTCGCCATCGCCGGCTCGCCGCTGGTCGGCTTTATGCTCGCGCTCGTCCTTGTGCTCATCGTCTCCTGGGCGTTCGTGAAGGCCTCGCCGCTTGCGGTCGACCGCTATTTCCGCGGCCTGCAATTCGTCTCGGCCTCGCTTTATTCGCTGGGGCACGGCGGCAATGATGCGCAAAAGACCATGGGCATCATCGCCGTGCTTCTCTACACGCACGGACAGACGGGCGGCGAATTTCACGTGCCGCTCTGGGTTGTCCTGTCCTGTCAGGCGGCCATGGGGCTCGGCACCCTGTTCGGGGGGTGGCGGATCGTCCACACCATGGGATCGCGCATCACGCGGCTTCAGCCGGTGCAGGGATTTTGCGCCGAAACGGGCGGGGCGCTGACCCTGTTCGGCGCGACCGCGCTCGGCATTCCCGTCTCCACCACGCATACGATCACCGGCTCGATCATCGGAGTGGGCGCGGCGCGGCGGGTATCGGCCGTGCGCTGGGGGGTCGCCAGAAGCATCGTGGTCGCCTGGGTCGTCACCCTGCCGGCGGCGGCTCTCATCGGCGCTTTCTTCTACTGGATTTCCACGGTTATCTTCTGATCCGTTCCGACCTGCGAAACATTCATGTCGCGCATGGCTCATGACCGCTATGCGGGAAGGGCCTTTCGCTAACCGAAATTTTCGCTATTGTGGCTCCGGATTTAAGCGAGCGATTAAATTTCGCGAAGCTGGAGGCTCACAGGAATGAAACTCGACAATACCATTTCGGCCGTGATCACGGGCGGCGCTTCGGGACTTGGGGCGGCGACCGCGCGCATGCTCGCCTCCCAGGGCGTGAAGGTCGCGATCTTCGACCTCAACGAGGAAACCGGCGAAAAACTCGCCAAGGAAATCGGCGGCGTGTTCTGCAAGGTCAATGTCGCTTCCACGGAGGACGTGGATGCGGGCTTCGCCAAGGCGCGCGCAGCCAATGGGCAGGAGCGCATTCTGGTGAATTGCGCGGGCGTGGGCGGCGGCGCCGCCAAGACGGCGTCCATCGACCGCGAGACCAAGAAGCCGAAGGAATATGCGCTCGATAATTTCGAGCGCATCATCAACATCAATCTGATCGGCACGTTCCGCTGCATCACCAAAGCGGCCGCCGGCATGCTGACCCTGCCGGTGCTGCCGGACGGCGATCGCGGCGCCATCGTCAACACGGCCTCGGTCGCAGCCGAAGACGGCCAGATCGGCCAGGTCGCCTATACTGCGTCCAAAGCCGGCGTGGTCGGCATTACGCTGGTTGTCGCGCGCGATCTCTCCGACAGCAACATCCGCTGCAACACCATCCTGCCCGGCATTTTCGACACGCCGCTTCTCGCGCGCGCGCCGGAAAACGTCAAAGCGGGGCTTGCCGCGATGGTGCCGCATCCCAAGCGTCTTGGCCGCGCCGAAGAATATGCGCAACTCGCGCATACGATGATTACCTGCGGCTATTTCAACGGCGAGGACGTCCGTCTCGACGGCGCCATCCGCATGGCGCCCCGTTAATATGGCGCCTCGCTGAGCGGCTCCTCTATTCCATTCCCTCCCTGCAAGAGGAGGGAATGGATTGCCGGTTACAACGAATATGGAAGGAAATTCTAATGAACGAAGCATGGATCATCGACGCTTGCCGCACTCCGCGCGGCATTGGCAAGGCCGGCAAGGGCGCGCTTTGGGATGTGCATCCCCAGCAGCTCGGTTCGACCGTTCTCAAAGCGCTCGCCGAGCGCAACAAGTTCGACACCAAGGAAGTCGGCGACATCATCTGGGGCACGTCCTCGCAGGTGGGGCCGCAGGGTGGCGATCTCGGCCGCATGTCGGCGCTCGACGCCGGTTATGACGTGCAGACTTCGGGCGTCACGATCGACCGCTTCTGCGGCTCGGGCATTTCGGCGGTCAATTTCGCCGCCGCCTGCATCATTTCGGGCATGGAAGACCTCGTCATCGGCGGCGGTACGGAAATGATGTCGATGAGCGGACGCCGCGGCGACGGCCCGATGGTGATGGACAGGGGCAATATGCGTCTGCGTCTGCACCACCCGCAAACGCATCAGGGCGTATGCGCGGACGCCATCGCCACGCTCGAGGGAATCTCGCGTGAAACGCTCGACGAGGCCGGTTACGTTTCGCAGCAACGCGCCGATGTCGCGATCAAGGAAGGCCGCTTCAAGAAGTCGCTTGTGCCCGTCTACAAGGAAGACGGCACGCTCGCTCTCGACCACGACGAATATCCGCGTCCGCAGACCACGCGCGAGGGGCTTGCCGCGCTGAAGGCCGCCTTCCCGGCGCTCGCCACTGCGCCGCTCGACGAGAAGGGCACGACCTATCTGTCGCTGATCATGCAGGCCTATCCGGACCTGAAGATCGACTATCGCCACCACGCCGGCAATTCTTCGGGCGTGGTCGACGGTTCCGGCGCCGTGCTGCTTGCTTCCGCCGATTACGCGAAAGCCCATGGCATGAAGCCTCGTGCGAAAATCCGGGCGATGGCGAATATGGGCGACAGCCCGGAGCTGATGCTGAACGCGCCGGTTCCGGCGGCCAAGAAAGTGCTGGAAAAGGCCGGTCTCAAGAAGGAGGACATCGACCTCTGGGAGATCAACGAGGCTTTTGCCGTCGTGTCGGAAAAGTTCCAGCGCGATCTCGATCTGGATCGTGAGAAAGTCAACGTCAACGGCGGTTCGATCGCGCTCGGCCATCCGATCGGCGCGACCGGCGCCATCCTGATCGGCACTGTGCTCGACGAGCTGGAGCGCCGCGGCAAGCAGTTCGGCCTCGTCACGATGTGCGCCGCCGGCGGCATGGCGCCGGCTGTCATCATCGAGCGGATGTGATTCCCGCTATCATTGCGGGGAGGCCGGCTAGGCCCGCTGCAATGACGGACAATGATCGGGCAATGATCGATCGGGGCGCGTTGCAGGACGCGCCCCTTTCATTTTTCTTCATTTGATTTCCCCTCCACCGCCGACACATTCATCAGCCGGTGAAAGAATGCGATCGTCTCGCCGTAATTTTCTATGCCCATGCGTTCGTTTGTGCCGTGGAAGCGCGGCAGATCCTCAGGTCCGGCGCGCACCGGCAGGAAGCGATAGACGTTTGGCGTGAGCCCGCTCATCTGGCGCGAATCCGTGCCGGCGATGACGAGGCCGGGCGCGATAATGGCCTCGGGCATGGTCTCGCGGATCGTGCGCTCGATGAGCCGGTAGGCGCCGCTGTCCGACGGGGAGACGGGCGAGGGCTCGCGGCTCACGCCAAAGACCGCCGTCTTCAACAACGGATTGCCGATCGTGTAGCGCACATGTTGCATCACGCCCTCGATCGTGTCGCCGGGCGCTACGCGATAATTGACGAGCGCGGTCGCCCTGGCCGGCAGCACATTCGACTTTTCGCCCGCATTGAACACGGTGAGCGCGGTCGTGGTGCGCAGCATGGCTGCGGAGGCCGGGGTTCTGGCCAGCACATTTCGCGCGAGAGGCTCCGTGATCCAGAGATTGGCGAGAATGAGCCGGTTGAGTCCGCCCATATGGGGCGCGAGCGCTTCCATCGACTGGCGTGCGACGCCTTGCAGGCGCGCGGGCATCTGGTTGGTTTCGAGCTTGTGGAGAGCTTCTGCGACCTCGCCGATACGGCTGCGCGCCGGCGGCATGGAGGAGTGGCCGGGCGCGCCTTCGGACGAAATCGAGACGCTCGTCATGCCCTTTTCGGCAAGGCCGATCAGCGCCACCGGCTTCTCGATGCCGGGCACGACGCCTTGCGTGACAATCATGCCTTCGTCGAGCACGAATTCGAGCTTCACGCCGCGCCGGTCGAGCAGTTTTGCAATCTGCGTCGCGCCGCGCATGCCGCCGACCTCCTCGTCATGGCCAGAGGCGATATAGATGGTGCGCCTGGGGTGCGCGCCGGCGGCGGCAAGCATTTCAACCGCCTCGAACAGCGCCATGAGATTGCTCTTGTCGTCCCAGGCGCCGCGCCCCCAGACGAAGCCGTCGGCAATGTCGCCGCTGAAGGGTTCGTGCAGCCAGTTGTTTTCCGTGCCCGGCGCAATCGGCACCACGTCCTGATGCGCCATCAGCATGATCGGCTTCAGGGCGGGATCTGAGCCCTGCCATGTGTAGAGCAGGCTGAACTCGCCGATCTTTTCGCGCTTCATCGCGCGATGGGCGTTGGGAAAGTTTTGTTCGAGATAATCGTGCAGGGCCAGAAATTCAGGGCCGGATGCATCGGGCCTGGCGTCCCAGGAAATGGTTTTTATGCGCACGGCGCCGGCAAGGCGCCTGGCTGCCGCATCAATATCGACGCCGGGTTTCGGCGCGGGCGTCACATTTGCCTGCTGCGGCGACGCCCCGAAAGCGCGCCAGGCCATAATGGCCAGAAGCGCGCCTGCAAGCAGCGCGAGCGCGCCGAGTGTTCGGAATGCCCATTTCATCGGCGCCTCCCCCGTTGGAGCTTTGCCCGAATTTGGCTTGCGCGGCAGGCGGGATCAAGCGTTTGCGGGCAAGCCGCGTCGGAACGGCAGAGGGGCTTCACTCATTGATATGGGCTAGGCCATCATGCTCAGGGCGCGTACGAAAAAATCGGGGCCGCCGAAATTGCCCGATTTCAGCGCCAGTTGCATGGCGCCGCCAGGGCCGCCGATGGTGCGCAGCAACGGCACGCCCGGCGCAATCTGCGGGCCGATGAGGAAGGCGGGAATATTCAGGCGGTCGACGATGGCGCCGGATGTTTCGCCGCCGGCGACCGCCAGTCGCCGCACGCCGCGCGAAAAAAGTTCGGCGGCGATGGCGGATATTGCCTGTTCGATGGCGTGGCCGGCGGCCGCGCGGCCATATTTCGCCTGCACGCGGGCGACCGCCTCCGGCGCAGCGCTGGCGGCGATGGCGAAGGGGCCCTTGTCCAGGCGCTCGTCCGCCCAGGCGAGCGCGCGCGCGATTTCATCGCTGTCCTTCATCAGCGCGTCGATGTGGAGGCGCAACACGGGCATGGTTTGTTCGGCTATGGCGAGTTGTTCGAGCGTTGCTTTCGAGCAGGAGCCGGCAAGGATCGCCGCGCGCCCGCCGACGGGTTCGAGCTTGCCGGCGTGAGCGGCGCCCCCGGGCGCAGCGCTTCCGGGCGCAAGCGCGCGCGCAATGCCAAGGCCGAGGCCCGATGCGCCGGTCGAGACAGGCGCAAGCAGCGCGGCGCGGCCGAGCGTTTCGAGATCGGATTCGGCGACCGCGTCGGCGATGAGAGCGCCCATGCCTTTGGAATTCGCTTCAGCCAGCGCCTTTGTCACGGAATCCGATCCGCGCGCAACGGTCGATAGGTCGAGGAGGCCGACCGGCGCCACCGACTGGCGCGCCAGAACGCGCACGAGATTTGGATCGCGCATGGGGTTGAGCGGATGATCGCGCAACGGGCTTTCGCTCAGCAATTGGCCGTTGACGAAGAGGTGGCCGAGATAGACCGTGCGGCCCGTTTCGGGGAAAGCGGGCGTCACGATTGCCGCGCCCGCGCCCGCATCCTGCCGGAAGGCGTCGGTGACGGGGCCGATATTGCCGAGGTCTGTCGAATCGAAGGTCGAGCAGATCTTGTACATGACGTGCCGGGCGCCGCGCGCCGTCAGCCAGTTGCGCGCTTTTCGCGCGGCGGCGATGGCGTCGGCTGCTACAACCGAGCGGATTTTCAGGGCGATGACGATCGCATCGACATCTGGAAAGGCCAGGGTCTGAGGTGGCGCGCCAATCGTCTGAACCGTGCGCAGGCCATTGGTTGCGAGCGTATTGGCGAGATCCGAAGCGCCGGTGTAATCGTCGGCGACGGCGCCGAGAACAATCGCCACGGCTCAGCTCCGTGCAAACGATTTGAACCAGGCAAGGCCCTCGCGCGTGGCGCCGCGCGGGACATATTCGCAACCCACATATCCTTCGTAGCCGAGGCGGTCGAGCTCTGCGAACAGGAAGGAATAATTCAATTCCTCGTCATCGGGCTCATTGCGCGAGGGCACGCTGGCGATCTGCACATGGCCCGTGATCGGCATGAGACGGCGCAGCGCCATGGTCACGTCGCCATGCATGATCTGGCGGTGGTAGATGTCGAATTGCAGTTTGACATTGGACATGGCGCTGTCGGCGATCAGTTTTTCGGCAAGCCCGAAATCGTTGAGGAAATAGCCGGGCATGCTGCGCGCGTTGATCGGCTCGATCAGCAGATCGAGGCCGGCCTCCGCCAGACGATGCGCAGCAAGATCGAGGGCGCCCTGGTAGGAGACGAGCGCGCGCGAATCCGTCGACGAGGCGATGCCGGCCATCATGTGCAGGCGCTTGGCGCCGGTGGCGGCGGCGTAATCGAGCGCGCGGTCGAGGCCCGTCTTGAATTCGTCGAAACGGCTGCGCAGGGCGGCGATGCCGCGCTCGCCGGCGGCAAAATCGCCCGGCGGCATGTTGAACAAGGCCTGCGTGAGATTGTTGCGGCGCAGACGTTCGGCGAGTTCGTCCGGCGTGTGCTCGTAGGGAAAGAGATATTCGACCGCCGCAAAGCCCGCATCCGCCGCCGCATCGAAGCGGTCGAGGAAGGCGTGCTCCGTGAACATCAAGGAGAGATTGGCGGCGAATTTGGGCATGAACCCTCTCAAGGACAATCGGCGGCGCGGCCTTCGGTCAGATGCGGACCGAAGGCGATGCTTCCCACGCATTATGTAGGATCGGGTCGATTTCCGTCGAGTGCGGGAAAGCGGTGCAAGACACGCGGAACGCGACTTTTCCGCTTCCATAGACTTAAGAGATAGCGGAGCGCGAACCTCCGACGATCACAATCATTTTGCGCGAGAAAGAATAATATAATCAAACCCCCTTGCAAACAGGCAATCAGTGTGAAAGCATTGTTATTAATGTTATAAATCATTGTTTTATAGTTATCATATGGCGCGTTTGCATTGTTATGAATGATGTATATGTTTGATTTATCTATTAGATTGTATTTTGATGCTTTTATCATGATTTTTGTTGGTTCTGAATTCTGCTTTCATCAAGCGGTCGCATGTGGTGCGCCGGCGGGGAGTGTTGTTCGTTCTCCGGCTGGATAATTTTTCAAGTATGCATGAGAGATGTCGGAGTATATATGACATATTTTAAGTGTATATATGTCGCTGTACGCGATTGTAATCGGAAGAGCCAATTCGGCGTCAATAAATTCGGCGCCAATAGATTTTGCGCCAATAGATTTCGCGCTTGGACCATGCCGGCGGTTCGGCCATGGCCATGACGCTTCAATTCCGGCACGGGCGCCCGGAAACGCTGGAGACGTTGCATCCCGCGCATTTCGCTCTTGTGATGGCGACAGCCATCGTCGCGCGCACGGCAAGTCTGCATAATGTCGAATACGTTCCCGACATCCTGCTCTATCTCAACATCGTCTTCATCGTCACGCTGACCGCGGCCAGTGTCCTGCGCATGGCCCGTTATCCGAAAGCCTTTGCGGCGGATATTCGCAGCCATGGGCGCGGCGTTGGATTTTTCACTGTCGTCGCTGGCTTCGGCGTTTTCGGCGCGCAGCTCATCTTTCAACGCAACGCCGTTCATCTTGCTTCCGCAATCTGGAGTCTGGCCATCGTTCTGTGGCTGGTCATCACCTATGGCGAACTCGCCGTTCTCACCTGCACGCCGGAAAAACCGAGCATCGAGCAGGGGCTCAACGGCGGATGGCTGGTGGTTGTGGTGGCCACGCAATCTCTGTCGATTCTGACCTGCCTCGTGCAGCAGGCCGATCCGCTGGCCGGTCTTCGCGAGCCATTGATGTTTGCAGCGCTCGCGCTCTGGCTCGGCGGGGGCGCGCTCTATCTGTGGCTGATGACCCTGATTTTTTACCGCTACACATTCGTGCGCATGTCGCCGGAAGATCTGACGCCGCCATATTGGATCAACATGGGCGCCGTTGCGATCTCGACGCTTGCAGGCGCAACCTTGCTGCAACATGCCTCGCTCTCGCCGACGATCCAGGAATTGTCCATCTTCATCAAGGGACTGACGCTTGCCTATTGGTCGATCGGAACCTGGTGGATCCCCATGCTGCTGGTGTTGGGCGTGTGGCGCTATCTGATAATCGGCGTGCCCTTCGCCTATGATCCCCTGTACTGGGGCGGCGTCTTTCCGCTCGGCATGTATTCGGTGTGCACGTTTGCGCTGGCGCAGGTTCTGGGCGCGCCGTTTCTCTATCCCGTTTCGAGCGCATTCATGGTTCTGGCGCTGATCGCATGGACCGTGACCTTTGCAGGCATGGTCGACAGTTTTCTGCATGCGCGCGCTTCAGAAGCAGTCGGAAAAGGAGAGCCGCAATGAGCCATTTTCTGGAACGCCTCACTTATCTTTCCCGCAAGCGCGAGGCTTTTTCCGGCGGCCACGGCGAAGTGCGCGCGGAGGATCGCGCATGGGAGGAAGGCTATCGCCAGCGCTGGCAGCACGACCGTATCGTGCGCTCGACGCACGGGGTCAATTGCACGGGCTCGTGTAGCTGGAAGATCTACGTGAAGAGCGGCCTGGTGACATGGGAGACGCAGCAGACCGATTATCCGCGCACGCGGCCGGACATGCCCAATCACGAGCCGCGCGGATGTTCGCGCGGCGCCTCGTATAGCTGGTATCTCTACAGCGCGAGCCGCATCAAATATCCGATGCTGCGCGGTCGTCTCGCACGCCTTTGGCGCGAAAAGCGCAAGCAACTCGCCCCCGTCGAAGCCTGGGCTGCGATCGTGCGGGACGGGGAGGCGGCCAAATCCTACAAATCAGTGCGCGGGCGCGGCGGCTTCGTGCGCTCCACCTGGGAGGAGGTCAGCGACATAATCGCGGCCTCCAACGTCCATACGGCAAAGACCCACGGGCCGGACCGGATAGCGGGCTTTTCGCCGATCCCGGCCATGTCCATGGTGTCCTACGCCGCAGGCGCGCGCTATCTCAGCCTGATCGGCGGCGCGCTTCTGTCGTTCTACGACTGGTATTGCGATCTGCCGCCGTCCAGCCCGCAGACATGGGGCGAACAGACGGACGTTCCCGAATCCGCCGACTGGTACAATTCCGGCTACATCATCGCATGGGGCTCCAACGTGCCGCAGACGCGCACGCCGGATGCGCATTTCTTCGCCGAAGCCCGCTACAACGGCACAAGCATCGTTGCGGTCACGCCCGATTATGCGGAAGTGGCGAAGTTCGCCGATCTGTGGCTCCATCCCAAACAAGGCACGGACGCCGCGCTCGCCATGGCGATGGGCCATGTCGTGCTGAAGGAATTCTTCATCGACAGGAAGGTTCCCTATTTCGAGAATTACGCGCGCCGCTTCACCGACATGCCGATGCTGGTGCGCCTGCGCAAGGACGGCGAACGCTGGGTCGCCGACCGGTTCCTGCGCCAGAGCGATCTGCCCGACGCGCCCAGGGCCGGCCGCAAGGACTGGAAGACGGCGGCCATCGACGAGGCGAGCGGAAATATCGTCATTCCGCAGGGCTCGGCCGGCTATCGCTGGCCGGCCGAAGGCGAGGCGAAAGGCAGATGGAACCTTGAAGCCAGGGACGGCGAAAGCGCAGGCGATGTAAATCTCGCGCTCAGCCTGATCGACCGCCGCGATGATGTGGCTTGTGTCGCCTTTCCCTATTTCGGCGGCGTCACGCACGATCATTTCACCAGAAACGATCAGGGCGGCGATGTGATTGTGCGCAATGTGCCGGTGCGCCGTCTCAAGCTTGCCGATGGCGAGACGCTGGTCGCGACGGTGTTCGATCTTCTGTGCGGCAATTACGGCGTCGACCGCGGGCTCGGCGGGGCATGCGCTTCTTCCTACGAGGACAATACGCCCTATACGCCGGCCTGGCAGGAAAAGATCACCGGCGTTCCCGCCGCCCAGGCGATCGAGGTTGCGCGCGGCTTTGCGGATAACGCCGCCAGAACCAACGGCCGCTCGATGGTCATCATCGGCGCGGGCATGAATCATTGGTATCATCAGGACATGGGCTATCGCGCCATCATCAACATGCTGATGATGTGCGGGACCATCGGAACTTCAGGCGGCGGCTGGGCGCATTACGTGGGGCAGGAGAAGCTGCGGCCGCAAACCGGCTGGACCATGCTGGCGTTCGGTCTCGACTGGGCGCGTCCGCCGCGCCAGATGGCGGGCACCTCGTTCTTCTACGCGCACAGCGATCAATGGCGTTACGAGAAGATCGACGTCACGGGGCTATTGTCGCCGCTGGCCGACAAGGCCGCCTATACCGGCTCCATGATCGACATGAACGTGCGGGCCGAGCGCATGGGCTGGATGCCGTCTGCGCCGCAATTGTCGGTCAATCCGCTCGGTCTTGCGGGCGCGGCGGAGAAGGCCGGCGCAGATATCAAGGATCATGTCGTCGCGGGCCTGAAATCGGGCGCTATTTCCATGGCCTGCGAAGACCCCGACAATCCGCAGAATTTTCCGCGCGTATTGTTCATCTGGCGCTCTAATCTGTTCGGCTCCTCGGGCAAGGGGCACGAATATTTCCTGCGCCATTTCCTTGGCACGCGCCACGGTTTGCAGGGCAAGGATCTCGGCGAGATGGGCGGTCTCAAGCCGCAGGAAGTCACGTGGCGCGAGCCCGCGCCGGAAGGAAAGCTCGATCTCGTCGTCACTCTCGACTTCCGCATGTCGACCTCGTGTCTTTACTCCGACATCGTTCTGCCGACCGCGACCTGGTACGAAAAGAACGATCTCAACACATCCGACATGCATCCCTTCATTCATCCGCTTTCGACGGCGGTGGAGCCGGCATGGGAGGCGCGCAGCGACTGGGAGACCTACAAGACCATTGCACGGCGTTTCTCGGAACTGGCGGTCGGGCATCTTGGAGTCGAGAAAGATGTGGTTCTCACGCCGATCATGCACGATACGTCCGCAGAGCTGGCGCAGCCGTTCGATGTCGCCGACTGGAAGAAGGGCGAATGCGATCTTCTTCCCGGCGTCACCGCGCCGCAGATCGTCGTGGTCGAGCGCGATTATCCCAACACCTATCGCCGCTTCACCTCGCTCGGGCCGCTCGCCGACAAGCTCGGCAACGGCGGCAAGGGCATCAACTGGAACACGCAGGACGAGGTCGACGGGCTCGGCGATCTCAACCGCCGCGTCGACGACGGTAGCGCGACGCAGGGGCGTCCGAAGATCGACAGCGATATAGACGCTGCCGAAACCATTCTGTATCTGGCGCCGGAAACCAATGGCGAGGTCGCGGTCAAGGCCTGGGATGCGCTTGGCGCGGTGACCGGGCGCGATCTCTCCCATATGGCAAGCGCGCGCAAGGACGAAAAAATCCGTTTTCGCGACAAACAGGAGCAGCCGCGCAAGATCATCTCGTCGCCGACATGGTCGGGCATCGAGAGCGAGCATGTCAGCTACAGCGCCGGCTATACCAATGTGAACGAACTGATCCCGTGGCGAACGCTGACGGGGCGCCAGCAATTCTATCAGGACCATCGCTGGATGCGCGATTTCGGCGAAGGTTTCGCCGTCTATCGCCCGCCGGTCGATACGCATTCGCTGCACGGCGTGGTCGGCAAGTACGACAATGGCGAAAAGGAAATCGTTCTCAATTTCATCACGCCGCACCAGAAATGGGGCATACATTCCACCTATACCGACAATCTCATCATGCTCACGCTGTCGCGCGGCGGCCCGATCGTGTGGATGTCGGAGACAGACGCCAAGACGGCGGGAATTGCCGATAACGACTGGATCGAATTGTTCAACCTGAACGGCGCGATCACAGCGCGCGCCGTGGTCAGCCAGCGCGTCAATCCCGGCATGTGCATGATGTATCATGCGCAGGAAAAGATCGTGAACGTGCCGGGTTCGCAGGTTACGGGCCTGCGCGGGGGAATCCACAATTCGGTGACGCGCGCGGTGCTCAAGCCGACGCATATGATCGGCGGCTACGCGCATCTGGCCTGGGGGTTCAACTATTACGGCACGGTCGGTTCAAACCGCGACGAGTTCGTCGTGGTGCGCAAATTGTCGAAAGTCGACTGGCTCGATCAGCCCATTGCCGTCGAACCCGGCGCGAAGGAGGCCGTATCATGAAAATCCGCGCGCAGATTGCGATGGTGCTCAACCTCGACAAGTGCATCGGCTGCCATACCTGCTCGGTCACCTGCAAGCAGGTCTGGACCAACAGGCTCGGCCTCGAATACGCCTGGTTCAATAATGTCGAAACCACGCCCGGCGTCGGCTATCCGAAGGACTGGGAGAACCAGAACCGCTGGCATGGCGGCTGGAAGCGCGGGAGAAGCGGCAAGATTGCGCCGCGCCAGGGAGGCAGGCTGGCGCTTCTGGCCAAGATTTTCGCCAATCCGAACCTGCCCGAGATCGACGATTATTACGAGCCCTTCACCTTTGATTACGAGCATTTGCAGAAGGCGCCGGAAATGCCGACGACGCCGGTCGCCCGGCCGGTGTCGCTGGTGACCGGCTTGCCGATGAACAAGATCGAATGGGGCCCGAACTGGGAGGAAATCCTCGGCGGCGAATTCGAGAAACGCTCGAAGGATTACAATTTCGAGGACGTGCAGAAGGACATCTACGGACAGTTTGAAAACACCTTCATGATGTATCTGCCGCGGCTGTGCGAGCATTGCCTCAACCCGGCCTGCGTCGCCTCCTGTCCGTCGGGCTCGATCTACAAGCGCGAGGAAGATGGGATTGTTCTGATAGATCAGGAGAAATGCCGCGGCTGGCGCATGTGCGTGTCGGGCTGTCCCTACAAGAAGATCTATTACAACTGGACCTCGGGAAAAGCGGAAAAGTGCATATTCTGCTATCCGCGCATCGAGGGGGGCGAACCGACGGTGTGTTCGGAAACCTGTGTCGGGCGCATTCGCTATCTCGGCGTTCTGCTTTATGACGCAGACGGGATCGAACAGGCGGCGTCCGCGGCAAACGAGCAGGATCTCTACGAAAACCAGCTCAAACTGTTTCTCGATCCCAACGACCCGGACGTGATCGCGCAGGCGCGCGCGGACGGCGTAGCGGAGAACTGGCTGGAGGCTGCGCGAAAGTCGCCGACCTACAAGATGGCGATCGACTGGAAGATAGCCTTTCCGCTGCACCCGGAATATCGCACTTTGCCGATGGTCTGGTATGTGCCCCCGCTCTCGCCGATTCAGGCGCACGCCAATAGCGGCGCGGTCGGTTCGGTCGGCGATATTCCAGATGTGCGCTCGTTGCGCATTCCCGTTCGCTATCTCGCCAATCTGCTGACCGCCGGAAAGGAGGAGCCGATTGTGCAGGCGCTGGAGCGTATGCTGGCCATGCGCATCTATTATCGCCAACGCCAGTTGAACGAGGGCGATGGGGCGGCCGTTCTGAAACAGGCCGGGCTCACGGCGACGCAGGTTGCGGAGATGCATCGCTATATGGCCATCGCCAATTACGAGGACAGATTCGTCGTTCCGACCGCCCATCGCGAGGCCGCCGAAGACGCCTACGGCATGAAGGGAAGTTGCGGCTTTACCTTCGGCAATGGCTGCGATCCCGGCTCCTCGCTGTTTGGCGGCAAGATGGGGCGCCGCAAGATGAGCTCTGCGCAAAGCGCGCTCGATGTCTGAGGAGGCGGATATGCTCATTTTCAAAGTCTTCAGCGCGCTGTTGTCCTATCCCGGGCACGAACTGCGCGCCGCATTGCCGGAGATTGCCGCGATCGTGCGCGCCTCGCCCCTGCTCGGCGGCGTCGAACAGGAGGAGATCGCCGCTCTGATTTGCGAACTGGAGCAGGGCGAACTCCTCGATCTCGAGGAAAGCTATGTAGATCTCTTCGACCGCGGGCGTGCGCTGTCGCTCAATCTGTTCGAGCATCTGCACGGCGAGAGCCGCGATCGCGGATCGGCGATGGTCGAACTCAAACAGCTTTACGAAAGCGCAGGCTTCGATCTTTCAAGCCGGGAATTGCCGGATTATCTGCCCGTCGTGCTCGAATATCTCTCCTGCCGCGACATGGCGGAGGCGCGCGATCTGGTTGGGGATTGCGCGCATATTCTCGAAAATATCGCACGCGGATTGATCGCGCGACAAAGCCGTTATGGCTCTGTCCTGCAGGCGTTGCTTGTTATTGCAGGCGGCAGACGTGTCGATGCGGCGGATGTGAGGCCCGCGGTCGATTCTGCCGGCGCGCTCGACCGCCAATGGGCCGAGCAACCCGCCTTTGGCGACGACATCCAATCACGCAAAGTAGAGGTGGTGTGATGACCTTTCACCAGCATCTCCTGTTTTTCGCCTTCGGCGTCTATCCTTACATCTGCCTTTCGTTCCTGCTGCTCGGCAGCCTCATTCGCTACGACCGCGATCCCTATACGTGGAAGAGCGATTCCTCGGAGTTTCTGCGCAGAAGGCAATTGCAGCTCGGCTCCAATCTTTTCCATTATGGCGTCATAACAGTCGTTCTCGGTCATTTCTTCGGCTTTCTCACGCCGAAGTGGATGGTGGAATGGGCGCTGACGCCGGTCGGACATCAGCTCATCGCCATGGTGGTTGGCGGCATTGCCGGTCTGGTCGCCATAGTCGGCCTGACCATTCTGATCGCGCGCCGGCTGGGCGAAGAACGCATTCGGCTCAACAGCAGAAAATGGGACATAGCCATCGTCTTCATGTTGTGGCTACAACTCGCGTTGGGACTGCTGACGGTTCCCATGTCGGCGCAGCATATGGACGGCGTGATGTTCGAGACGCTGACCGATTATGTGAAATCCATCGTTGTTTTCCAGGCTGACGCGCAATTGCTGGCCGATGTGCCGGTTGTCTATAAACTGCATATCCTGCTTGGCCTTACGCTGTTTTTAGTGTCGCCGTTCACACGCATGATCCATATCTGGAGCGGGGCGGGCTCATTGGCCTATCTCGCGCGCCCCTATCAGATCGTGCGCGCGCCGGGATCGCGGGCAAAGGGCGCGGTGCGGCCATGATCGTCAAAATCAACGGCGTGGCCATGGAATGCGAAGCCGATCATGTGCGCGATTTTGGCGTCGTGCAGGAATTGCTGCGCCAGCGCGCCGTCGAACTGGGCATTCTGGATGAAGCTTGCCTGGATGCGGATGTCATCGCCAAAGCGAGCGAAACCCTGCTTGGCGAGGAGATCGTCGTTCCTGCGCCGCGCGAAGAAGAATGCCGGCGTTATTACGAAGCCCATCCGGCCGCTTTCCTCAGCGGCGACCTCGTATGCGCGCGCCACATTCTGTTTCAGACGACCCGGGCGACGCCGGTTAACGAATTGCGCGCACGCGCCGAAAGCGCGCTGAACGAACTGCTGGCCGACCCGTCGCGTTTCGGGGCGATGGCGCGCGAATTGTCCAATTGCCCGTCCGGCCGGACGGGCGGCGATCTCGGTCAACTCGGGCGCGGGGACACTGCGCCGGAATTCGACAAGGCGCTGTTTGGCAAAGCGCTGTTTGGCGCAGGCCCAGAAGGTTTGTTGCGCGATCTGATAAAAACATGGTTCGGGTTTCACATCCTGTCGATCGACCAGCGTATCTGGGGCGAGAAACTGCCTTTCGACGAAGTTCGAGAGCAGATTGCGGAGCGGCTCCGCGAAATGTCCGAACAGGCGGCGTTGCGCCATTACATCGAGGCGCTGACGGCGAGTGCGAAAATCGAATGGCCGGAGTCCGAAAGCATAGTCAGTGCGGACTGAGTTTGGGCGCCCACCCATCGGGCCGGGCGCGCCTGGAAACGCCCAGTTTGAAGCAAGCGGAGTACGATTTGTGAAACCGGATCGTTTCAAGCCGACCGACAAGCGATCTAACCGTGGAGAATCTCTCGCGCCATCACGATCTTCATAATCTCGGTCGACCCTTCCATCTGCTTGCACATGCGCAGGTGATTGTAGAAGTCGCAGAACGGGTAATCATCGATTGCAAGTCCTCTTCCACCGAGAATTTGCATCGATCGATCAACGACCCGTAGTCCGGCGTCGATGCAATATCCCTTTACCAGCGACGCCTGAAGTCTGGCGGTGGAATAGCCGCCGCGGTCGACCATCCACGCGGCGTAAAAAGTGTTCCACCTGATGGACTCGATATCATACTGCGAGTCCGTCAGCATCCATTGGATCGCCTGATTATCGCCGAGTTTTCCGCCAAACACCTCTCTGGTCTTGGCATATTCGACGGCCAGCTCCTGACTGCGCTGTGACATGCCAAGCGCCGTTCCGCCAAGCCGCAACCGGAACCTGTTGAACTGGCGTTGTGCAATCGCAAAGCCGTTGCCGAGCCCGCCCAGCACGTTTTCCTCGGGAACCTCGACGTTGTCCAGGACGACCTCTTCCTCAACGCCCCACTGGCGCGACATCACAGGAATATCACGCACCTTCTTGAACCCCGGGGCGTCGTTGTCGACAAGCAGCATGCTGATCCCGCGATGTCCTTTTTCAGGGTCTGTGACAGCAGCGACCGCCGTGAACGACGCCTCGGCGTGCCCGGTACGCCATATCTTCCGGCCATTGATCACGTAGCGATCGCCTTTCTTGACGGCGGTCGTTCTGATGGCTGCGAGGTCGGAGCCTGCCTGGGGCTCGGTAAAGCACATGGACCACGAAGTCTTGCCCTCAAGAACGGGCAGCAGGTATTTGGACTTGATGTAGTCGCTCGACTCGTAGAACACCGGCCACGGTGAAAAAATGAATCCGGGCAGGCGCCTGGGAACACGAGATGTCTCCGCGAGGACGATAACATCCTCTGTCGCGCCAAGACCCTGACCTCCGAACTCCTTCGGCACGTTGAGCTTGGTCAGGCCGAATTCTTCCAGCTTTTTCTTCAGATGCGCGCGGAGTTCAGGACTGTATTCAGGAGCGGTGATTGGCCATTCGCGATAGTGTGGCAGCGCTTCGGTGTCGACAAAGGCTCTCGCTCGTTGCTGAAGGTCTTTCTGCTCTTTGGTAAGTTCGAAATCCATGACAACTCGTTCCTTCCTGCTGTGAGGTTTGACGGCAGAGCGCCTGGCATGGCTCAATGCGGTGAGCTATTCGGCGTTGATCACGTCGCTGATGGCGACCCAGCGAACACCGTCGAACTGAAAGATCTGCTCCTGGTGAAGCGGTGTGTAATGCGTTCGACTCGTGTCGAGCGTGACGCCAGGCAACATCAACGGCAGCGAGAGCCCTTTTATGTCGGCGGCCTGTTTCATCAGATTTTCGCGCGTGAGATTGTCGCCGCATTTCTTCAGTACGTGTACAAAGGTCTGTGCTGTGGCGATTCCGAAGATGTTGTAGGATTCCATGGGATTGGCTTCGGGCATGTATTCCTTCATGAAGGCAAGATAATCCTTCATTGCCGGATCGTCGGCCCATTTTGGATCGCTTGGATCTTTTCGAAACAGGACGGTGATGACCCCCTTGGAATTGTCGAGGCCCGCTGGAACGAGAGTGCTTGTGACAGAACCAGCAGCATCGCTCAAAAGATGCAACACGTCCCACTTGATTTCGGCAATCCGCTTGATGGCCTGCGCTGTGAATTTCGGCGTCGACAGGTTGATCAAAACATCGGCGCCGCTCGCGCGAAGCAATTGCAGTTGGGAATCTATTGTGGGCTCGGTGATTTCGTAGCCTTTCTCGGCAACGATCATCGTTGTTGCCTTTTCCCCAAGCCCATCGCGCACGCCCTGCGCGTAGTCTTTACCGAAGTCGTCGTTCTGATAGAGGATCGCGATCTTGGCGTTTGGTCGGGTTTTCAGCAGAAATTTTGCGTAGATTCGTCCTTTAGCGGCATTGTTGGGCTGCCATCCCATCGACCATGGAAAATTGACCGGGTCAGCAAAGCGGTTGGCGCCGGTTCCAAGAAACAGAGACGGGATTTTCTTCGTGTTCAGATATTTTTGGATAGCGAAGTTGACGGGCGACCCGAATGTGCCAACGATCGCCAGAACGCCCTGGTTCTCAACCAGGTTGCGGGTCTGCTCGACGGCTTTAGGCGGACTGTAGGCGTCGTCGAGCGAAACAAGGTTGATCTTGCGCCCGTTGACGCCGCCTTCCTTGTTGACCTTGGCGAACCATGCCTGCATCGCCTTGCCGATCGCAGAAAAGCTCGACGCGGGACCGCTATAGGGCATGGTCTGACCGATCTTCACCTCCGTATCGGTGACGCCGGGCCCGTATTGTTTCTGTTGCGCTGTTGCTGGCGACGTAAGAACGCCAGCCGCGAGCATGACAAGAACCCTCCGCTTTGTCAGATACATATTTTCCTCCTTCAATTATTTTTGTGGCGTGCCTCCATGCGCCGGCGACGCTCGCAATCAGCCCGCCGACAGGTAACGTTTCTTGAGGACGTGCTTGAACAGCTTGCCGTTATCGTGCCGCGGCATATCGATTTCGAAATCAACGCTCCTCGGACATTTCACACCAGAGAGCTTTTCGCGGCAGTAGGCGATGAGTTCGGCCGCCATGTTGGCGGAGGCAAGGGCCGGATCGCGCAATTGCACGACCGCCTTCACCTCTTCTCCGAATTCGATGTTCGGAATGCCGAAGACGGCAACATCCTGCACCGCCGGATGAATCGACAGCGCGTTCTCGATCTCGGCGGGATAGATATTGACCCCGCCCGATATAATCATGTGGGCGCGACGATCAGTGAGATACAGATAACCGTCCTGATCGAGGTAACCGATATCGCCGACCGTGGTCCATCCTTGCGTATTGCGCGTACCCGCAGTCTTGGCGGGATCGTTATGATAGGCAAACTCTGGCCCGTCGAAGAAAATATCGCCAATATCTCCTGCCGGCAGTTCCCGTCCATCGGCATCCAAAATATGCGCTTGCCCGAACGCCATCCGCCCGACTGATCCGCGATGCTCCAACCATTCCGACGAGGAGATGCACGTCCCTCCATTGCGCTCCGATGTGCTGTAATATTCCCAGATGATCGGTCCCCACCACTCGATCATACGTTCTTTGATCTCTGACGGGCACGGAGCGGCGGAGTGGATTGCGCACCGGTGGGAGGAAAGATCGTAAGCATTTCTGACGTAGTCCGGGAGCGCGAGAAGGCGGAAAAACATTGTTGGGACCCACTGGCTGTGAGTCGCCTTGTTGTCTTCGATCGCTCGCAGGCAAAGCTCGGGCTCGAATTTGCGGATCATCACGACCGTGCCGCCAACATCGATCGTTCTAAGGGTGAACCGCAGCGGCGCGGCGTGATATAGCGGGGCCGGCGAGAGATAGACGCTGTTCTCGTCGAACTTGAAATTGCGAGAGACCCATGTCGCAGACGCTTGCGCGTGGCGAGTCAGATCCTTGAGCGGATGACGGACACCCTTCGGTTTTCCCGTTGTCCCGGACGAATAGAAGAAATCCTTACCAATCGGCCTCTCGGGGAGATCCGCGTATCGATTGAATCGCGCAAGTTCCATCGAATAGACGGCGCATTCCGCAATCTCGCCATGGAGCACGAACACCTGACATTGGGAGTCGTCGCTTTCCTTGAGCGCGCGAACGACCTCCGCGAAGCGCGCGTCAACGAAGAACGCCTTGGCGCCGCTGTCTCGTACGATGTACGCGGCTTCATCTGGTTTCAGATGAGTGCTGATCGGCGTGTAGTACATGCCAAGCTGCCGCGCGCCATGCACCAGTTCGAAATAGGTAAAGTCGTTGTCGAGCATGATGGCGACGCCATCGCCCTGAGCGATGCCGTGCCACATCAACAGTTGCGACACTTTGTTGGATCGTTCGTTCAGATCGGCAAACGTCAGTTTTTCGCCGGATGGATAGATCAAGCAGGCGGTCTTGTCCGGCTGTGTTTCCGCCATCTTCCGCAATTGCGTCATTGGCTCCTCATCGACGCGAGGCTCCGGCCTCGAGCGAGGCGACTATGATCCCGGGTGCAGACGGAGCGAATGGCCGATGGTGACAAAACGATTGACGTTTCGTGGCAGGTTCAGGTCGAGGCCTCGCAAGCGGCGCGGAATTCGCCAGGAGTTCTCCCCATCCACCGCCTAAAAGCGCGGTGAAATGTACTTACCTCCGAGAACCCCAATGCGATTGCGATCTCGTCAATCGACGAATTGGAGTATTGAAGCAGATTCACAGCCGCAGCAGACCGGACTTTGTCCTTTAGATCACGAAATCCATGATCATTCTCATCCTGCAACCGCCGTCGTAACGTCTGCGGCGTGATCGCAAGCCGCTCGGCGACGTCCTCCAGCGACAGATTCCTGGCCATATTGCGTTGCAATAAACTACGCACGCGTTCCGCAAAACTCATTTCGTTGCGGTAGCGCACCAGCAACGCCGCCGGCATAGATGCGAGAAAACGAGAAAGCCGATGTTCGTCGGGCATGATCGGGATCGATAAAAGCGCGACGTCGAATGCTATCTCCGTCCGACTCTGATTGAAATAGAGCGGCGCCTGATAGTACAGCCGCAGGTCGGCTCCGTAAGCAGCCTCCGAAAAGGCATGCTGCACGTAATGAACCGACAGCTTGCGTCCCACCAGCCAGCACATCAGGCCGAATATGAAAAACATGATGGCTCCGAGCGCCATACGTCGGCGCGCGGGATCGGATATGTTCTCCGAAATCCAGATACGCGCGACACGCTTGTCCGACGTGTGCCGGATTGCGAAATCATCGACCAGGAGATGGTAGAAACGGCATCCTTCCTCGATCGCCTCCCCGAGGTCCCGGCAACGGATGAGGATGTGGCACAGCATCCGGAAAGCGCCTGGTTTGATCCGGCGGCTGCATAGGCCCCAGAACTCGTCCTGCGACAGGCGCGTTATCGTGCTGACAAGCTGTGCGAACTGCGGCTGCGTGAGACGTGCCTTCGATTCTCGCAGATCCGCAGAGACGAGACCGGCGCGGCGCAGAACGACATCGGCTTGCAGCCCTGCCGCCGGCATGCCGCTCAAGATCAACCAGACGAAACTGGCGTCTATGATCTTGCGGTCCGAATCCGGTTTCATGGGAGCGTCAGCATGCAAGGACGTTCAAACTCCTTATGCATGGCCGGGTTCTTGGCCGCAAGGCCCAGACATCAAGCATTTTGACGTTTTTGGCCATTTTGGGAACCGTGTGGATCGCGCACCATCGAAGTCAAATTCGCCTCAAGACGCTGGGACCAACCTAAATGAAAGCGATCGTAAGTCATACCCCTGGTGGGCCAGACACCCTTGTTTACGAAGATGTTCCTGAGCCAAGCGCGGGTCCCAGCGAAGTCGTGATCTCGGTTGCCGCGTGTGGAGTGAATTTTCCAGATTTGCTGTTCATTCAGGATCTTTATCAGATCAAGGCGCCACGACCGTTCTCGCCGGGGGCGGAGGTCGCCGGCGTTATTTCGCAGGTCGGCGAGGGCGTAGCCGCTCTGCGGGTCGGCGACCGTGTTATCGGGCGTTCTGGCTGGGGGGGCATGGCCGAGAAAATACGCCTTCCAGCTGACCGCTGCGCCAAGATTCCCGAAAGCATGACATTCCAGCATGCCTCGGCCTTCTTCTTCACCTATGCAACAGCTTATTACGCGTTGCACACTCGTGCCAGGCTTAAAGCAAAAGAGACCACGCTGATCCTTGGCGCCTCGGGCGGGTTGGGTATTGCCGCCATTGAAATAGCAAAGGCGCATGGAGCCCGTGTGATTGCCGCCGCATCGAGTGAGGAGAAGCTTTCGTTCGCGTTCACGAAAGGCGCCGACGCCGGTTTTGTTTATCCGGCGTGCGTCAATGACAAATCTGAGCTTAAAGTGGTCGGCAAACTGTTCAAGGAGCAGCTTGGCAAATACGGCGCAGACGTGATCTTCGACCCTGTTGGCGGCGTCTACGCCGAGCAGGCGCTCCGCGCCATCGCCGAGCATGGCCGTTATCTTGTTCTGGGGTTCACCGCAGGCATTCCGCATATCCCTCTGAACCTTCCGCTTCTCAAATGCTGCGACATCATGGGCATCAACTGGCGAACATTCGTGCTGTCGGAAGCCGCCGCCAGCGAGGAAAACCAACGGCGTTTGTTCGAGCTTTACGAGGCCGGGAAGGTCAGACCCGCGATCACGCAAACATTCGAACTGAGGGATGCAGCCAAAGCGATCTCGCGCCTTGCCGATCGAACAATCATGGGGAAGATTGTTGTCGTAACGCCGCAAGGCGCGGCTGCCGACGCCTCGAACCGCCCCGGGTTTGCCGGAGGCCGTTTGGTTTGAGCCACACCGCCATGACGAGCCCTCTATGAGCGCATAGTAGCGCGCTTCCGCTTCGGCCGGCGGGACAGGATCGCGTCAGGACGGTTCGAGCAGGATGCGGCCGCGATGGCGCAACCTGCTCGTTCTGCTTTCGTTACGTGCCGATCCGGCAGGCGCGTTATTTGACCAGCGGACAGTCGCCCTCGCTCTCCGGGCGGAACGCCTGGGCGCCGGGAACCGTTTTCTCGATCGTGAGAAGATCGAGCGGATCTTTGGATTCTGCGGGGGACTTCGCCTTCCACAACATCATGTCTTGCAACACGCGGCCATCGCGGCGAATCTTGATGTTCTTGTTGTAGAAGTCGTTGACGGGAAGTTCGCGCATCTTTTCGCCGACTTTATCGGCGTCCTCGGTCTTCGTAGCCGCTATGGTTTTCAGGTAATGTTTGGTCGCCGCATAGGCGGCGGCATGGTTCATGTTCGGCAGATTGTTTCCGGGAAAGCGCTCCATATAACGCTTGGTCCAGGCTTTAGTCTCATCGTTCAGGTTGTGATAAAAGGAACCGGCGCCTGAGGTTCCCTGCGCCGTATTGAGGCCAAGAGCCTGTATGTCGTTGACGAAGACAAGCAGACCGACAAGCCGCTGTCCCCCTCGCGTGATGCCGAATTCATTAGCCTGTTTGATTGCTTTCACCGTGTCGCCGCCGGCGTTCGCCAGCGCAACAACCGAAGCCTTCGACGTTTGCGCGGTCAGCAGGAAGGAGGCGAAGTCCGCTGTGCCGAACGGATGCTTCACAGATCCCACCACGTTGCCTCCGCCCGCTTCGATGAAGCGTGTCGTATCGCGGACGAACGACTGGCCAAAAGCAAGGTCGGCGGCGATGAAGAACCAGATTTTTCCGCCGGTCTCGACGACCGCCTTGCCCAGAGTGGAGGCCAGGCCGTAAGTGTCGAATGACCAATGCGTCGAATAGGGCGAGCACAATTTCCCCGTAATGTCCGACGAACCGGCGCCGACCACGAGCATTGTCCGCTTCTTCTCCTTGGCTACGTTGAGGGCCGCAATGGTTGCTGCGGTTCCTCCCCCGGCCAGGATGACGTTGACGCCATCGACGTCGATCCATTTCCGGGCGATCCCCGCAGCGATGTCGGGTTTGTTCTGATCGTCGCCGGTGACGACTTCGATCCGTTTTCCGTTCACCTTTCCGCCGAAATCCTCGACCGCGAGATTTGCCCCCTCGATCGTGCCACGCCCCGCCACATAGGCGTATGTGCCGTTCTGATCCGTCAGAATCCCGATCTTGATGACGTCCTCTGCGGCCGATGCAGGGGAGCCGACAACCGATGCAAGAAGCGCCGCCGTCGGAAAAAGATACCTAAAACGCATATTGATCCCTCCCGGATTTGTGCTTTTTGACAGCCGCCAAATGGATTTCTGGCGACCCCACCCACCTCGCACAAGGTAGTCAGTGATGTTGGAATGGACGGCGACCCTTGCGGGAAATTCCGCGCGAGGGATATGCGTCGTCAGTAGGTCGAAAGCAGCTTGTCGAACTGGTATCGTTCGCTCATCGCTCGATACTCCTTGATTATTTCGGCGTTCAGATCGGCTGCCCAATCTTCGTTCAGGCGCTGCTCGACTTCTGCGTGCACATCGATCAACAGCGCGCGCAGCATGCGGTTGATGCGTGTCAGATCGGATATGAGAATCGAGTCCGTCGCGTTTTGTTCATCCAGTGCGGACTGCAAGCGGGCTGCGAGATCCTTGCTTGCGAATGGCGTTGCTTTCGTGAGCAACCCACGCAACGCGCAATTCTCTTCGGCGCGAACCTGCGCTGCGGAATTGTATTCGAGCGCCGCGCACTCGACGATCGTTGCAGCGATTCCGACGTAATAGGCATTGTAGCCATCCAGCGTCGGAACGATTGCCTCCCTGAGGTGCTGTGAAACGCGGTTTAGAACCGTATCGACATCAATTGCGAGCGACAAAGCAGCCTCCGTGTTCACGCATGCGTCATCTCATCCAGGATGGATGGAAGACACCGCTCCACAGAATTAAGACCGAACCAGGCGCCAACCATGAGCTGGGGGTTGGCGTTGGCGCCTGAGCCGAAGCTGAACGCCGCGCTGACATGCAGTGCGACCAGCTTCAATAGCGCCAGAACGCTCCACCACCGGAGCGAAGCTGTATCCGCCGTCAGGCCGCTCGATTTCTCCCATAGTTCAATCGTGCGCTCCCGGCTGACCATTCCGCCCGGACGCCGCTTGCCCCACACCGGGCATGTTCCGTATCCGATGTCTTCCATGGGATCGCCGAGATGGAACATTTCCCAATCGAGAATGGCGTGGACATCGCCGCTCTCGTCGTAGAGGAAGTTCCCTGCGCGAAAGTCGCCGTGCACAGGAGCGACCCGTTGGGCCGGCGGTGGAAGATTCGTCTTCAACCAGCGTATCGCCGCCTCCACGCTCGGCAGGGCGATGCCGTTCGCAAGCCTGCTTTGCGCCGTCCTGAGTTCACAAAGCCAGGTTTCCAGGGCGATCGACGCGCAATCGCGCGCATCTGGCACGGCAAAGCCATCCGCAAGCCCGCTGCGCTTCATGTCGACCTTCGACAATTCTCCCAATTGCGTCCAGAACTGCTCGCCAAGCTTTTCACGATGATCCACCCACGGCGGCTTGACGATATTCGACCACGACGATTCGCAACCGACGACCTCGTGCATAAGCATGAACGAACCGCCGAGATGCTTTTCATCGGACTCCGTAAGGAAAACGCGCGGCACCCGCACAGACGTCCGCTGGAGCGCCTGTAACGCCAAATATTCGTTTTCGACCGAACTTATGTTCGACGATGCAAGGCATCCTTCCGGTACGATCCGGAGAATGGCGCGGTGGCTTTGCGCGCCATGATCGTCGTCGTAGTTCAGCAGAAGCCGATATGTGTCGCGGGATGCGCCGACGTGGTACTTGTGCACCGACGACACCTGAACGTTGCGATGTTCGGGATGGGCGAGCGTCCAATATTCGCCCAGCCGCTCGCCAACAGTCGCATGTTGCGCCATCACGCGCTGTCCTGTCGTTGCGACCGGTACCCATCCATGACGCCCGTCAGACCGCTGGGAGCGTGGGGGCCGAATATGCATTGCTCGAGGATTGCATGCCCCACGACCCCGTCGTCCCGTGTCACCGTGCAGACGTGATGGATGTGCGAATTTCTCGGGAATGCCGGATTGGGCTGATCCGCCGGCCATGCGTTCTGGTCTACGAATGACGGCCCCTTCCAGGTGCCGTGCTCCCAGTCATGGTTGATATAGCCCAGGCCCGAGAGTGAAAATGCGACCGCAGGGTTGGGCACAATTTCCAGCCGCATGCGCGGACCATGCTTGTCGTTCAAATCGACATCAAGCCGTTTGATGCGCCGCGTGCCCTCGACGTATTGCGGCGTGAAGCGAACGGGAAACACGCTGTCGCCGCCCACATCCCGCATGTACAAAGGCGTGTCGCCGGCATCGCACAACGGCAGAAGCGCGCCTATCCGATGCGGGATCTCGCCCTTGCTGTTGTCCGTCAAATGCCAGTGCAGGAAGGTGTCGGGAAAGAAGGTGGGCGACCAGAACCAATAGAATTCCCTGGACCAGCGCGTCTGCGCGCCAGGGCCTCCAAGCGGCCGTATTCCCCATGAATGATCGCGCACGCCGAGAATATCTTGTCCGTCCAGTTCGATACGGGTTCCCTTGACGTCGATCCATCCGGACCAGGAGCCGAGCTGGCTGTATCGTGTCATGTCGACTGTCGTTCGCGCGCCATCGGTGATAACCTCCCGGCCTTCCTCCATCACTCCCGTTTTCGCCTCGAACACCAGATCAGCATGAAACTGCCGGGCGGTATCGTCGACACGAACGCGAACGCGGCGCATCGGCGCGAGAATCTCGATGGAAATCGGCCCCACCGCGCTGTTTGCGCGCTCGACAGGCGCCTGGTCGCTCGCATAGATCGAATATTGTGTGCCGCCGATGCTGACGCTGAATGCTCCGTCGACCACTTCCTTGTTCGGATAAAATCCGAACGCTGCGCCGAACACCAGCGAAGCATCCGTGGTGAAGCCTTCAAAGAAATACCGATCGTAGGCGTTGGTATCGGTCGTCCCGACACTGGCGACCGGCATCGGCGTCTGATGGATCAGATAATCGTCAAACTTCGTAATCATTGACCGCTCCCTGCAGAACAATTCGTGAAACACGCTTCACCGGCGAGGCGTTGTCCGTTCATGGCCGCGTCGCGCGCCCCGATATTTCGTCCAGATGGCCGCTTGCGGGCCATTCGCGTTGACGCCGCAACGGAACCGGACCGTTGTCTATGGATTGAGTTCCTCGAGCGTTCCGGCCGCTAATTGCTCGCGGAGCCTGAACTTCTGCACCTTGCCGGATGCGGTGAGAGGGAATTCGTCGCAGATCAGCCATCTGACCGGCACCTTGAATGGCGCCAGAAAAGCGCGACAATGGGCCTGCAATTGCGCTGCTGTCGGGGGGTGCGTCGGATCATTCGCGCGAATGGCCACGCCGACCACCTCGCCCCAATATCCATCGGGAACGCCAAACACGGCCGCGTCCGCGACGGTTTCATGAGTGAACAGAACTTTTTCGATTTCGACCGGGTAGATATTTTCGCCGCCGCGGATGATCATGTCCCGGATGCGTCCCGTGATCTTGATGTATCCGCGCGCGTCCATCGAACCAAGATCGCCGCTGCGCAACCATCCATCCGGCGTAATTCTGTCCGCGGTTTCTTCCGGCATATCGTTGTAGCCGATCATGCTCTGATAACCGCGCACCTGAATTTCGCCTTCGGCGCCGATCGGAACCGGTTCTCCCGTTTCGATATCCGCGATCTTCACCTCGGATTGCCACAGAGGCCTGCCTGATGTTGCAGCCTTGTCCTCGATCGAATCGTCCAGCGAGGTCTGGCAAACGATGGGACTGAGTTCGGTTTGCCCGTACAATGGCAGGAGGTCGCATCCCAGATCGCGCTTGACGCGGCGCTGCATTTCCGCTGGCACCGGCGCGCCGCCGCACAAGGCCGCGCGCAACGATGAAATGTCGCGAGGGTTCCTGCGCTGCTGCTCGATCATCGCGATGATCATCGTCGGTACGCCCTGGATCAGGACGCCGCGCTCCCGCTCGATGGCGTCGAGCATCAGGTCGGCGTTGAACAAGAGCGGCAATACGTAGGTCGAGCAGGTCGTCAGGCAGCCAAGCGCGGACACCACCGAACCGCCGGTGTGAAACAACGGCAACGGGGAAACGAAAACACCTTGATCCAGCCCCGCGCGGGCGGCCACGAAGCTCGCGTTGGTGACCAGGCCGCGATGATGCAGGAGAACGCCCTTCGGCTCGCCGGTCGTGCCCGACGTATATTGAATCTGTGCGGGATGCGAGGGAGGCACCACCGGCAACTCGCCGGCATGGCGCTGTCCGCGCACGAGGCGTTGCCAATCGGCGAGGCAGAAAAGCTCACGGACCTCGTCGGCGACCTCACGCGCTATCGCCGCCATGTCGGTCCCGCGGAACGCGCTTGCATGGACCAGCCCCACGGCCTTCGATTGACGCAGGACATAACGTAGTTCGCTGGCGCGCAACGCGGGGTTGGCGGTCACCAGAACGAGTCCGGCAAGAGCGGCCCCATATTGAAAAATCACCCATTCCGGCACATTCGGCGCCCACAGGCAGACGCGCTCGCCGGGCGCATAGGACCGCAAAAGCCAGCGCGCGCAATTTTCCGCTTCGGCAAGCAATTCGGCATAGGCCCATCGGCGGTCGACAGCGTCTGCGCCGACTAGCGATTCCATGCCATGCGGCACGGCCTCGACCAGCGCGATCCGATCCGGCGCCTTGGAAGCGGCGAGGCGCAGCGCTTCGCCAGCCGTGAGATCCAGGATCGGCCGCGACGTGTCGGCCGGCCAATAGGACGCCGCCATGATCACACCTCTGGAATAGGCCCGCCGCCGTTGGGCATCGGCTGCCCCGAGTCACGCCAGGCGACGGCGGCGTGAAAGCCGCGCTTTTCCGCGAATTCCTTGAACCAACGCCCCTCGGCCGAGTGCCGGGTGATGCCGTCGAACAACGTCGCCAATGTCTGCGTCGATCGCAGGCCCATGTTGTCGAGAGCCTGATTGATCATCAGCTTTTGCATGGCCAGATGATTGGTCGGCACGGACGCGATGCGATCCGCAAGCGCCTCGACCCGCGCGTCAAGCTGATCGGCCGGCGGCGCCTCGAGCACCAGGCCCCATTCGGCCGCCGTGCGCCCGTCGATTTTGTCGCCCGTCAACAGCATCCGTTTCGCGCGTTCGACGCCGAGCCGATAGACCCACATCGCGGTCGTCGGGCACCCCCAGACGCGCGCGGGCATGTATCCGATCTTCGCGTCCTCGGCCATGACCACCAGATCGCAGCTCAGCGCGATATCGCTGCCGCCCGCGACGGCGTATCCGTGGATTTTGCAGATCGAGGGCGTTAATGAGCGAAACAGAGAAAAGAAATCCTCGGTGTTGCGGCTCATCCCGCGATAGTCCTGCATCGCATCCCAGGACGGGCCGGTCTGGTTCCACCGGCTGCCGCCATCCTCAGCGAATTCCTTCAAGTCGTAACCTGCGCAGAACGCCGGACCATCGCCGCTGAGAATGATGACGTGGACATCGGGATCGGCATCGGCGCGTTCGACGGCCGTGCGAAGCTCGCGCGGCATGTGATCGTCGATGGCGTTCAGCCTTTCCGGGCGCGACAGCGTTATGTAGGCCTTGCGATCACGCGTTTCGTAACGAAGGGTCTGGAAATCAGTCATGCCTCACCCGCTTTGACGTTGTCGGCGCGGGAAACTCTTCCCGGGCCGTTGTTTGATCGAGCAGAATGCGGAGCGTCCATATCCAGTCGTTGAGTATCTGCTCGCGATGAGACGGACTGCTTCGCAACACGCCTGCCAGCGCCAGACCGCGGACGAACTCGATTGAAAGGCTAGCCGCCACAGCGTAGTTCGGACGATCGCGCAATGGCGCAAACAGCGTATTGAAAACACGCTCAAGCTCGGGGCGCGCGCGGCGTTCGGCGACCTTCAGCGCTCCGCGCAATTGCGGATTGGTTCGAGCCACCGTCCATAGCTCCAGCTCGGCGAGATAGGCCGGCCGACTGAAGGCGTCCGCAAGAACGCGCATCGCGCGGTCTATCGGGTCCAGATTGTCGAGACATCTGGTCAATGCCTGCTGCGCCGCTTCTTCGTTGCGGCGAACCAGTTGATCGATGGTTCCCGCCAGAAGTTCGGCGTGGCTTGGAAAATGATGCAGGAGCGTGCCGCGGCTGACCCCGGCATATTCCTGCACCGCCACAGTCGTCGTCGCCGCCACGCCACGTTTGATCAGCAAGGCGACCGCAGCGTCCAGAAGGCGCTGATGCGTCGCTGCGCGCTGAGCAGCGCGAATGGAAAGTTCAGGCTGAAGTTGCGTTTTCACGACCCGCTCGCCTTTCCTTTTAACGGCCTGATTTTTGACAATCAGATCTGACTGTGAAATTTATATAGACAGTCAGGCATGACTGTCAACTCGATTTTTTGCATATAAATGATAATCATACGGGATGCCGGCGTGACGGCGCTTTCGGCGCCGGTCATCGTCGCGCTTCGCAAGCCCCGCACTTTGCAAACAATGAGGAAACCCGATGTACCAGGCCATTCACTACGAGGTAGACGGCGCAACGGCCCTCATCACGCTCGATCGTCCAGACGACATGAACACTATCGTTCCTCCCATGCTCGACGAGCTGGACGCTGCGGTTTGCGAAGCGACAAGAGACGAAAAGGTCAAGGCGATCATTTTGCAGGGCGCCGGACGAACATTCTGCGCGGGCTTCAATTTCGCCGATGGGTTTCATCAATGGGACGACGACATCGCGACGGACGGTCAATGGGATGCCGGAAAAGACATGGTCAAGGCGACGCATCACCAGCTCGGCTGGGTGCCGCGATTCATGTCGCTGTGGCGGACGCCCAAGCCTGTCATCGCGCAGGTTCACGGCTGGTGCGTGGGCGGCGGAAGCGAGATGGCGCTATGCGCCGATATCGTCATCGCATCCGAGGACGCTTGTATCGGAACGCCTTATTCGCGCATGTGGGGCTGCCATCACGCGGGAATGTGGGTCCACCGGCTTGGGCTTGCGAAGGCCAAGGAGCTGGCGCTGACCGGGCGGGCTCTGTCGGGCAAGGAAGCTGCCGCCATCAATCTTATCAATCAGGCCGTGCCATTCTCCGAGCTTCAACGAGAGACTCGCGCGCTGGCTCATCGATTGTCGAGCATCCCCGCATCCCAGCTTGCCGCCATGAAACTCATCGTCAATCAGGCTTATGAGAATATGGGCCTTCAATCGACGCAATTGCTGGGATCGGTCATGGACAGCATGCTGCGCAATACGCCGGAAGCGCGCGACTTCATGCGGATCGTAACGGAGCAGGGCGTGGGCGCCGCTGCGGCGTTGCGCGATGCGCCATTCGGCGACTATGGCCAAGCCTCGAAGTCTTTGAAGCCCGACCCAAAGAATATCGTTTACGCCGGATCCATTCGTAACGCCCGCCAATGATCGCGCAATCGGAACCCGGAGAATGCGTCCGGCGGCTTCTCTTCGTCATCTCTGCTCCTGATTCGCGACGAAAATCTTCGCCGTCGTCAGGCAGGAAATCCACTTATGCCGCTGTCCGAATTTGCGGAGCCAGCTCTGATGGCGTCGCGCACCTGGTCGCGGCTTACGCACACAGCTTGCGTGGGAGCGGCTACGACATCGAGCGGCATCCGCATTTCATTGACTTCGCCTGCGGCTTTCTGGCCTTGCCGTCGCAGTCCCGTGTTCTGGAACTCTGGC
>JBKDZW010000199.1:0-13235 GCA_047971685.1 Rhodoblastus sp.
AAACGTCTTCGCCCTCGCCTGCTATGACCGCAATCGGCGTGTTGACCTTGACGGCTTCGGTGCCTGCGGGAATCAGGATTTTGGCGAGCACGCCCTCATCGACCGCCTCGACCTCCATGGTCGCCTTGTCGGTCTCGATCTCGGCGATGACATCGCCCGACTTGATCGTATCGCCCTCGTTCTTCAGCCATTTGGCGAGCGTGCCCTCCTCCATGGTGGGCGAGAGGGCCGGCATCAGAATATTCGTCGACATCTTGGGAACTCGCATCTGAATTGGGAATGCCGGGGCGCGGCGGCGCGCGCGCCCGAATCAGCGCAGAATGTCGGTGTAGAGCTCGGAAGGGTCGGGCTCGGGATCCTGGGTTGCAAATTCGGCGGCCTCGGACACGACGGAGCGCACCGAGGCGTCGATCTTCTTCAATTCGTCTTCCGTCACCCCGCCGGCCAGCAGGCGCGTGCGCACCTGTTCGATCGGATCGTGCTCCTCGCGCATTTTCTGCACTTCCTCCTTGGAGCGGTATTTGGCGGGATCCGACATGGAATGGCCGCGATAACGGTAGGTCTGCATTTCCAGAATGTAGGGGCCGTTGCCGGCCCGGCACCATTCGAGCGCGCGTTCGGTGGCCGCCTTCACGGCGCGCACATCCATGCCGTCGACGGCTTCGCCGGGAATGTTGAAAGAGGCGCCGCGCTTGGAGAATTCGGTCAGCGCGGAGGAGCGCGCAACCGATGTGCCCATGGCGTAGCGGTTGTTCTCGATGATGTAGACGACCGGCAGCTTCCACAGCTCGGCCATGTTGAAGCTCTCGTAGACCTGGCCCTGATTGGCCGCGCCGTCGCCGAAATAGGTGAGCGAGACCGAATCGTCCTCGCGGTAGCGGTTGGCGAAGGCCAGCCCCGTGCCGAGCGAGACCTGCGCGCCGACGATGCCATGGCCGCCGTAGAAATTCTTCTCCTTGGAGAACATGTGCATCGAGCCGCCCTTGCCTTTCGACAGGCCGCCGCGACGCCCGGTGAGTTCGGCCATCACGCCCTTGGGGTCGAGCCCGCAGGCCAGCATATGACCGTGATCGCGATAGGAGGTGATGACCTGATCGGTCGGGCGCGCGGCCATGCCGACGCCGACCACCACAGCCTCCTGGCCGATGTAGAGATGACAGAACCCGCCAATGAGGCCCATGCCGTACATCTGGCCGGACTTTTCCTCGAAGCGGCGGATGAGAAGCATTTCGCGATAGGCGCGAAGGTCTTCTTCTTTCGTGAAGGGCGGCGTTACGCTTTCTTCTTCGGATTCGGACTTGTTTTGACGCGATCTGACATTCGCCGCCATGACGCTCCTCCTGTCGGCGTTCGCCGTTGCCTGCCGGCGTTCGCCGTTCTTATCGCCACGCTAACGTAGAGCAGGAGATTTGACGAGGGGGAGCAAAATACATGATGTGTCAGAGAAGCTGACACAATTCAGACCGTTAGCGAATAAACTCGATTTTGGTTATTTTTATTGATGTAACCTGAAATGAGTTATTTTTCAGGTTCGGTCGGCATGAGAATAACCACTTCGTTCTTCTGAACGCGGCCAAGCTCTATACGCGCCTGCTCTTCCAGCATGTCGGCGTCGATAGCTTCGCCGCGCACCAGGCCGATCCTGTGGCGCCAGCGCGCACGCTCCGCGCGCAGGTTTTCGAGGGTCGCCTGCATTTCCGCAACCTTCTCGGAATTCTCGTCGCGCGTCTTCAGCCCGCGCTGCCCGTGCAGGGCATGCCAGATGAAATAACCTGCAACCAGCGCCGAAAAGACGTGGAAGGCTATGGGAGCGATATTGGCCCTGAGCCGTGTGCGAACCATGAAAAAGTCTTGAGCGCTCAGGGTTAGCGCCGCGTTAAGATTCCCCGACGCAGCCCCGCTTGCGGCGCGAAATCAACGCCCGCCGCGCGCGACTCGTTCAATCTCGGCGCGCACCAGCCGCTCGACCATCACAGGCAGATTGTCGTCGAGCCATTGCTTGAGCATGGGACGCAGCATTTCGCGGACATGGCGGTCGATCGAATCCGCACTCGTCATCTGAACGCTCGCCGAAAGCGCCTGAAAAGCCGAGGCGATGCTGGCGTTGGCCTGCGTCGACAAAATGGTCTCCGGCCCGAGCCGATAGCCGGGTTCGGCCTGTTCGGCGCCTTCCGAATCATAGGCTTCCTGCTGGAATTCCGTCTCGGCCAGGCTTCCCTCGTCGAAATTTTCATGCGGAAATTCAGGCTGCGATTGTTGTTGCGCTTCTGCATGCGCGGCCTCTTCAGACTGCGCGGCATTCAGATCGACAGTCCGGCTTGCTTCGTAGAAGCCCGGCGGCTCCGGAACAATCGCCTCGTCCGGATCGCCGGAAGCGTCGTCTGCGGCCTGCGCCACGGCTTCGGCGTCGTGGTCCAGCGCAGGGCGCAGCGCAGCGCCCTGCTCCGCCGCGTCCTCGACCTTTGCAGGCTCGTCGCGCGTTATCAGTTCGCGGCCGACTTCGGCAAAGGAATCCATGTCGGCAGCCTCGAGCCGGGGTTGCGTGGCCGGCTCGGAAACCTGAACGGCGGGCGCAGAAGAAGCAGAAGATTGCGCTGCGGGAGCCGGCATTTGCGGCGCAGCTTGCGAGACGGCCTGCGGCGCGGCTTGCGAGACGGCCTGCGGCGCGCGCGAAGCTGACGAGATGGGCGTCACATTAGCGTCGAACATGCGCGAGCGCGCAGGCGAACGGCTCAGCGGCAGTGCGTCGTCGTCGGCGATGATCTTGCGGATCGAGGCAAGAATCTCCTCCATCGACGGCTCATGCGCGCGACGCTCGGATTCGAGCTGCGAGGGTATCGGTGCATTGGCTGCGTTCATGGCGACTTCGTACTCGGCCCTGGGCGCTGGCGGGAATCACGACGACGCCGCGAATCACGCCTCCCATACGCACCTAGAATCACATGCCGGATTGCATGGCGCAACACGCAGCGGCGCGGAGCCTGTGGACTGCGCGTCCACAAGGACCGTCTTCAAGGGCCGTCTTTGCCCGAATGCCTGAAAATTCCCGCTGCGGATTTTGCGCAACATGACGCAAATCCATCCGCGTCATGTCCATCCGCGTCATGTCCGAACGCGCATTATTTCCGAATACGCATCATCTGCGATCGGCGTCTTCGCCGCCGCCTTCCGCTTCTCTCGAATCAGGCCAGGCGCGCGGCGCGCCGCCGCGATTTCCGTTGCGTCAGCGGCCGTCGGGCGTTCTCGTGCCGATCAGCTTGCTCTTGACCTGATCGAAGTGAACGGTCGGGTCGTAGAGCTGCGCGGTCAGGTTCAGGCGCGTTGCGGAAAGATGGCCCATGGCCGAAAGCACGGCGTAGGAAGCCACGACCCGGTCGCGTTGCGCTGTGACCAGCGAGACGCGCGAATTGAGCAGCGCCTGCTGCGCGTTCAGAACGTCCAGCGTGGTGCGCTGGCCGACCTTGGCTTCCTCGCGCACGCCGTTGAGCGCAACTTCGGCGGCTTTGACGGTCGCCTGCCCCGAGGTGATCTGCGCGCGCGCCGTGTCGAGCTGGCCCCAGCTCGTCACGACAAGCGCGCGCACCTGATCGCGGGCGAGATCGGCGACGAGACGCGCCTGGCCCAATTGCTCCTTGGCCTGGCGGATCGAGGCATATTCGGACCCGCCCTGATAGAGCGGCACATTGAGCTGGCCCGAGACGGAGGCCGAGAAATTCTTCTGCCCCGTCAGGCCCTGCGCGTCGAACTGGCGATTGAGCGCGCCGACGACCTGGACGGTCGGATAGAGCGCGGCCTCGGCCACCTTCACCGCATAGGCTGCGACATCGACATTATGCAGGGCCGAACCGATGGAGGGGTGCTCGACTTGCGACACGGAGACTGCGGCACGCAGGCTCTTGGGCAACAGCGCCTCGACGCTCTTGGCGGGCGACAGATTCTTGGGCTCGACGCCGATATATTGACGGAAGGACGCAACAGAGGCGCGCAAATTGGATTGCGCGGCGAAAAAATCGGAATGGGATTGCGCAAGGCTCGCCTCGGCCTGCGCGACGTCGGTGCGCGTCACCTCGCCGACCTGGAACCGATCGCGCGTCTGGCGCAATTGCTCCTCGAGCACGGCAATATTGGCCTTGCGCAAATTCAGGATCGCCGTGTCGCGCAGGACGTTCATGTACGAGGTGGCGGCGTTGAGCAGGATGGTCTGCTCGGTGTTGCGCATCGTCTCGCGCGCGCCGAACGCCTGCGATTCGGCCTGACGCACGGAGTTCAGCGTGCGAAACCCGTCGAACAGGGTCTCGGAGGCCTGAATGCCGTAGCCGCGCGGGTTGGCGTCGTCGTATTTCTGGCCCATGGGGCGCTGACGGGTCGGATGGGCCTCGTCGATCCGGGTTGGCGCAGCGCGCGCGTAGGTATATTGCGCGCCGACCGAGGCGGTCGCGCTCACCTTGGGCAGCCAGCCGGCCTTGGCCTTGGGAACATTCTCGTCGAGCCCGCGAACCGCCGCGCGCTGCTGGTTGATGTCGGGATTGGCGGCATAGGCGCGCGCCAGAGCCCCGGACATCGTCTCCGCATGCGCGCCGGAAACGGCGAGCATGGCCAGCGCAACGCCCGACAACGCCAAAACGCTCAACGACACACGCCCGGAATCTGCACACCCGGCGCGGACAGCCAATACGCCGGCTGACGCCGCTTCGTACTTACGCATGTCTCACCCTCACACACCGCGCCAGGCGGCGTCCTGTTCATGTCGCGGTCTTATGCCGCTCAATTTGCACATATTCTACCGCCGCAGCGGACAAAATCACCCTACGCGACAGCGAGTCGGGCGGAATTTACCGACACGCCGCAAAAATACGACACAGACGCAACGCAATACAGGTTCCCTATTCACGCGGGCCTGAATTCAGAAAGCAAAGGCGGGCGCGGCGGCAAATTCGGCGATGGGGGCGCCGGCGGCCTCGAACAGAGCGCGTTCGGAAATATTGGCGCCGTCCTTCAGATAAAGGAAAGCGCGCGCCGAGCCGGCGGCGCGCGGCTTGAGCGGTCTGAGCGCGACCAGGCGACCGCCGGGCGCAAGCTGGGCCAGCAGATTGTCCAGCCCCTGCTCGACCGCGCCGCCGACTACAATCACGTCGAAGGGGCCCTTTGCGGCGCAACCTTCCACCAGCGGCCCGCAGACGGCCTGCGCGTTGGCCAGTCCCAAAGCCTCGAAATTGCGGGCGGCGGCCTGCGAAAGCGCCTCATCCGATTCGAGCGCCACGACGCTGGCCGCAAGCCCGGCGACGATGGCCGCCGTATATCCGGCAGCGCCGGCGACATCGAGGACGCGGTCGGCGCGGCCGATGTCGGCGGCCTGCAACAGGCGGGCAAGCACCAGCGGCATCTGCATCGCGCGCGCGCCGCGCCCGTCCTGGACGCCGGCCAGCGGATGGCTCAATTCCATATCGGAATAAGCGACGGCCTCGAATCTGGCGGGGACGAATTTTTCGCGGGGAACGGCAAGGAAGGCGCCGAGAATATGCTGATCGGTGACGCCGAAGGGGCGAATCTGACAATCGATCGCCGTGCGGCGCAGACCCGCAAAATCCTGCGCTGAAACTGCGGCTGCTTGACCCTGCATGATTGCTCCAGTCGGCGCGGGACGCCACGTCCCTGATGCGCGGGCGCATCGGCGCCCGTCCGAAAACGAACCGCGCCTTTATATGGTTTCAAAATCGCGCTGTCCACGCGCAGCGCACAAGGGGCGAACCCACGCTCCGCCCGCCCTTTCCGGCTGTCGAAAACCCCCGTTTGCGCCTTGCGCGAAGCGGAGGCGCCGCGTTAACGGATCAACCTGAAGCGCGGCCGACACGCGCGGAGAGGGAACGCGGAGAAGGAACATGGCCGAACACGGAACGAGCGAGCATTTCGAGCATCTCGAACATGCCGAACACGCAGCCCACGCCAAAGACGGATTCATCACCAAGGTTTCGATCACGGTCGCCGTGCTGGCCGTGGTCGCCGCCTCCGTCGGCTCGCTGGAGACGATCGAGACGTCCGGCGTGACCGTCGCCAAGAACGAGGCCGTGCTGCTGCAAAACAAGGCGACCGACGCCTGGAACTTTTTTCAGGCCAAGAGCATGAAAAAAAACATGTACGAGATTGCTGCGGCCGGCGGCGGCCCGAAAGCGCCGGAATTCGAGAAACAGGCCAGGCGTTACGACGCCGAGCAGAACGACATCAAGAAGCAGGCAGAGGATTACGAAAAGAAGGCGGAAGCGCGCCTGCACGCCAGCGACGCTCACGCCCATCGCCATCACGTGCTCACCATCGCCGTGACGATGCTGCACATATCCATCGCCGTGGCCACGGTCGCCATCATCACGCGCGGGCAGCGCTGGCCATGGCACGCCTCGATGCTGCTGGGCGCGATCGGCATAGCCGTGGCGGCGACGGCCTATCTCGGCGGGCATTGAAGGGTTTGAAATTCAGGGATTTGAAAAGGACGCCCCGGAGGGTTTTCCGGGGCCCCGAACCATTCGGAAGCGACAATCAGCCCTTGAGGCGCTTGTTGCATTCGCTGTAATAGCCGCCGCCCTTCTGGATCCATGTCAGGCCGCCATTGCCGTTGCCGGCCTTGTTGGCGTTGTACTGGTCGAGGCAGGTTTTCATACGCTGCTTGGCGGGTTTTTCGTTGGCGTATTTGGGATCGATCCCGGCAGGGAAGACCGCCGGACCGGAGGCTGCGGGCTTGACTTTCGCAGCCGCAGGCTCGGTTTTCGTAGCCGCGGGCTCGGTTTTCGTAGTCGCGGGCTCGGTTTTCGTAGTCGCGGGTTTGGTCTCCGCAGCCGCAGGTTTGGCCACCGGCGCGGCGGCGGGTGCGGTCGCCGTGTCGCCGCCGTGGCGGACGCGGCATTCCCTGAGATAATCGTTCCAGGATTTGCCGGCGAGCGAATTGGCGGCCTTGGCCGCCTGATATTCCTTGCCGCATTCCTGCATGACATTGGCCTGGGCGTACGCCGGACCGACCATGACAAAGCCGCAGAAAGCAAGCGCGGGCGCATACGCCGCGAAACGAATCGACATGCAAATCCTCCCCTTTGGGCGACGCCGAGGTCATGCCGACCATCGAGTGAATCGATCAAGCGGTCAATGCGCGCGGCGCCTGCGTCATGCGAAGAGCCCGGCGACCTCGCGGGCGCCGGGCTCTCTTGCAATGGGAAACCTGCAATGGGGAACCTACAATGGGGAACCTGACCTCAACTCCACAATCAGCGGGAGGCGTAGGCCGGCGCGCTGGTCGGCTCGCCGATCGAAACCCAGGTGTTCATGTCGGTCTGGCTCTGGCGCTTGACGAAACGATAGCCCGTCTGTTTCCAGTCCTTGACCTCGTCGTTCATGTTGTCGAGCACGTAGTCGCCGTGGTCGGTGTGGACGGTGAGAACGGCATGGCCTTCGTTGTTCTTGTCCTTGACGACGGTGAGAAGCAGCGCCTGCATGGGAAAACCCTGTTCGGCGAGCAGCTTGCGCTTGAGCAGCGCAAAATCTTCGCAATCGCCGCGCCCGTCGGTGGGATAGTCCCACTGGTCGATCACGCTCCAATGATCCATGTCGGACACGGATTCGATGTTCTTGTTGACCCAGCGATTGATGCGCTCGATCTCGCGCAGCGTCTTTGCGGACAGGCCGATCTTGCGCGGCATGGCGGCCGGCGCATCGCATTCGCCGCGATAGCGCTGGCAGAAGTCGACCCAGCCGTAGGGAACGCTGGTCACAGCGACGACCTTCTGGAAGCCGACTTTGTCGGGGCCGGCAAAGCTCGGGCTGGCGATGAACGCCGCCGCCACAAGGCTCGCTCCGAAAACCGCTTTGGCAAGTTTGAAAAACATGACCGTCCTCGTTGTTGAGGACAGATTGCGCGGGGCGCGTCAGGATCGATTGAAGCAAAATGCGCGCTTTTTACGCGAATGCGTTCAGATTTCGAGTGACGGATTGTAAGTATAACGAGGCGTCAACGGGCGCCGCCCGCCCATCCCGAAACCGCTCGCGCCCTCCCGGAATTTCTGGCTTTTGCGTCAGCGGCCGTTTTGCGCCTGCGGCGGCGGACCGGCCCTTTCGTGGCGCGAACAGGGCAAGAGGTTAACGCCGGGGAGGTCCAAATCGTTAATTTCGGGGATTTGGAGCCGTAACAGGCCTTTTTGGCAATGCCTGCGTGGCGCCCTTGCAACAGTCGGCGCCAGTTCCGATGTTTTCTTTGCCCGGCACGCTGCGGAGACTGACATGGCCGACGCCTTTTCGTATTCGCCCCCCCTTGCGCCGGCCGATCGCGCGGCGCTCGCCAAAGCCGTGGAAGCGCTGGAAAAAACCAGTTTCACGGCGCGGATGACCGCCTTGCTCGGCCGCCAGATCGGGCTTGTCGGCGCTCTGGCGCCGGCGCGCGTGTCGAGCGTCGTCTCCAGGGCCGCCGGCGCAGCGCTGAAGGGCGCCCTGCATGTCGCGCTCTCCAGTTTGCGCAAAACGCCGGCGCAAAACAGCAGCAAGCAAGACAGCCGCAATCTTCATCGCACGCTGGCCGCCGCCTCGGGCGCGGCGGGCGGCGCCTTCGGGCTGGCGAGCCTGCCGGTGGAGCTTCCGGTCTCCACCGCCATCATGCTGCGCTCGATCGCCGATATTGCGCGCGCGGAAGGCGAGGATCTCGGCAAGCCCGAGACGGCGCTCGCCTGCCTCCAGGTTTTCGCGCTCGGCGGCTACAGCGCCGGCGCCGATGTGTTGGACGGCGGCTATTTCGCCGTGCGCGGCCTGCTGGCGAAATCAATCTCGGAAGCCGCCGCCTATGTCGCGCAAAAGGGCGTGGTGGACGAGGCGGCCCCCGTGCTGGTGCGCCTGATGGGGCAGATCGCCGGACGCTTCGGCGTCGTCGTCTCGCAAAAGCTGGCGGCGCAGGCTGTGCCGCTGATAGGCGCTGTGGGAGGCGCGGCCGTCAACCTCGCCTTCACCGACCATTTTCAGGGACTGGCGCACGGGCATTTCACCGTGCGGCGGCTTGAACGGCGCTATGGCGAGGAGATTGTTCGCGCGGAATACGAAAAAATCGCGATCGAAAGCGGATTCACGCCGAAAGCGCGCGGGGCGGCGGCGGGCGCGGCCGGGCGCCCGGCTTAAATTATGAAAGCCCAGCTTAAATAAGGAAGTCTGGAGGCCTCGCCCGGAATCGAACCGGGATGCAAGGATTTGCAGTCCTCTGCGTAACCATTCCGCCACGAGGCCTCGTCGCGCCGCTATAGCGCAGGGCGCACGCGCTGCGCAAGGCGGGATCGACGCAAATTCCTGCGGAAGTCATTGAACGGGTCCGCGCTTTTGGCGCAGGCGCGATTTACGCTTTGCAATTCCCGGCGACCTTGTTATAGGCACGGCCCATACCGGAACGTTCCCCGATAGCTCAGCCGGTAGAGCAAGCGACTGTTAATCGCTGGGTCGCAGGTTCGAGTCCTGCTCGGGGAGCCATTCGCCATTTCCTTTCACATCGGAAATTGCAGGCTTCGTTCCGCTGCCTCTGCGCTGCCGTTTCCGACAACCTCCCTGCCCCATATAGGCCATTGTCGAGCGGCTATCGAAGCGGCGCCCGCGCGCGAGCCGACCGTCAACCGGCCGCGAACCCGCCGCCAATCGAAGGATTTTTTTGATTATGACCCATACGAGCATTGCACATGCCCCGACCCCGAACGGCGCGCGCTATCTCCAGCAACTTTGCAAGCACTGGAGCCACAATCTGAAGGTGGAATACACGCCGCGCGAAGGCACGGTGACTTTCCCGAAAGATTCGCGCGGCGCCGACTGGCCCGGCGACGGCAAGCTGACCATGCTTGCGCATGACGCCGAAATCGAATGCCGCATCGAGGCGTCCTCGTCCGCACATCTCGAAGCATTGAAGGGCGTGGTCGCCACCCATCTCGACCGCTTCGCCTTCCGCGAAGCGCCACTTGCCTTCGGCTGGCGCGATCTGTGAGCGAAACGCGGAAAGACTTCGTCCTTGCGCCACCCGGCGGGAGGATGCAGAATGTAGCCTGGATTTCCGCGCGTATCGAGGGATTGCGGCGAACGAATACTTAAGTAAGGCTCAAAAACTTAGCAGCGCTCGGAAACCAGGCACGTTCTGCAACCGTCGGACATGTTCTCGACAGTCCGTCCCCCATGTCGGAGCGCCGTGATGACTTTTGCGCCGTCTCGTCATTCCCAACCCGCCGGCCGTGGCAGGCATCCAGAACGCGATCAGTTTCTTGCGTGCGAAGAAACCGAACGGCGCGAAAAATCCGAGGAAGCGCGCGCGCCGCGCCTATCCCTTCTACGTCCGCAAATTGCTGGATTTCTGCGATCTCCTCGAAAACGGCCGCCTCGAAATGGGCTTGCCGGACGGGCGGGTCTTTCGTTTCGGCGGCAAGGCGCCGGGGCCGCAGGCGCGCATGGACATCAAGAATTTCGCCTTCGCGCGCGCCTTTGCGCATGGCGATGTCGGGGTCGCCGAATCCTACCTGCGCGGCGAATGGACGACGCCCGATCTCACCGTCTTTCTGGAATTGTTCTGCGTGAATCATCAGGCGACCGATCGCCTGCTGGCCGGCAAACCGCTGGTGCGATTCGCGCAGATGGCCTTTCACTGGCTGCATCGAAACACCCGTGCGGGCGCGCGCCGTAACATTCACGCCCATTACGATCTCGGCAATGCCTTCTACGCCAAATGGCTGGATGTGAGCATGACTTATTCGTCCGCGCTCGATCTGAACGCAGACGGCGATCTCGACGGCGCGCAGGTGCGCAAATATCGCGCACTCGCCGATGCGCTCGAGGCGCGCGAAAACCAGCATATTCTCGAGATCGGCTGCGGCTGGGGCGGCTTTGCCGAACATGTCGCGCGCGAACGCGGCTGCAAGGTGACGGGACTGACCATCAGCAAGGAACAGCTCGAATTCGCACAGGCGCGCATCCAGAAGGCGGGCCTGAGCGAGCGCGTCGACCTGCGCATGCAGGATTATCGCGACGAGCGCGGCCATTATGACGGCGTAGCCTCGATCGAAATGTTCGAGGCGGTGGGCGAGGCCTATTGGCCGACCTTTTTCGCGCAGGTGCGCGACCGGCTCGTCGGCGGCGGCCGCGCCGCCTTGCAGATCATCACCATCGACGAGGCGGTCTTTCCGCGCTACCGGCGCGAAATGGATTTCATCCGCCGCTACATCTTCCCCGGCGGCATGCTGCCGACGCGCACGATTCTCGAAAAGCTCGGCGCAAGCCACGATCTTTCGCTGATCGCCAAACGCGCCTTCGGACAGGATTATGCGTTGACGCTCGCCCAGTGGCGCGACCGGTTCCGCGCCGCCTGGCCCGATATTGCGCCGCTTGGCTTCGACGAGCAATTCAGGCGTCTGTGGGAATATTACCTGTCTTATTGCGAAGCCGGATTCCGCGCCGGCGTAATCGACGTGCGCCACCTCGTTTTCGCACGCAAATGAGCGCGAGGTTTTCGCGCAAACCCGCGATCCCGCCAGAAATCCCATCATGCAACGGCGCTTTTGCGGCGCCGTTTTATGAACGCCCCTGAACGGGCCTTCCGGGACCGTCATCAAGGGCCGTCATCGCCCCCTCCTTGGCCGAACCACAGACGGCGCCCTAAGATGTGGCCAAATTTTTGGAGAGGAACAGAGCCTTATGCGCGCCGCCGCCAATGTTATCGACGCCATCGGACATACGCCGCTGATCGAATTGCGCGCCGCCTCGAAGGCGACGGGCTGCCGGATTCTCGGCAAGGCCGAATTCATGAATCCCGGCGGCTCCGTCAAGGACCGCGCAGCGCTCGCCATCGTGCGCGACGCCGAAGCCCGCGGCGAATTGCGGCCCGGCGGCACGATCGTCGAGGGCACGGCCGGCAATACCGGCATCGGTCTGGCGCTCGTGGCCAATGCGCTCGGCTATCGCACGGTCATCGTGATCCCCGAGACGCAGAGCCAGGAAAAGAAAGACATGCTGCGCCTGCAAGGCGCGGAACTGATCGAGACGCCCGCCGTCCCCTATTCCAACCCCAACAATTACGTGAAGCTTTCGGGGCGGCTCGCAGCCCAGCTCTCCAGGGAAACGCCCGCCGGCGCGATCTGGGCCAATCAATTCGACAATGTCGCCAATCGCGAGGGCCATCGGCTCACCACCGGCCCGGAAATCTGGGAAGACACGGATGGCGGCGTCGACGGTTTCGTCTGCGCGGTCGGTTCGGGCGGCACGCTCGGCGGCGTGTCGCTGGCGCTCAAGGAGCGCAATTCCAAGGTGCGCATCGGGCTGGCCGATCCCATGGGGGCCGCGCTCTATTCCTATTACACGACCGGCGAACTCAAATCGTCGGGCTCATCGATCACGGAAGGGATCGGGCAAGGCCGCGTGACCAGGAATCTCGAGGGCGTGGAAGTCGATGTCGCCTTCCAGATCTCCGACGAGGAGGCGCTGCGCATCGTCTTCGAGCTTGCCGAACACGAGGGTCTGCTGCTTGGCGGCTCGTCGGGCGTGAATGTGGCGGGCGCGATCCGGCTCGCCCGTGAAATGGGGCCGGGCCACACGATTGTCGCCCCCTTGTGCGATTCCGGCGGACGCTACGCCGCCAAAATGTTCAATCCGGAATTCCTGCGCGCCAGGAACCTGCCGGTTCCCGCATGGATGGACAGAAAATCCACGATTGTCGCGCCCCTCGAAAAAGTCTGATTCCGCAGAAACTTCAGCGCAGAACAATCCAGGCGATTGCGGCCAGAGCCAGAAGTACGGAAAGCATAGGCACCGTCAAACCCCTTGTCCGTGTCGTCGAATTCATGGCTTTGCCCCCCAGCAGCCTTGTCACAGGCCCTATCCTGCAAATTCCCGGCGGCCAGGCGGTGCGACAGCGCACCTGGTCACGCGCTTGTGCGAATCCGGCGCAGCGATTTTGCGCAATGCGCCCGCTGTTTGAACGAAAATGCGAGCCTTGCCGGCGCGCGTGAGAACGCGATACACCGGCAAGCAGGAAACAGACGAGGGCAGGCTCATGTCGGGCGACGGCGCGCATAAATTTTTCGTGACGACCAAATGGCTCGCCGACCACTTGCGCGCGCCCGATATTTTCGTGGTCGACGCAAGCTGGCATCTGCCGACCGCCAACCGCAACGCGCGCGCGGAATATCTGGCGGGCCATATTCCCGGCGCCGTTCATTTCGACATCGACGAGATCACCGACAAGTAATCGGCGC
>JBKDZW010000200.1:0-17645 GCA_047971685.1 Rhodoblastus sp.
CAAAGTGGCGCGTGGCGAGGCCGCCGACATTGCCGCGGACGCAGAGGCCGCCAGGGACGCATTCCCGGCCTGGCGCGACATGGCTGCGCCCGCGCGTCAAAAACTGCTTCACCGCAACGCCGACGCCATCTAAAAACATGCCGACGAGATCGCCACGCTCGAATGCTGGGATACGGGCCAGGCCTGGCGCTTCATGTCCAAGGCGGCCTTGCGCGGCGCGGAAAATTTCCGTTTCTTCGCTGATCGTTGTCAGTCCGCGCGCGATGGGCGCAACATGCCATCGGCCGCGCACTGGAACGTCTCGACGCGCACGCCCATCGGCCCTGTCGGCGTCATCACGCCGTGGAACACGCCCTTCATGCTCTCCACATGGAAGATCGCGCCGGCGCTGGCGGCCGGGTGCACGATCGTCCACAAGCCCGCCGAATGGTCGCCCGTGACCGCCGATCTTCTGGCGCGCATCGCCAGCGAGGCGGGCCTGCCCGACGGCGTGCTCAATACGGTGCATGGCTTCGGCGAGGACGCCGGCCGCGCGCTGACCGAACATCCCGATATCAAGGCCATCGGCTTCGTCGGGGAATCCTCGACCGGCTCGGCCATCATGCGGCAGGGCGCCGAAACCCTCAAGCGCGTGCATTTCGAGCTCGGCGGCAAGAACCCGGTCATCGTCTTCGACGACGCCGACCTCGAGCGCGCCCTCGATGCGGTCGTCTTCATGATCTATTCGCTCAACGGCGAACGCTGCACCTCCTCAAGCCGCCTGCTCGTGCAGGCCTCGATTGCGGACGCCTTCCTGGAAAAGCTCGCCCTGCGTGTGAAAAATCTGAAAGTCGGCCATCCGCTCGATCCTGCGACGGAAATCGGCCCGCTCATTCACGAGCGCCATCTGGCCAAGGTCTGTTCCTATTTCGACGTGGCCAAACAGGAGGGCGGCCAGATTCTGGCGGGCGGCGCGCGTGGCGAGGCCGCGGGGCATTTCGTGCAGCCGACGCTGGTGCGCGCTGCGCCCGATTCACGCCTGGCGCAGGAGGAGATCTTCGGCCCCTTCCTGACGGCGCTCGCTTTCGAGACCGAGAGCGAGGCCGTAACGCTCGCCAACAACGTGCGCTACGGACTGGCCGGCTACATCTGGTCGGGCGGAATCGAAAGGGCGCTGCGTGTGGCGGACGCGCTCGATGCCGGCATGGTCTGGGTCAATTCGGAAAACGTGCGCCATCTGCCCACGCCCTTCGGCGGCATGAAGGCCTCGGGCATCGGTCGCGACGGCGGCGATTATTCCTTCGATTTCTACATGGAGACCAAAATGGTCTCGCTGGCGAGCGGCGTGCATAAAATTCAACGGCTGGGCGCATAGGCCGACAGGCCAAAGCCCGGGGTTGCGCGCATTGCCGCATTTTTCGTTTGCGCGGAAGCAGGCGCGCGGCGAACTATTCGTCGCGCGTTGTTTTCTTTGCGCCCGTAGTCAGTGAAATTTAACCAGCCGATCCGATAGGATCCCGCAGCGCCCAAACCGGAGCCTGTCATGAGCGACGAAAATTCCATCGCCCAAGCGCGTTCTATCGCCCAAGCGCGCGCCCGGCTTCTTGTCGCCGGTGCGGACAAAGCCGACCTTGCCTGGCTCGACGCCATTGGCTGGGACGATGCGCAGACCGCGCCTGTGAAATCGGACGCCGATCTGGCGGATTTTCAACGCCTTGAAGCGAAGCTCAACGCCTCCGTCGCCCATCTTTCCTTCGCCGAACGCGCCATATCGCCCGAAGGCAGGCTTGCCGCCGCCATTGGCGCGCGCATCGCCGACTGGCTTGACCGGGACGAGGATTGAGCCCCCGCTTTGTCCCGCAGACCCATTTATGCGTCTGGTCTAATTGAATTTTGATAAGTTGGTAACGAAGAAGCAGGGATTAAGGCATACCATGTCGCCAATTGACCCTGCGCCACTTGCTTGGGGGCATTGCGGACGAGGACGGGGTGATGAAGGCGCGTTTTGTCTGTTTCTTGCAGTGTCGCTCCGGGGCGACGGCCATCGAATACGGGCTTCTGGCCACGGGGCTGTCGGTCGCGATATACGCTGCCGCCAAAGCGGCGGGCGGAACGATCGATTACGTTTTGGCCGGCGTCAGGAACAGCGTGTCCTGAGCGGGATTTCGCGCGCTACGCCATTCCGCCTGTTTAACCTTAAAGCCGAAAATTAGACCGACCGCGCCCGTTTCCCCGGTAACGTCCGGGCGGGCGCGCCTGCGCGCCCTATAATCTGTGACGATGCGCGAAAACGCGCATGATTTTGGCGCCGCGAATGCGGGGCCGCCGAACGGAATTGGATGCAGGCGGGATTGGTTGGATGTGTTTTGGCGCAGGCCCGTTGCTAGGAGCGCGCGCGACTGAATGGCGCGGGGAGCGGTGATGCGCTTGCTTGGCGTCCATCGTCTGCATCATCGCATGGGCGGCGCGGAAGGCGTGCATCTCGACCATCTCGCGCTGTTTCGCGCGCGCGGCTGGGAGTGCGCGGAATTCACCATGGCCCATCCCGACAACGAGCCTTCCGGCTGGAGCGATTATTTCCCTGCGCGTTTCGAGCCGGCCTCGGGCCTTGCGGGGCTCGCCTCCCTGCCGCGTTTTTTCCATTCGGGCGAAGCGCGCGAAAAATTCACGCGCCTGCTCGACGATTTCAAGCCCGACATCATCCACGCCCATGGCGTCTATCATCATCTGACCAACGCCATTCTGAAACCGGCGCGCGAGCGCGGCGTGCCCATGGTCTACACGCTGCACGATTACAAGCTGATCTGCCCGGCCTATCATTTCTACACGGAGCGTCTGGGCGTCTGCGAGCAATGTCGTGGCGGGCGTCAATGGCGCTGTCTCGTCAACCGCTGCACCCATGGCTCGCTCGCCATGGACGCGCTTTATGCGCTCGACGGCTTCGTGCAATGGCGTGTGGGCGCCCTGCGCGACGCCTTTGCGCGCTTCATCGGGCCTGCGCGTTTCATTGTCGACAAATTCGCCGAGCATGGATTTGCGCCGGAAAAGCTGCGCTACGTGCCGAACTTTTTTGAAAGCGCCGACGATACGCCTGCGGATGCGGACGAGGTTGCGCGCTTGCGTGAAAAACACGGCCGCCATGTTCTTTATTTCGGGCGCCTGTCGGCGGAAAAGGGGCTCGATTTCCTGATCGAGGCCTGCGCAACGGCAGGCGTTCGGCTCGTCGTCGCCGGCGATGGCCCCAAGCGCGACGAATTGCGCGCGCATGCGGCAGCGCGCGGCGGGGACTGTCATTTCACCGGCTATCTCAAGGGCGCAGCGCTCTGGGCGCATGTCGAGGCGGCAAGCCTTATTGCTCTGCCTTCCGTCTGGTACGAGATCGCGCCCAAAAGCATTCTGGAGGCGCAGGCGCGCGGCAAGCCCGTGCTGGTCACAGATATCGGCGGCCTGCCGGAAATGGCGGAGGAGGGCGAAACCGGCTTTATCGCGGCGCCCGCCGACAGCGCCTCGCTGGTTGCAGCCCTTGGCCGCGCTTTCGCGCTGGACGATGCGGCGCTCGCCGCCATGGGGGCGCGCGCGAAAAACAACGCCACGACAAATTTCACGCACGCGCGCTATTATCGCGAAATGCTTGCGCTCTATTCGGAAGTCTCTCCCGACATAGCGGCTTTCGCGCAAAAAACGCTTTCCGGGCAAAAACCTCTTTCTGCGCAAGAGGCGCGGGCGCCGTGATCCGCGACTTCGCCGCCACGGATGCAAACCGGCGATACGAAACCTGCATCATCGGTTCCGGCCCCGCAGGCATCACGCTCGCGCTGGAGCTTGCCGCGCGCGGCCACGCCTCGCTTGTGCTGGAATCGGGAATCGACAAGGCGGGCCCCGCGCAGGATCTGGCTGACGCTGACATTGTCGACCCCGCAGCGCACGACGACATGAGCATTGCGGTCGCGCGTCGTTTCGGCGGCGCCTCGAATCTCTGGGGCGGGCGCTGCATGCCGCTCGATCCCGCAGATTTCGAGGACCGCCCTTACACGCATGGCGCGCGCTGGCCGATCGGTTACGAAAATATTGCGCCCTATTACGAGGCCGCCTGCCATTACGCGACCTGCGGACAGCCGGTGTTTGAAGCCCCCATGCCGGGCGTGAAAACGGTCAACGACGATTTCGCCTTCGAGAGCATTGAGCGCGCATCGAACCATCCGCGAATGCAGAAGGCCCATGCGCGAAACCTTGGCGGATCGCCTCTGGTCGAGGTCGATCTCGGGGCGACCGTTCTGGGGTTCGATTTCGCCGAAAACGGCGCGGTTACAGCCGCTCACGTTGCGGGACGCGACGGGACGCGCGGAAAAATTCGCGCAGACCGTTTTGTCATCGCCGCCGGCGGCCTGGAATCGACGCGCCTGCTGCTGATCGCCCGGCGCGATCGCCCGGATATGTTCGGCGGCGCCGATGGCCCGCTCGGCCGTTATTACATGGGCCATATCATTGGCGAGATTTCCGACATCTTCTTTCTCGACGATCGCTTCGACGACGCCTTCGATCTGCTGCGCGATGGCGCAGGGTCGTACACGCGCCGGCGCTTCACGCCGAGCCCCCAATTGCAGAAGGCCGCCGGCCTGCCCAACATCAGCTTCTGGCCCATCGTGCCGCCGATCGCAGATCCCCGCCATCGCTCCGGCGCGCTCTCGGCTGTCGCTCTGGCGCTGTCGACGCCGGGCCTGAAGAACATGCTGCTGCCCGAAGCGATCCGCATCCGCCATGTCGGGCCGCATGTCGATGTGCTGCCGCATCTGCGCAACGTGGCGACCGATGCGCCGCATATGGCGGCCTTTCTGCTGCGCTTCGTCTATCGCCGCTATATCGCGTCCGAACGCATCCCCGGCTATTTCATCCGCAATCGTTCGATGCGTTATGGCCTGTCATATCATTGCGAGCAGAGCCCGTGCGCCGACAGCCGCGTGACGCTCGCCAACGATGCGGACCGTCTCGGGGCGGCGCGCCTGCACATCGATCTGCGATTTTCGCGCGAAGACGCTGAAGGCGTCGTGCGGGCGCATGAGAGGCTGGCGGACTGGCTGGAGCGCTCGAATATCGCGCAGGTCCATTATCGTCAGCCCGTGTCGCGGAATGTCGACGCCGTTGTCGCGCGCATGTCGCACGGCACACATCAGATCGGCACGGCCCGCATGGGCGCAAATCGTGCCGAGGGCGTGGTGGACCGCAATCTGCGCTGCTTCGACGCGCCCAATCTCTTTGTGGCGAGTTCCGCAGTCTTTCCGACATCGGGGCAGGCCAATCCCACCTTGTCGATCATCGCATTCGCCGTGCGTCTTGCGGAATATCTGGCGAAAGAGAGCGAGTGCAAGCCCGACGTCAAACCGCGGAGCGCGCATGCGACATGACGCGCGCGATAATTTCGGCGTAATGGTCGAGCGCGGCATCGAGCGAAAAATCCCTGGCGCGCGCCTGACGCGGCGCGGGATCGCCCGGCGCCCGAAGCGCGCGGTCGATGGCGGCGGCCATCGCGTCCGGGCGATCGACGGCGACGGTTTCGCCCAGTTCTGGCGAGGAGACGATTTCGGGCGGGCCTCCGGATTGCGTGACGACGCATGGCAATCCGCACGCCAGCGCCTCGACGCAGACAAGCCCGAAAGTCTCCTTGAAGGAAGACAGGACAAAGCAGCGGGCCTGACCCAGTTCGTCCGGAATATTGTCGCTGTAGCCGGCCAGCTTCACGCGATCCTCAAGACCAAGGCTGCGCGCAAGCTCCAGCAGGGGGTTGCGCTGCTCGCCCTCTCCGAAGATGCGCAGATGCGCGCCGGGCGTCTCGACCTTGGCGAAGGCGCGCAGCAGGCCGGCGAAATTCTTGTCATGCGTCAGACGCCCGGCGGCCACGACAAGCGGCGCGCGCTTGGCAAGCTCGGCGCAAGAGAGCGCGGGCGGAAATGGATCGGGCGCAGCCGGGTTGAAAATGGCGACGATATGGTCGGGCGCAACATTGAACCGCGCGATGAGATCGTCGCGCAAACTGTGGGAGACGGCGATCGTGGCCGCAGTCTTCTGCGTGAGCGCGTGCGTCAGGCGATAGCCGATATTGCTGAGCTTTTCGCGCTCGCTCTCGTAAAAGCCGTGATAGGACAGGATCGCACGGTCGCGCCGTCTTGCGAGCATGGCGGCGGCGGTGTGCTTGAGATTGGAAACGGAGATCGCCGACAGGCTCGCGTGCGGGCGCCGTTTGCGCAGCAGGCGGGCGAGCGCCCATGTCGCCGCGCCATGGCCACGCGGCAGAACGGTCAGACGCGCCTTGTCTCCGAGATGGCGCATATTGGCCTGCGCCTCGAAGTCGACGACGAAATCGACCTCTGCGCCGCGCGCGGCAAAGCCCGCCGCCAATTGCGCCCAGACGCGCTCCGCGCCGCCGCCGACCAGCGCATGCGTGTAAAACAGCAATCTGCGGGATGTCATCGGTCGAATCGCAGGCTTTCGTCGAACCCACATCTTGTAGGCGATAGACTTGTAGGCGATGGATGCGGACCTTGGAAAGGCGGCGCCGCGTGAGGCTCGTTCGCCTTCTTCTGCCGCGCGGCGGCGCGCAGCGCTGGCACGCGATCCTGCGCGACCGGCTGGCGGCGGCCGGCGCCGTCGTCGAGGTCGCCATGGGGCCGGGCGCCCGGCAACCGGCGGCCCTTGCGCTTTGCGAGGAGCTGGAGCGCCTGCTTTATGGCGCGCACGGCCTCCTGTGCGAACCGGCCGAGGCGCAACAGATCGCGCCCGCCGCTGCAACCGGGCCAGCGCTCGTTCTCGATCTGACGGGCGCGCCGGAGACGGCGGCCGGCGCAATAGCGCCGCATTACGACGGCGCGCCCGGCGATTTCGCGCGCGATGCGGCGCTTCTCGACAATCGTATGCCGCGCCTTTCTTTCGCCCGCGAGACCGCCGATGGTCTCGAAGTTTTCGCCGAGGGCCTGCCCGCGCATGAAAAGCCATGGTTGCTGCGCGCCGGGCGCGAGGCGATCGCAGCGCGCCTGCTTGCGCTTGCCCCAAATCTGCTTGCGCTTGCCTCAAACCAGCTTGCGCTTGCCCCAAATCCGCCAAATCAATCGCCTCACGGAACGGGCGCGAAAAAAATGCCGCACGCAACGGCGGCGCACACAACGGGCGCCGCGCGGTTTTTCGTCGGCGGGCTTGTTGGGCGCGCCCGCGCGCGGCTTGCGCGCCTGACGATGCTCGAAAACCATTGGCGCATTGGCTGGCGCCCGCTTGGCCACAATGGCGGCGCAATGGCGCGTCAAGACTGGGGAGAGGGCGCCTGGACCTGGCTTGCCGACGACGCCAGGCGCTATTTCGCCGATCCCTTTCCCTATGAATTCGAGGGCCGGACCTATCTTTTCTGTGAGGAATATCCCTACGCGACGGGCAAGGGCGTCATATCGGTCGTCCCCTTCGATACGCAGGGGCGCGCACAGGCGCCGCGCGTCGTGCTCGAAGCCGATTGCCACCTGTCCTACCCTGTTGTGTTCCAGCATGGCGGAGAAATCTGGATGATGCCGGAATCCTCCGCCGGCGGCAGGCTCGACCTTTATCGCGCAGAGCGCTTTCCCGACCGCTGGGCGCACGAGCGCGTCCTGATCGACGGGCTCGATATTTCCGACGCCACGCCGTTCGAGGCGCACGGCCGCTGGTGGTTGACGGCCACGACGAGGCAGGACGGCGTTTCGAGCTGGGATTGCCTGTCGCTTTTTGCCGGCGAGAGCCCGCTTGGCCCCTGGAGGCGATGCGGCGACGGCCCCGTTCTGGTTGATGCCTCCTGCGCGCGCCCGGCGGGCTTCGTGCAGACGATCGGCGGCGCGCTCTGGCGACCCGCGCAGGATTGCGTTGCGGGCTATGGCGCAGGTCTCGCGCTCTGCCGGATCGACCATGTCGGCGAAGACGGTTTCGCCCAGACGGTCGTTGCGCGTCTTGGCCCCCCTGCGGGCGGTCCGCCCGATGGCGCGCATACATTGAACCTCGGCGCCGGCATGGAATGGATCGATGCGGTCGGACCGCAAAGCCGGCGCGCGCCGGCGGAAGGAGCGTCATGATTTCGCGCCGTCGGTTTCTCGCAGGCGCCGCCGCCGGCGCAGCTTTGCCCGCGCAATCGCTCGCCCAGCCGTCCGCGCAACCGCTCGCCCAATCTCTCGCCAACGCCGGCGAAACCCTTGCCGCCGCCGCTGCGCGAAAAGGGCTTGTTTTCGGGGCTTCGATCGACGAATCCGCCTTCAGCGATCCCGCCTATTTCGAGCTTTACCGGCGCGAAACGCATATGTTCGTCACCGATACCGCGCTGAAGTTCGACTGGCTGCGCCCGGCCCCCGACGTCTGGAATTTCGGTCCCGCCGACCGCATCGTCGCGGCGGCCAAGGCCGAAAACAAGCTTGTGCGCGGCCATACCCTGATTTGGAACGACAATACGCCGGACTGGCTGAAAACTCTGTCGTTGCGCGAGATAGAGCGCGTTTTCGACGAACATATCGACAAGGTCGCCACCCGCTACGCCGGCGCGCTGCACTCCTGGGACGTTGTCAACGAACCTTTCTGGCCGATGGATCGCAAGGTCGGCGGCTGGCGGGACGGCCCGTGGTTTGCGGCCATGGGCCCATCCTATGTCGACCGGGCCTTTCGCCGCGTTCTTGCCGTGGACGCCGAGGCCAAGCTCACCTTGAACGAGGCGCAATGCGACAATGACGGGGCCTGGGGCAGTTCGATTCGCCCGTTGCTCGCAGATCTCGTCAAGCGCCTGCTCGATAAGGGCGCTCCCCTGAACGCCGTGGGACTGCAATCGCATCTGCAATCGGAGCTTCCGCACAGCTACAAGGAATTTGCGCGTTATGTCGCAGATTTCGGCGAGAAGGGGCTGGAGGTCTATCTCAGCGAACTCGACGTGAACGACGAAGCCTTCCCCGATGCCATCGAGGCCCGCGATGCCGCCGTCGCGGCGCTGGCGCGCGAATATCTGGACGAGGTGCTCGCCGTTCCCGCCGTCAAACTGGTGGTGACCTGGCAATTGTCGGATCGCTATAGCTGGTATCGCAACCGGCCGCGCAAACGCCGGCCCGCCGCCGCGCATATGACGGGCGTCTTGCCGCGCCCCTTGCCCTACGACGAGGATTATGCGGCCAAGCCGCTCCGCGCTGCCATGATCGAAGCGTTCGCCGCCCGTGGGAGCAAACCCAGGAAGTGACCGGCGCCGTCAGCTAAGCTTTTGAAATTTAAGACGCCATTTTCTGTTTTCCGTCGCCCGCCCTAAGTAATTCGTAACCATAAACCGCTAGGTCTTGGAAATTGGCCGATCGCGTCCGCGATCGCCACAATCGCGACGCGAAAAGTGAAAGCGTAAGATCCGTATGGCCTTGCAGGCTGATGGCTACGGCGCGTTTGAACGGCGGCAAGACGCTGCCGGATATGATCGAGCGCCTTCCATGGACCTCGGCGAAATGTCGCGCGCGGTCTTTTCGCGTTTGCGCTATCTGCTGCCCTGCCTGATCCTGACGTTTACGCTGGCGACCATCTACGCGATCCTGGCGCCGACGACCTATACTGCGACCATGTCGATTTTGATCGACCCGCGCGAACGCGTGCCTGCGGGCGTCGACGCCGCGCCTGTGCCGCAAAATCCCGATGCCGCGCTGGTCGAGAGCCAGATGCGTCTCATGATCTCGCTGCCGGTCCTTCTCAAGGTGGTGGATCAGCAGCATCTTGCCGATGCGCCGCCTGGCCTCCTTTCCTCGCTTTCCGCAATATTGCGGCCGTTGACCGGCCGCGCGGCCCCAACCGCTGATACGCGGCGTTTTGCCGCCGCCGAAGGGCTGGAAAAGTCCATCGCCATCAAACGCAGCGAGCGCAATTATGTGATCGATGTCGAGGTCAAGGGCGCAACCCGCGAAAAGGCGATAGCCGCCGCCCAGTCGCTGGCCGACGCCTATCTCGCCGCCAAGGCCAATCTGACCGACGACGTTTTCAACCGCGAGCGTTCGGCCATCGACCGCAAGCTCGATGATCTGCGCGTGCGTATGGAAGCCGCCGACCGCAAGGCGCAGGACTATCGCGACAAGAACGAACTCGTTGTTTCCGACGGCCGCACCTCGCCGGAAACACGCCTGAAGGACGCCAATGCCGCCCTTGTCGCCGCGCAGGGCAGGCGCGCCGATGTCGAGGCGCGTTACGCCCAGGTGCGCGCCGCGCTCGCCGCCGGCGTCGATGCGCAATCCGTCAACGAAGACTTGCGCTCGACCGTCATCGACAAGCTACGCTCCGATTATGCCGCGCTCGCCCGCGACGAAGCCTATGCGCAATCGGTTCTGGGGCCGCGTCACCCGAGCTATCTGACCATCCAGACGCAGATGGCCTCGATGCGCGCGCAAATCCGCGCCGAGCAGAACCGCGTCGCGCAGGCGACCGAACGCGAGGTAAAATCGGCGCGCGACGCCGAGAAGGCCGCCGCCAAACTCGTCGGTTCTCTGGAGATTTCCAGCAACAAATTCGGCGACAAGCGCGTTGAACTGACCGACCTCGATCGCGCCGCCGCCGCGCTGCGTGCGGCCTATGAAAAGGCGCTGGCCGCGCGCGAGGCCGTTCGCCGCGATTCGATTTCCGCGCCGCTCGCCATGCTCATCAGCCCGCCGTCCGCCCCCATGGCGCCGTCGAGCCCGAAGGTTCTGCCGGCGTTTATCATCGCTTTCGCGGGCGCCATCAATCTGTGGATCGTCGCGGCGCTGGTCGCCGAATACCGCCTGCGCAACCGGACGGTCGCAGGTTCGCCCGGCGCCCCCGTCCGTTCCCCCGCCGGCCCACGCGGCAGGACGACCGATGCGCCGGCCTCCCGGCGCTGGAGGCGCGCGGCTTCGCTCGGCGCCGCAGCGGCCGAACGATACGAGCCTGCCGCGCCGCGTGCCGAACACGCCATTCCCGGCCTGCCGCGCGCCCGCGGTTTGCCGGCGCGCGCCGGTCCCGGCGCGGTTGCGTCCGCCATGCGCGCGCCCGGCCCCTATCGCGCGGAAATCGACGCGCTTCTGGACAGCGTGCTCGAAGCGCTCGGCGCTTCGGGCAGAGCGCCTTTCGTTCTTCTGGGCGCCGATGCGCCCGGCGTCGAAACGTCCATCCTCGCGCTCTCGCTTGCCCATGCCGCCTGCGACCGCGGCCTGAGCGTGCTGATCGTCGACCGCAACGCGCGCGCGCCGACGCTGACGCGCTTTGCCGAGGATTTCGAGCACGCCTATCTGCGGCGCAGCGGCGCCGACATTCGCGTTCTGCGCAAGGACGGTCAGGGCGAGATTATTCTGCAAGTTCAGAATGATGGAACGTCCGGCGAGGCCGAAACGGACGACGGGGCGCTCTGGCGGGACGCTGCGCACTGGGACGACGACGCCTTCGATTTCGTGTTCGTCGATGGCGGCGACTTGCGCTCCGCCGCCCGCATCGCGCGCGTCAGCCGCTCGATCGACGCCATGATCGCGGTGGCGCGCGATCGCGCCGATGTAGTCCGGCTCGAAAGCGATCTTGACCGCTTCGGCCTGGCCGAGCTTTGCGTCGCGCTCGCTTATGACGCCGATGTCAACGGAACCGGGCGATGATCGCTGCCCGGCGCATGCCAAGCCCTCTCGATCGCGTGGCCGATGCGCTTACCCTGCTGATGGCGCTTGTGGTGTTCGGCGTATCCGCGATGGCCCTGACCGCGCTCGGCGTGGCATACGATCAGGCCGGCGGCAGCGCCCTGCAAAAATTTCATCCCGCCACCTACATTGCCTGTCTGGCGCTTGCCGTGCGCTTCGTTGCGCGTTCCGATCCTTTCGGCTGGCTTACGCGCCAGGCGGAGCATTTTCCCGGCGTGACCTATTTCGTGGCGACATGGATCGTCATGGTCGCGTTCGGCAGTTTCGTGCAGCACGAGCCGATCTCGCCGATCATCGACACGTTTCTGTGCACCGTCGCCTTTCTCGTGCTCTATGCCGACGCCGACGAGCGCATGCGCGCGACGATGCGCCTTGCCCTGCACGCCTTCATGTTCGTCAACGCCTGCCTTGGCGTCATGGAGCATGTAGGCCAGTTTCGCCTCACGCCTTATGTGACGGGCGGCAATGTCATCCTGCACGACTTCCGCTCGACCGCCCTGCTTGGCCATCCGCTCATCAACGCAAGCACGACCGCCGCCTACGCGCTGATCCTGATTTACGGCGGCGACCGCGCCGTCAAATGGCCGTTGCGTCTTTTTCTCATCGGGTTGCAAACCGTCGCCATGGTGGCCTTCGGCGGCAGGACGGCCATCGTCCTTTTTGCCGTCCTCGGGGGTGCGCGCCTGCTGCGTCCGGGGCTCGAACTTCTGGGCGGACGCCGTTTCGACATGCGCGCAGCGCTTGCCTTCGCCCTGTCGGCGCCCATCCTGATCGGCGCGGTCGTCGTGGCGGTCCAGAGCGGCGCGTTAGATGGTTTGCTCGAACGTTTCGTCGACGACAAGGGATCGGCCGAAGCGCGCGTCCTGATATTCAATCTGTTCGATTATTTCTCGTGGGACGAGCTTTTGTTCGGCCCGGACCAGGTCCGCCTGGCCACGATCGAGAATACGCTCGGCATCCAATACGGCATCGAAAATTCCTGGTTCGGCTTTCTGTTCGGCTATGGCCTGTTCATGACCCTGTTTTTCATGGCGGCCTTCGCAGCGCTGCTATGGGACATATGGCGGCGCGCGCTGCCGGGCGCATGGAGCTTGTTCTTCTATATCCTTGTCCTTTTGAGCTCGGCCGCCGGCATTGCGGTCAAGACCAACCTGTTCAATCAATTCGTCGTCCTGCTGCTTGTCTTCTTCTACGATTGGGGAGACGAATCCGGCGCGCCGGCTCGCGTGCGTGCGGGATATGCGGGCTATCGAAACGCGCCGGAGCGTGCATGATGGCGCGCTCGCTCGTCCGGAATACGATCCTTTATCTGCCCGCTCAGGTGATCGGGCCATTAGTGCAATTCAGCGTCGTCATCGCCTGGACGCATCTGCTCGACCCCGCAGCCTACGGTCTGGTGACCTTTGTCGTTGCGGCGCAGGAATTGAGCGGGCTGGTCGTGCTTGCGTGGTGGTCGCTTTATATGCTGCGGTTCCGTCAGCGCTACGAAGGCGTGGACGAAACCCGGTTTCGCTCCATGGACCAGCGCATGGTCGCCTGCGGGGCGGCGGCGCAAATCGTGTTTGCGCCGTTCTGTTTTCTCGCAATCGGCATCGTGGCCGATGTAAAGACCACGCTTGCTGCGGCCGCCTATCTCGTGATGCGCCTGGCCGTCGTTCATTATTCCGAATGGGCGCGCTCGTTTCATCGCATAGGCGTCTATTCGGTCGCGCAACTGGCGGGCCCGATCCTCGGTTCCGGGCTGTCCATTCCTGCTTTGCTGGCTTTCGGCGCAACACCGGCTGTCGTTTTCCTCAGCCTTGCATTCGGTCAGGGCGTGGGCGCGCTCGTGGTCATGAGCGCGCTCGGCGTGCGGCCCGGCGTTGGCCGGTTCGATTGGTCCATTTTCCGCGAGGCGCGCCATTATGGCGCCCCACTCATTCTGTCGGGCCTGTTTGCCTGGGGCGCCATCAACGGCGTGCGCGTGATCGTGCAGGTTGGCGCGGGCATTGTTGCGCTCGGCCTGCTTTCGGCGGGCTGGGGCATTGGCCAGCGCGTCGCCAATTTCGTCGCCATGATCTGCACGGCGGCGGCTTTTCCCATCGCAGTCGACCGCATCGAGGCGGGCGACCGGCGCGGCGCGCTCGAACAGGTCGCGCTCAACGGCGTGATGATGCTGGCGCTGCTTGCGCCGGCGATCGCCGGCGTCGCCGTGCTTGCAGCGCCCCTAGTCGATCTCCTGATCGCTGCTGAATATCGCGCGGTCACAGCGTCCGTTCTGCCGATCTCGACCGCCATTGGCGCCATTCGCACGTACAAGACCCACACCGCCGATCAGGCGGGCCTGCTTCTGGAGCGCACGCGCACGCTCATCGTCTTCAATTTCGCCGACATAACGATAACGCTGGTTTGCACCGCAATCGGGCTTGGCGTCGGCGGTATCGACGGCGCGGTCGTCGGCTGTCTCGTCGGCGCTTCGGTCGCGGCTCTGGGCGCGCTCGTCTATGCGGTGCGTTGGCTCGAACTGCCCTTCAAGTTCAGCGCCAGTCTGCGCATCATGATCTGCGTCGGCGTAATGCTTGTTGTTCTCGTGCTGGCGCCCAGGCCCCATTCGGCCTTGCAGGTAATGGCGGAAATCGTGTTTGGCGCCGCTCTCTATGGCGCAGCGCTGCTGGTGCTCTTTCCGCGCGAGCGTCGTGCATTTTATGCGCGTCTTGCGCGGCGCTTCGCGTGATCAGCCGCGCAAGGAGCCTACATTGCGCCCCCCGGCGAAGGTTGCGGCCGGTTGTGCCCGAAGGACGAGCGGCAAACGGTGCAATGCGATCAGAACGAAGACCTCCGCGCAGCGCATGTAACGCGGCGCGAGGCGCCAGGGGTCGGAAGCAAGCCGCCAGGCCCATTCCATTCCGATTTTTTGTACGAAACGCGGCGCGCGCACGACATCGCCCGATATGAAATCGAGCGCTGCGCCGACGCAGATGAATCCGACGCCCGGACAGCGCGCCTTCAATGCCTGCGCCGTCATCTCCTGTTTGGGCGCGCCAAGGCAGACAAAGCACAGCCGCGCGCCCGATGCGCGCAGCCTGCGCGCCAGTTCGTCCAGTGCAGCGGCGTTTCGCGGATCGACGATGGAAGCGTCGGTTCCCGCAATATCGAGACGCGGAATGGTTTCGCGCAGCTTGTCGACCGCGCGGTCCTGTACGGGAGCGCGCGGGCCGATGATGAATACGCCGACGCCCGCGCGCGCCGCCGCCTCGCACAGCGGCAGGGTCAGGTCGGCGCCGGTCGTGCGCACGGCCGCCGCGCCGCGCTTGCGCAAATATCGCACAATCGGCCATCCGTCGGCCGAAACGAAATCGGCGTCGGCGTAGCAGGCCCTGAATTCTGCGCTCGTGCGCAGTTTGACGACATGATCGAGATTGAGCGTGAACAAGGTGAAAGCGCGTTTTTCTTCAAGCCGCGCCAGAACCGCCTCCAGCGCCTGACGCGGATCGAGCAGATTGACGCATACGGCGTTCAAGAGCGGCCACCATATTTGGCTGCCCGAAAGGCGCGCGAAATCTCGATGTCGGCAAGATGCGCAAGGCCGCGCGCAACCGCAAAGGGATGCGGGGAGGCGCCTCTTCTACGGGCCGGATCGCCGATCGAGGCAAGTTTTGCAAGCGCATCCGCAAGCGTGATCGTGCCTTGTGCGTTGCGGGCCACACGGTCGACGAGCGCAATTTCGCAGGGAGAAAATGCGGCGCGCGCGCGGGTATGCGGCGCCGCGCGGCTCAGCGCCACCAGCCAGATCGCCTGAACGGCAAGCAAAGCCTGACGCCCGAGGCCACACGAATGCGCGCGCGCCGCAACGTTCCCGCACGGACCGAATTTGCTGTCTACACTTCTGCCGAACATCTCCATCATCCTGCCCTCGATCAGCTTGCGGCGCGAAACGGCGCAAGAGCGGCGCCGATCGTTGCGCGAAAACGCCGCTGCAAAATCACGCGCCTGCGATGGAGCGCCCAGCCCATGCCGCGCCCGCAGGTGGAATTGCGCCGGTAATTGGCGGCGTGCGCTGCGCGCGCATCGCAGGCGCGCTTCTCCGGGTCGCGATAGAATGCGCCGATCTTTTCGGCGCCCATGCCCGGACTTGCCAGCCATTGCGGAACATAAACCCGACACAGGCGTTCGACATCCGTGAATGCACGGCTCAAACCGTCGCCGACCGCCGGACAAGACGTGCGAAATGCGTCGCCGACGAGCACGACGCCCGGACGTTCGAGCCCGTCGACTTCATAGAGATCGACCGGCCGCGCCAGGGCCTTGCCGACGATCTCGAACGGGCCGACGATTTTTTCAAGATCGGGCAGGGCGCAAAGCAGCGCCTGTTTCGGGTCGCTCTTGAACCCGGCAAACAATGGATCGGCGATGTCGCGATAAAGAAACAGATTGGCGCGCGTGCCCGTTGGAAATGGGAAAAGGCTGAGATAATCGATGCCGTCGCGCGGCGCGTCGCCATAAATGGTCAGGGTCTCGAAATCGAAGCGCGCGCGGTCGAGCGGGCGTATATCGAAGGCGACGACCACGCAATGGTCCTTGTGCAGAATGCGCCTGACATACCCGAGCTTTGCGCGCAACGCTTCGCCGCCGCCGGTCGCCAGAACAACCAGGCGCGCTTCGAGCGTCTCGCCGCCCGACAATTCGACGCGCTGTTTTTCCGCGCTCGCCTCTATATGCGCAACCCGTCCGGCAATCCGCGCGACCGCGGGCGGCAGGGCGCTGCGGATCGCATTGACGAGATCCTGATAGGGCAGATTATATTCGCGCGACCGCACCCGGTCGATCACGCGCCCGCGCTGCATGTTCACGACATTGTCGGAGCGCGTCGCCGCTGCGTTCAGCACATCGAACAGTCCAAGGCGGCGCATCAGCGCGATCTGGTCGCCGGAAACCTTGTCGGCCTTGAGATCGGGCGGATGGAACTCGTGCGGATCGACCAGGGCGACGCTTGCCTTGCGCGCGGCAAGCGCGCAGGCGGCGGCCGCGCCTGCGGCTCCGCCGCCGACGACAACGACGTCAAACGTATGCGGGCTTGAAAATCGTTCTTCCACTGCGCGGGCGGAACCGGCGCAGGCAGGGTTCTGGAATGCGCTCATCGCATCGTTTCCCATCGAATACGCTGGTGGCTGACGAACGATTGGCTCCAATGAGATTTAACTGCAAATTAAATCAAAATTAATGGTTACTTAACGAATGAATTGTCGCAACGGCGGTGCGCGCTTATTCGTTTATCCGACGTTCTGGCGCGAACGTGGCTTTTGGCGTGCGAAAGCGGTTTCAAATGCGTCAGGTGTCAGGATGCGGAGTGAGCAATGGCGATTCCGACATCACGCCGCGACAGCCCTTTCGACATAGATGTCGCCGACGATTTTGCGGCTGTGCGCGACGATTGGGCTCTGCTCGAGGCGCAAGGCGAATGTACGCCGTTTCAGATGCGCGCCTGGCTGGAGCCCTGGTACGCGATCCTCGCGCCGCATTTCGGCGCCGCGCCCCTGTTCGTGCGCGTGCGCGATGCGGCATCCGGCGCCCCTCTTATGCTTTTGCCGCTGGCGCGGCGACGCGAGGGCGGGCTTGTCGTCGTCGAATTCGCCGATCTCGGCGTCAGCGATTACCACGCGCCGCTGCTGGCCTCGCACGCGCCCGCCCTGTACGCGCATGAAAGCCTGCTTTGGGCGCAGATCGAGGCCGCGCTTCGGCCTGCCGATATTCTACGTTTCGAGAAGGCGCCGCCTTTTGTCGGCGCCGCGCGCAATCCATTGTTCGACCGCGCACGCCGTCACATGAACTTCTGCGCCTGGGAACTGAGGCTTGGCGCGGGGCGCGCCGTATTCGAGGAAAACCTGCCGGATCAGGCGTTCCGGCGCGAACTTGCGCGCAAGAACCGCCGTATCGGCGGGCGTGGCCGGGTGTGTTTCCGCGAGGAGACCGATGGCGCACGCCTGGCCCGCGCGTTTGAAATATTGTGCGCGCAGCGCGCGGCGCGCTTCGCAAGGCTCG
>JBKDZW010000201.1:0-6328 GCA_047971685.1 Rhodoblastus sp.
AACCTGATGAGCCTGATGGCTTGCGCGGCCAAGTTTCACGACATGCTGGCCGCCGCCAAGGGATCGCTCATCATCGTGTCCTCGACGGCGGGCTTTCACGCCACCAAGGGCAATCCCTCCTACAACGCCTCGAAGACAGGCGCTGTCGGTCTCACGCGCACATTGGGCCAGGCCTGGGCGGACGACGGCGTTCGCGTCAACGGCAGTGCGCCGGGTCTTGTCGATTCCAAGCTGACGAAAGTGACGACCGATCATCCCAAGCGGCTGGAGGGCGCCTTGCAGAAAATTCCGCTGCACCGCCTCGGCACGCCGCAGGATATGGCGGGCGCAGCCCTCTTTCTCGCATCGCCCCTCTCCTCCTACATCGTCGGCCAGACCTTGATCGTCGACGGCGGCCTGATTCTGTGAGACTGGCAGGAATCCTTCAGGACGCGCCTTCCAGGCGCATCCTTGATGCGAGAGGATTCTGATGCTTATTCCGATACTTTAAGTCAGGCGTTCGGGGCGGAAACAAATTCGTCTCCGCCCCGATCCCTTAAACCTACTCCGCCGCCGTGCGCATCGCCTGCGGCGCCTTGAACGCCTGAAGCAGGCGCTGGCGTTCGATGACGGCCTTTTTTGCGTTGGCCTCCTTGATATGGCCAAAGCCGCGGATCGACAGCGGCAGGCGCGCGAGCGCGACGGCCGTTGCGTGATTGGCCGGCGACAGGGCCCCAAGCAATTCACGCATCGTCTGCTCGTATTCCTCGATCAGCGCGCGCTCCATGCGCCGCTCTTCGGTTCTCCCGAAGATATCGAAGACGCCGCCGCGCAGGCCCTTGAGGCCGGCGACGAGACGCAGCGCCGTCATCATCCACGGACCGAATTTCATCTTTTCCAGATGTCCGGTCGCGCCATTGCGACGCGCCAGCAGCGGCGGCGCCATGTGGAAGGTCAGCGTGTAATCGCCGTCGAACTGGCGGGCGAGTTTTTTATGGAATTCGCGGTTGGCATAGAGCCGGGCGACTTCGTATTCGTCCTTGTAGCTCATCAGTTTGAAGAAGCCGTCGGCGACCGCTTCGGCAAGCCCGTCCGCACCTTTCGCTTTCGCCTGCTCGGCCCCGGCGGCTTCGTCTACCAGGCGCTGGTAACGCTGCGCCCATCCGGCGTTCTGATAGCCGGTGAGGAAGGCGATGCGGCGGGCTTTCTTCTGCTCGGCGGTTTCTTCCTCGACCTCGGGGATTTCGAGCGAGCGCACCGCCTCGTGCACGCGCTTGGGATCATGCGCTGCAAGCCGGCCCCAGCGGAAAGCGTCCTTGTTGGCCTCGACAGCCACGCCGTTCAGTTCTATGGCGCGTTCGAGCGCGGCCAGCGACAACGGCAGCAGCCCCTTCTGCCACGCAAAGCCCATCATGAAGGGATTGGTGAAGATGGCGTCGCCCATCAACGCGGTGGCAAGGCCAGTCGCGTCGATAATGTCGAGATGGTCGGCGCCGAGCGCATCGACGAGACCCTTGCGCATATGGGCGGTCGCAAAGTCGAGATCGGGATTGACGACGAAGGCGGCGGTCGGTTGCAGGTCGCCGTTGATGACGGCGCGCGTGACGCCGCGCTCGAGACGCGACAGCGCGTTCGATTGCGCCGACACGATCATGTCGCAGCCGATCAGCAGGTCCGCACCGCCCGGCGCAATGCGCACGGCCGCGAGGTCTTCAGGCTCCGGAGCAAGCCGCACATGGCTCATGACCGCGCCGTTCTTCTGGCTGAGCCCGGTGAAGTCGAGCGTCGTGCAGCCGCGGCCCTCGACATGGGCGGCCATGCCGAGCAGCGCGCCGATGGTGATGACGCCGGTGCCGCCGATGCCGGTGACGAGCACGCCATAGGGCTGGAGCAGCGGTTTCAATTGCGGGTCGGGCAGGTCCGCGAACAGGCCGGCGGAATTTGCCCGTGTCTTTTCAACGCGGCGCAGGCTGCCGCCGTTGACGGTGACGAAGCTCGGGCAGAAGCCGGTGATGCAGGAAAAATCCTTGTTGCAATTGGACTGGTCGATCTGCCGCTTGCGTCCGAACACGGTTTCGAGCGGCTTCACCGACACGCAATTCGATTGTTCCGAGCAATCGCCGCAGCTCTCGCACACGAGATCGTTGATGAAGGCGCGCCTGGCCGGATCGGGGAACAGTCCGCGCTTGCGGCGCCGGCGCTTTTCGGCTGCGCAGGTCTGGTCGTAGATTAGGACGGTCAGACCCTTGGTTTCGCGCAGGTCTTTCTGCACAATGTCCAGTTCGCTGCGGTGATAGACGCGCGCGCCGGCGGGGAAGAAGCCGACAGGCGGATATTTTTCCGGTTCGTCGGTAACGATGACGAGTTTCTTGGCGCCTTCCGCGACCACCTGATGGGCGATCTGCGACACCGTGAAGCCGGATTCGGCGGGCTGGCCGCCGGTCATGGCCACGGCGTCGTTATAGAGAATCTTGTACGTGATGTTGACGCCGGCGGCGGCCGATGCGCGCAGCGCCAGCAGGCCCGAATGGGTATAGGTGCCGTCGCCCAGATTCTGGAAGATGTGCGGCTCGTCGGTGAAGGGCGCCTGGCCGATCCAGTTCGCGCCTTCCCCGCCCATATGCGTGATCGTCGCCGTGCGGCGCGTCGGATTGTAGAGCGCCATGCCGTGACAGCCGATGCCGGCCATGGCGCGGCTGCCTTCGGGCACCTTGGTGGAGGTGTTGTGCGGGCAGCCCGAACAGAAATAGGGCGTGCGCGGCGTCTGCGTGGCCGACGGCGCGCGCTCCAGCGCCTCGAAACTGTCGAGACGCGCGACGCGCTGGGCGAGCGCCGCATCGTCGTGGCCGAGGCGTTTCAGCCGCGCAACGATGGCGCGCGCCACCATGGTCGGCGACAATTCGTTCGTGCTCGGAAGCAGGATCGCGCCCGTCTCCTCGCGCTTGCCGACAATGCTCGGACGGCGGTCTGCCGGCATGTTGTAGAGAATGCGCACGAGCTGGTTCTCGATGAAGCCGCGCTTCTCCTCGACGACGAGCACGTCTTGCAGGCCGTCGGCAAAGCGGCGCGCGCCTTCTTCCTCGAGCGGCCAGGTGAGCGCCACCTTGTAGATGCGCAATCCAAGTTCGGCCGCGCGAGAATTGGAAATGCCGAGATCGGCCAGCGCCTGCATCACGTCGAGATAGGCTTTGCCGGTCGTGATAATGCCGAGGCGGGCGGGCTTGCCGTCGACTACGATGCGGTCGAGCGCATTGGCGCGGGCAAACGCCGCCACCGCCTGCATGCGCGGCCCGTGCAGGCGTGCTTCCTGCACAAGCGGCGCGTCCGGCCAGCGGATGTTCAGGCCATCCGGCGGCATTTCAAAATCGTCGGGCGTGATGATTTTTATGCGCGAGGGATCGGTGTGGATGGAGGCGGAGCTCTCGACCGTCTCGGCGATGGTTTTGAAACCGACCCAGCAGCCGGAATAGCGCGACAGGGCAAAGCCCATGAGGCCGAGGTCGAGATAATCCTGGACATTGGCGGGATTGATGATCGGCATGAGGGCCGCAGCGTAGATCTGCTCGCTCTGATGGGCGAGCGTCGAGGACTGGCAGCCGTGATCGTCGCCCGCAAAGGCCAGCACGCCGCCGTTCTTCGACGTGCCCGCGCTGTTGGCGTGCTTCAGCACGTCGACGGAGCGGTCGACGCCCGGCCCCTTGCCGTACCAGATGCCGAACACGCCATCGACATTGGCGCCGGGAAACATGCCGACCTGCTGGGAGCCCCAGACCGAGGTCGCCGCGAGATCCTCGTTGAGGCCAGGCTGGAAATGGATGTTATGCGCCTTGAGGTGCGATTTCGCGCGCCACAGCGCATGATCGTACATGCCGAGCGGCGAACCGCGATAGCCGGAGACGAAGCCGCCGGTGTTGAGGCCCGCCGCCTTGTCGCGCTCGTATTGCAGGATCGGCAGGCGCACCAGCGCCTGAATGCCCGAGAGATAGATGCGCCCCGAGGGCAGGGTGTATTTGTCGTCTATGCCGACACTGGCCAGTTCCGGCGCGTTGTTTGCCAGTTCTGACGCATCGATGGTTGCCGCTCCGGCGTTGACCGCTTCGGACATTTCGCTTCCCTTCGCGCCGATCTTGCCGGCTTTGTCTTGATTGCGGCGTTTCGCCGCCGTTGTCCGGTCAAGACTAGCGCTTCGGCCGGCCTTGCGCATCCCGTTTCGCATGCGCTGACCGCGCGGCGCCCATGCGGCAACGCGATGTTTTTGCAAGGCTCGCGTCAAGACTATTGCCAAGACTGTTTCAAGGCGGCGCGCATTGCGGACGCGGCTTGGCTGGCTCGCGGCGCGGCTTGGCTTGAACTCCACTTGCCAAGGGCGACAAAATTGTTTCCCTAGGGCGGCGCGCGCTTCGAGAGAATCAAGGCGCGCGTTCCGGTTCGTCAATTGCGAGCGGCTTGTCCGCCCTTTGTCGCGGCTGCAAAAGCAGGGTTGCTTCAAGACGCAGATTTACGCGGGGTTGCGCCATGGACGTCATCGACCGCAAGATATTGCGCGAATTGCAGATGGATGCGTCGATCTCGATCGCCGAATTGTCCGACCGGGTCGGTCTCTCGCAGACGCCATGCTGGAAGCGTGTACAGAAGCTGGAGGCCGCCGGCGTCATTCTGGGCCGCGTCGCGCTGCTGGCGCCGGAGAAGCTCGGGCTCGGGCTCACCGTATTCGTTTCCATAGAGGCGCCCGATCATTCCGACGCCTGGCTGTCGAAATTCGCCTCCGCCGTTTCCGCCATGCCCGAAATCATGGAACTCTACCGCATGGCCGGCGATGTCGATTACATGCTGCGCGTGGTTGTCGCCGACATGGCCGCCTATGACGCTTTCTATAAAAGACTGATCGGCACGATCCCGCTCAAGAATGTCACGTCGCGTTTTGCGATGGAGCGGATCAAGTCGACGACCGCCTATCAGATCGTTCTACCGGCAAAATCCTAATTCAGCGCAGGAGCGGCGGAAGGCATGCGCGCGCCCAACGAAATAGATTTCTGGCGGGGCTTCGCCCTGTTGACCATTTTCATCAATCATGTGCCCGGCATTATTTTCGAGCGCTTCACCTCGCGCAATTTCATGCTGGGCGACAGCGCCGAAATGTTCGTCTTTCTGGCGGGCTGTTCGATGCGTTTCGTCGTGGGCGCCGGCGAGAAGCGCGCGCCGATGCGCGATGTCTCGTTCCGCCTGCTCGGCCGCGCGGTGCAGATCTATGCCGCGCAAACCCTCATCACCATGGTCGCGCTGGCCCTGCTGGCGGCGTCCGCCATGTTTCTGGCGCAGCCGGCCTTGCTCGACTGGCACAATGCGGGCCCCGTCTTCCACGAGCCCGTCGAGACACACATAGGTCTCGTGCTGCTGACCCATCAGCTCGGCTATTTCAACATCCTGCCGCTTTACATCGTTCTGATGATCGGGGCGCCGCTCATCGCCTTTCTCGACCGCATCTCGCCCTGGCTCCTGCTGACGGTTTCGGCCGCGCTCTGGTTCGCCGTCCTGATAACGGGCTTCAACCTGCCGACATGGCCGATCGAGGGGACATGGTTCTTCAATCCGCTGGGCTGGCAATTCATCTATGTCTGCGGCTTCGTTCTGGCGGGCAGGGAGGGGCCGGGCGCGTTTGCGCGCAGGCATATCCGCTGGATCAGGATCGCGGCCGCGCCGTTTGTCGTTCTGGGCGCCATTTCCGCCTGGCACGGCTATTCGCCCTCGCCCGGCGACGTTCCCTCGCCCAAGCTGGTCTTTCTGTTCAACAAGACCTTCGATTCGCCGGCCCGGACGCTCCAGTTCCTGTGCGTGGTCGCCGTTGTCCACGGGCTCTGGGCGCGCCTGCCCGCCTGGTTCGATCACATCAGCGAATATTTCGCCCGCATCGGCCGGAATTCTCTCGAAGTCTTCTGCGTCTGCTCGGTGTTAAGCCTGTGCGGACAGATTGCCGGCTATATCTACGGCGGCGGTATCGCCAGAGATACGCTCGTGCTATCAATCGGCATAGTTGTCATGGGATTTAGCGCGTGGCTAACCGAATGGCGCGCGAGATCGCGCGCCTCATCCTCGTCGCAAGCGTAGCCGGCGCAAGCTTGGTCGGCGCAAGCCTGACCGGCGCAGGCATAGCCGGTCCGGCGTTGCAATTCGCGCAAGCGCAAGACAGTGGCGGCGGCAGCGGCGGCCAGAAGCCGGGCGAACCGCCCGCGCTCAGCGTCCAGTGCCAGGCGCCTGCCAGCGACATTGCCGCGCCGGCGCCGCTCAGCAATTTCGCAGCCGTTCTTGCGACCAGGAAAAAAGCGCGCATTCTGGCTATCGGCTCGTCCTC
>JBKDZW010000202.1:0-2799 GCA_047971685.1 Rhodoblastus sp.
AAGCGTCGGCCGGCCCCTGCCTCAGCAAACCCGGCAAAGCGGATAATTTTGCAGGTTCGGGCGCATCGAAACTGCGGATCGGAGAACCATCGTCCGCCGCAAGCGAGCCCGCCCCTGCCCGGCGGTATGCAAAGCCGGCAGCCAGAAGCGCTGCGCCGGCGCCCAGCCCCAGAGCGGCGCGCCGGTTCGGACTTGAAATAAGGATGTTTCGAGCCATGTCCCTGTCCGCAGTCCCTGATTATGCGACCGGCTTGAACATTCAAACATTCATATTGCCATATATAGTTATCGCCCGCGCGGCACAAAATCCGCAAACACGTTCGAGGTAAGGAGTTCTCCCATGAGCGAGCCTGGACCGCCCCTTCGCTTCCGGGGTTTTGGCGCGGACAGAACCGGCATGCAGGCGCTTGCCGCCGCACTTTTCCTCGCCCTTGGCTTTGTTTCGTCTGCGGCAAACGCGCAGACAGGCCCCGCCGGCCCGCTCGTCAGCGCGCAATGGCTGCACGACAATCTCGACAAGACGCAGACAATCGATGTCGGCGACGACGCCGGCCGGCTCGTCATGGCGCCGAAATTCGCCGTCGAGCCGAAGACCGGCCGCAAACTTCTGGTCGAAGCCGGCGGACATATCGCCGGCGCGCGCTTCGTCGATTTCTCCAAGATGCGCGACACGCAGGTCGTGAACGGCGTGAAGCTCAAATCCATGATGCCGACGCGCGAGGCTTTCGAGCGCACGATGGGCGCCGCCGGCGTCGACAAGGGCAAGACCCTGGTGATCGTTGCGGTCAACGACAGCGTGTCCTCGATGGATATGGCGACGCGGCTCTACTTCCAGCTCAAATATTTCGGCGACGACAATATCGCCGTCCTGGACGGCGGGCTGAGCGGCTGGATCGCTGCGGGCTATCCGGTTTCTACCGAGGCCATCGCCGCCAAAACCGGCGATTGGAAAGCGACCGCCGAACGGCGCGAAATTCTGGCGACGACGGAAGACGTGAAGGAGGCGCTCAAGACCAATTCGGCGCAACTCGTCGATGCGCGCCCGGTCGCGCAATTTCTCGGGATTGCAAAAAGCCCCGCAGTCGCCGCCGCCGGCCATCTGGAAGGCGCGAAATCCTTTCCCGCCGAAGCGATAGCGTCTTCAGGGGCAGCGCGACATTTCCTCAACGCGAAGCAATATGCGGCGATCTACAGGCAGCAGGGCATAGACACGGCAAAGCCGACGATCGCCTATTGCAACACCGGCCATTACGCATCCGGCGCGTGGTTCGTGGCCAGCGAAATTCTCGGTCGGAAGAATGCGAAAATGTATGCGGGCTCGATGAACGAATGGACCAATCTCGGAAACCCCGTGGTCGGCCTGCCGCAATAGAGCGCGCGCCGTCAGCGTTTCCCGCGCGCAGAAATTTCGTCGCCCGGCCCCTCGATGAAGCTTATCAAGGCCGATGTCAGCATTGGCCGCGTCTCCGGATCCTTGATGCCGAACGGGCCGGGATTGATGAGCACCATATTGTTGACAACGCCGAACAGGATCTGAAAGGCGAAGCGGACGCGGTCCTGCGCCCCCTCGCGCGCGCCGGGCGGCAGCAGGGCGAACATTTGCGGAAGCCCCATAGTGGCCTGCAATTCGCCAAGCTCGCGTATCGGCGTCCACATTTCGCGCTCGCCATTGGAGCGACGCAGCGAGGCGCGGACTATTCCCTCGTAACGGGCGTACCAGACGAGCACGCCCTTGACGATCCGGGCGGCAAGATGGGCAACGCTGGCGCAAGGCGCGGCATTGCGGGCGTAATCGGCCATGATCGCCTGGCGCGTTTGCGCCACCACCAGCCGTTGCAGCGCCACGATATAGGCTTCCTTGCTCTCGAAGCGCGAGTAGAAGGCGCCGACCGTCGAGCCGGAGCGCTCACACAGAGCCTCGATCGACAGCCCATCGAAATCCGTCTCCTCCAGCAGCCTCAGGCCGTCGTTGAACAGCCGGAGGACCAGCGCGCGACTGCGCGCCTGCTGCGCGGCCCGCATGCCCTCGGCCTCGAATTCGTCGAGCACGCTCTCGTCGAGCAAGTCATGACGCCGCCGCACACCCATGCCCGTCCCCATGCCTGTTTGCGCCCCTCGGCGCTTGACCAAATCCAAAATCAGAATTATCCTTCTGAAAAAATCATAAGATGAGGAAACAAATTGCGCAATCATCGTCTCGACATCACCCCTGCCTCCACCGCGCTCGGCGCCAACATCGGGGGCATCGACCTGTCCGCGTCTATCGATGACGCAGATATAGCCGCGCTGCGCGGCGCGCTCAACGAACATGGCGTTCTGTTCTTTCGCAATCAGTCGATTACGCCGGAGCAGCACATCGCCTTCGCCGAACGCTTCGGCAAGATCGACGTCAACCGCTTCTTCAGGGCGGCGGACAGTTATCCGCAGATCGCCGAAGTGCGCAAGGAGCCCGATCAGACAACCAATATCGGCGGCGGCTGGCACACCGATCACAGCTATGACCGGGAGCCGGCGCTGGGCTCGATATTGCTGGCGCGCGAGACGCCGCCCTCCGGCGGCGACACGATTTTCGCCTGCATGAACCGCGCCTACGAAGCGCTTTCCGACGGGCTCAAGCAGACGCTTTCCGGCCTTAACGCCGTCCATTCGAGCCGTCACGTCTTCGGAGCCAACATCGAGTATGTGAAGGAGTCCGGCGGCCGGCTCGGCCATTCCGCAGCCGCGACACAGGAGTCCGTGCATCCTCTGGTGCTGACGCATCCCGAACGCGGCACAAAAATCCTCTGCGTCAATCCGGGC
>JBKDZW010000203.1:0-26417 GCA_047971685.1 Rhodoblastus sp.
CACGAGGGCAAGTCGATCCGCTCGGTGGTCGTCTACTAACGGCCAGCTTGCCCAAAAACCGCATCGGGTATAGGGAAAACGCTATCGACGCCTCCCGCCGAGGATCGACAAGCCATGCCCGCCTTTTCCAGATTCATGTCCGCTTTTTCCCGGCGGAAGACGGCGACGACGAAGATGACGACGAAAACCGCTGCTAAACGGCCGTCATAGGCTGATCGTCCTCGCTCCCGGCCACTCTCTCGGACCGCGAGGGAGGGTCGCGCAGAAAATGCGGGAAATCCGGGGGAGCAACCAGAACAGGAATTTTGTCATGGGCTATCAGGCCGGCGGCTACAAGGTCGCGATTGTCGGCGCCACAGGCAATGTGGGCCGCGAAATGCTCGACATTCTCGCCGAACGTCAGTTTCCAGTGTCCGAGGTCGTGCCTCTGGCGTCCTCGCGCTCCATCGGCACGGAAGTCTCGTTCGGCGACAAGACGCTCAAGTGCAAGCATCTCGACACCTACGATTTTTCCGACACCGACATCTGCCTGATGTCGGCGGGCGGGAACGTATCGAAGGACTGGAGCCCCCGGATCGGCGCGCAGGGCTGCGTCGTCATCGATAATTCGAGCGCCTGGCGCTACGATGCCGATGTGCCCCTGATCGTGCCGGAAGTGAACGCCGACGCGGCGGCGGGCTTCAAGAAGAAGAATATCATCGCCAATCCCAATTGCTCGACGGCGCAACTTGTCGTCGCGCTGAAGCCCCTGCACGACGCCGCCGCCATCACGCGCGTCGTCGTCTCGACCTATCAATCGGTCTCGGGCGCGGGCAAGGAAGGGATGGACGAACTCGACCGCCAGACCAAGGCGCTCTATTCGCTCGGCGAGGTCGAGGCCAGGAAGTTTCCCAAGCGCATCGCTTTCAACCTCATTCCGCAGATCGACGTCTTCATGGAGGACGGCTTCACCAAGGAAGAGTGGAAGATGATGGCGGAGACGAAGAAGATTCTCGATCCCAAGATCAAGCTGACCGCCACCTGCGTGCGCGTTCCCGTTTTCGTCTCGCATTCGGAAGCCGTCAACGTCGAATTCGCAAGGCCGATCAGCCCGGATGAGGCCCGCGACATCCTGCGCGCGGCGCCCGGCGTGCTGGTCATCGACAAGCGCGAGCCCGGCGGCTACATGACCCCGCACGAGGCGACCGGCGAGGACGCAACCTATATTTCGCGCATCCGCGAGGACGCCACGGTCGAAAACGGTCTCGCCTTCTGGTGCGTCAGCGACAATCTGCGCAAGGGCGCAGCGCTCAACGCCGTACAGATCGCCGAAGTGCTGATGAACCGAAAGCTGCTTCAGCCCAAAAAGAAGGCAGCGTAAGAAGAAGGCGGCCCGACAGGATAAAGTCGGCATACGCAGACGATTGCGCATAGGCGATAGCGGCGGCAATCCCCGCTATCGCCATTCGGCGCTCGCTGCCCCTCTCTGAAGCGATCTGGCTTCCACCGGAACCGGCGAAAGTCAGATAATTTTATATTATCAAAGGCTTGAAGCGAGTGATTTGACGTGATCAAAGCGCTTGCGGCTAGATCGGCGGCCCCGCCACCGGCGGGTGCGCGCGGGTATGCGCCTTGACGAAAGCAACATATCTGTCGACCCAGCCCTGGATGAAGGCGCGGCTCTGCGGGCCGATATCGCCGTCGGCGTCGAACAGCCCCTCCTTCATCTGAATGAAGGCCTCGGGCTGGCCGAGCGTCGGCATGTCGAGATAGGCGAGCACCACCCTCAAATGCTGCTGAGCGATGGCGGACCCGATCGCGCCGATCGAAACGCCGATGACGCCCGCCGGCTTGCCCACCCAGGCGCTCTGGCCATAAGGGCGCGAGGCATGGTCGATCGCGTTCTTGAGCACACCCGGAAAGGAGCGGTTATATTCGGGTGTGACGAAAATAACGCCGTCGGCCGCCGAAATCTGCTCTTTCAGATGGCGCACCGCATGCGACTGGCGGGCGTCGTCGTCCTGATCGTAAAGCGGCAGATCGCCGATCTCGACGAGCTGTAATTCAAAATTCTTGGGCGCCCGCCTGGCCAATGCGTGCGCGAGCTGGCGATTGAACGAGTCCTTGCGCAAACTGCCGACAATAACGGCGATGTTGTACTGCTCCATGATGTACAGCTCCGATGCACAGATCCAAGAACTCCCCCAAGAGCGCGCCCCCAAGAGCGCGCCTCCAAGAGCGCCCCCAAGAGCGCGCCTCCAAGAGCGCGCCTACATGGAGCGCCCCAAGAGCGCGCCTACATGAGCGCCTCGATCCCCTTCATCCGAAGCGCCTCCAATCGACAGGGCGGCGCGGCGGCGAAGTTTCGCAAGGCATGGCGATGTCCGCAACATTTCGTCCGGCATGGCGTCTGCGCGATGCATGCGAGGAACAGACGCCGTGCTTTTACAACATACCAGCATGCCGCATAACGGCAGCCTTAGCGATGATGTCGGCAACTGAAATGCGATTCCAATGAATTCCGCGCAGGTTGCATTCGCACAACGCGCAACCCGATGTCCGGCAAACTAAAGCCTGGCGGCAAAATACAGGAAATACGTAATTTATAACCGAAGACTCAGATTCTTGTTGATATTTTCTTAACACGCAGGATAGAGTTCCCCTCGCGCGGCAGCGTTGGCGGGGCCTGTGCGCGCACATGAAAAATTTGACAAGGCTTGACTGAGGTCAATCGAGCCGCGTGGGCGTATTGCGCCAGTCGCTGGATTTATCGCGTTTTGCGCGTGGTATTGATTTCGGGAGTTGCGTCATGTTTGGCTTCGCTTCGCGTTCGGATTTTTCACGTCAATCCCTTTCGCGGAACGGCAGCGCGCCGCGTGGCGGGCGGCGACTTGTAAAGGCCGCTCTGTTCGCTCTGGCCTGTTTGGGCGGGCTCACCTTTGCCGCTGGCGAAAAATTCGAGGCCCGCGCCGCCGACGACGGCGGCATGATGACCTTCCTGCTCGGCAATTCCGGCGGTCGCGCGCGCGGCGCAGCGCCCGCGATACGCTTCGACACGCCGAACTATCGCGCCTATGCGCCGGCGGCCCGTCAACGCGCGCATGCCCGCGCAAAACAGCGCGCCACGCGCGCCGCCCACCATGCATCCCACCGCAAGTCTCGCCGGGTTGCGGCGCGGCATCGGGGTCGTCATGCCGCCGTCGCGATCGCAAAAGCCCAGACAAAACAGCATCTGCAACATGCCTCGATCGAGACGAAAGCGCCCGAAAACCATCAGGCGAACGCCTCTGGGAAAGTGACGGGACAGATGTTGGCGCTCAAGGCCGCGGCTGCGGCTGCGCGTCCGCACGACGAGCATTTCAGGGACAGGACGCTCCGCCGCAACGATATCGTCGCCACGGCGTCCGGCCTGCGCGTATTTCTGGGGGCTGCGCATTTCCCCTATCGGGAGAGCGATTTCGCCCCGATTTCCGCGCGCCGGCATATCGCCCAGCGCGCCACGGTGGAGGCGCTCGACCGCACCTTGCGCGGTATCCGTGTCGCAGCGCTCGACAAGAAGCACAAGCACGTCGCCAAGGCCAAGACCCGCAAAGCCCGGCTGCACAAGCATGCATCCCGCAAATTGGCGACGGGGCGCGTCGCCACCCTCGCCGCCGTGCAATCGACGTCCAGAGCGCGCGCCGTTTCGGCCTATGCGCCGACCGCCAGCATGACCAGCAACGCTCCCGCCCTGCGGGCGATTGAGCGCGTCGTGCGCCGCGTCGACGCGCCCCCGCCCCAGCGCGCGCAGGAAGACTACATGCAATTCGCCGCCGCACGCGCCAGGCGGCATATGCGAAGCGCGCATTAGCGCCGGCAAGACGCATCCCGCTCTGAAAATTGGGAAGACTGCCTAAAGCGCGTGAAAACCGGGGATTCTGGATCATTTCGGTTCCAGGAAAACGCGAAATGATCTAGGTCTCGGCCGGATGCTACGGCACGGGGCTCATGCGATTCGTCACAATCTACCGGCGGGTTCTCGCCCAGCTTAAGCCCGAGGCCGGGCTTGCGATCGTGCTGGCGCTGGCAAATCTTGCAGTCGCCGCCGCGCAATTTGCCGAACCCCTGCTGTTTGGCCGCATCATCGACAAGCTGACCACGGCCCAGGCGCAGAAAATCGCGCTGCAAATGATCGATCTCGCGCCCATGCTGGCGGCCTGGGTCGGTTTCGGGCTGTTTTCGATCGCCGGCTCGGTTCTGGTGGCGCTCAACGCCGACCGGCTCTCCCATCGCCGTCGCCTCGGCATGATGGCCGCCTATTTCGACCACGTCCTGCACCTGCCGCTCAGCTTTCACTCGGCGGTCCATTCCGGCCGCCTGCTCAAGATCATGCTCGACGGCGCGCAGGCCATGTTCAATCTGTGGCTGTCGTTCTTCCGGGAGAATTGCGCCTCCGCCACCGCCCTGTTCGTGCTGCTGCCGCTGACCCTGTTCATCAACTGGCGGCTGGCGGCCATTCTGATGGTTCTGGTCGTCGCCTTCGGCCTTTTGACCTCTCTAGTCCTGCGCCGCACCGAATCCTTGCAGGGCAATGTCGAACGTTTCGCTACCGATTTGGCTGAACACGCCTCCGATGCGCTCGGGAATATCCCTGTAATTCAAAGTTTTACCCGCATAGAAAATGAATCGGCGGCCATGCGCCGCATCATCGACGCGCTTCTGGCCGCACAGATGCCGGTTCTGTCCTGGTGGGCGATTGCGGCGGTCGCCACCCGCGCTTCCGCCACCATTTCCATTCTGACGATCTTTCTGTTTGGCGCCTGGCTGCATTTGCAGGGTCAGGCGAGCGTCGGCGAAATTGTCACCTTCATCAATTTTGCGACCATGCTGATCGGCCGGCTCGAACAGATGGTCGGTTTCGTCAACGTCCTGTTTCTGGACGCCCCGCGCATAAATTTCTTCTTCGACGTGCTCGACACAAGTCCCGGCGTCGCCGACCGCCCCGACGCCGCCGACCCCGGCCGCCTGAGCGGCCGCGTCGCCTTCGAGCACGTCACCTTTTCCTATGACGGCGCCCGCAACGCCGTCACCAATGTCACCTTCAACGTTCAGCCCGGTGAAACGGTTGCGCTGGTCGGCGCGACAGGCTCGGGCAAATCGACCACGCTTGGCCTGCTCCACCGTGTTTTCGACCCCGCCGAGGGGCGCGTTCTGGTCGACGGCATGGACATTCGCGATCTGAAGCTCATGGCGTTACGGCGCAATATCGGCGTGGTTTTTCAGGAGCCTATGCTGTTTGCCCGCTCTATTGAGGAAAACCTGCGCATCGGCAAGCCGGAGGCGACATCCCAGGAGATAGACGCCGCGCTCGAGCGCGCGCAGGCCAGGGATTTCATCGCCCGCCAGACAGATGGCCTTGCAACCCGCGTCGGCGAGCGCGGTCGTTCGCTCTCCGGCGGCGAGCGCCAGCGCCTGTCGATTGCCCGCGCGCTCCTCAAGGATCCGCCGATCATGGTCTTCGACGAGGCGACCAGCGCGCTCGACGCCACCACCGAGCGCCAGATTCAGGCCGCCCTCGACGCCGCCACCAAGGGGCGCACCACATTCGTGATCGCCCATCGCCTCGCCACCATCCGCAACGCCGATCGCATTCTGGTGTTTGACGGCGGCAGGATCGTCGAATCCGGAAGTTTCGAGGAATTGGTGGAGCGCAACGGCCGCTTCGCCGAACTCGCCCGCGCGCAATTCATGGCGCCCGCGCAATCGGATGCGGCAAAAACGCCGCCAGAGCCCGGGGATTGAACGCTCAGGATCCTTGTTTCCTGTGAATTCAGCGCATTAAGCCGAATAGACAATTAGATGCAATCGCATTTACAATAATCCAATTGCATCTAACTAGAGCATATCCCGCAAAAGTTGCAGACTTTTGCGACAAGGATATGCGGTGAAAACAACATGCTAGAGCACGTCACGCGATTCTGGGAAAATGTGACATGCTCTAATGTCGCGGCACCCGAACATGGCTGATATCTCGAAGAAAACGCTGCGCGCATGGCGTCGTCTCGACATCTCGCATTCAAAAATATCGGCGCGGATCGAGCAGGCCCTTAAGTCGGCGGGCCTGCCGCCGCTGCTATGGCTGCGTGCGCTCGAAGAATGCGAGCGGCGTGACGGGGAAGGCTTGCGCCCCTTTGAATTGCAGCGCGCGCTCGATCTGGAGCAGTCCGCCGTCTCGCGCCTGCTCGACAAAATGGCCGCCGCCGGCGCAGTCGAGCGAAGCGAATGCGCGCAGGACCGGCGCGGCTGGCGCGCGACGGCGACCGCGCAAGGGCGCCGGATGCGCGAGAACATGGCTGAAACCTACGAACAGGCGCTCGCAACGCATTTCCTGGCCGCGATCAGCGACAAGAAGGCGCGCGCGCTCGACGAAATTCTGGGCGAACTGAACGAGGCGGGCGGTCTGAAAACCCGGCACGCCTGAAACAGCCGCGTCCGGCCCGCTCAAATCCGGTTTGCCGGCGTCACCCTGAGCGATGTGATGCGGTTGCGCGTCTTACGCAACACCTCGAACCGGAAGCCGTGGAAGGTAAAGGTCTGGCCAGGTTCGGGAATCATCCGCGCCTCGTGGATGACCACGCCCGCAATCGTGGTCGCCTCCTCGTCGGGCAGGCGCCAGTCCATGATCCGGTTGAGATCGCGCACGGGCACGGCGCCATCCACGATCACCCCGCCGTCGGCGGTCTGGCGCACCCCTTGCGCGACAATGTCGTGCTCGTCGCTGATGTCACCGACGATCTCCTCGAGAATATCCTCGAGCGTCACCAGCCCCATGACGACGCCATATTCGTCGACGACAAGCGCGAAATGCGTCTTGCGGCGGCGAAAAGCCTGCAATTGGTCGCCGAGTTCGGTCGTCTCCGGCACAAACCAGGCCTCGAGCGCGATATCGTCGATATTGATCTTGTCGGGATCGCCCGCCGCCTCCAGTTCGCGCAGCAAATCCTTGGCGTGCAGCACGCCGATGATGTTTTCCGGCTCGTCGCGCCAAAGGGGCAGGCGCGTGTTGGGCGAGGCCAGAACCTCGCGCACAAGCTCGCGCGGGGACAGGCCGGCGTTCACGGTCGCCATTTTGGTGCGATGCACCATGACATCGGAAACCGTCAATTCCTTGAGATCGAGCAGGCCGCCGAACATATCGCGATCGGCCCGCGCGACGCCGCCTTCCTGATGGAGATAATCGACGGTGCTTTTCAATTCGTCCTGCCAGCCCATGACGGATTGATTGGCGCCGAGTTTCACGCCGCTCAGGCGCAGGACGCCGCGCACGATCGCCTCGACCCCGACCAGCACCGGCCCGAATATGGCGACCGCCAAAGAGACCGGGCGCGCCGCTGCAAGCGACATTTTCTCGGGAAAATTGATCGCAATGGTTTTGGGCAGCACCTCCGCGAAAATCAGCAGCAGCGCCGTCATCAGGAAAGTGGCGTAGATCGCGCCCTTGTCGCCGAATATGGCGACCAGCAGGCTCGTGGCGACCGCCGATGAGGCGATATTGACCAGCGTATTGCCGAGCAGCATGGCGCCGATGAGCCGATTGCGCGTGCGCAGCAGGCGATTGACGGTCGTAGCGCGCAAATCCCCGTTCTTTTCCAATGCGAGCATACGTGGCCGGGAGGCTGCGGTAAGCGCGGTCTCGGAACCGGAAAAAAAGGCGGACAACAGAATACAGGCCCCAACGATCGCCGCCGCAGTCCAGGGACTTATCGACAACGACCCGCCAATCGCGCCTTCCATTTTCGTTCATCCAGAATTGCGCCGGCGCATTTGGCGCCGGCAAGAGGCTTGAAGAAATAATCGCCAAGCATAGAAATTTGGCGGCGCCGGCGCTATGGCCGCGCCCCGCCGCATTCAGGAAGCGGCCAGTTCCGTTTCCAGGAAGGCGTGCACCGCTGCGGGTTCGACCCCCCTGGCGATGAAGGATTGGCCAATGCCGTGCGCGAGAATGAAGGTGAGCGCGCCCTGTTGCACCTTTTTGTCCTGATACATAGCCTCCAGAATGGCGTCCGCCCCGGCGCTCCAGCCCGCAATTTCGCCGATCCGCGTGGGCAGACCCACAGTGCGCAAATGCGCCACCGCCCGCTCCGCATCCTGCCCCGGACAGAGCCCGCGCGCCGCCGAAAAGCGGTAGGCGCAGGCGATCCCGATCGCGACGCCCTCGCCATGCACCAGACGCATGCCATCGTAACCGACCAGCCGCTCCAGCGCATGGCCGAAGGTATGGCCAAGGTTGAGCAAAGCCCGGTCGCCCTGTTCGGTCTCGTCGCGGGCGACCACGGCCGCCTTGGAGGCGCAGGAGCGCGCAATCGCCTCGATGCGCGCGGGGCCGCCGGCAAAGACGTCCCGCCAGTTCCCCTCCAGCCAGGCGAAAAAGTCGGGGGCGTCGATCAGCCCGTATTTGGCGACTTCCGCATAACCCGCCCGAAACTCGCGCTCCGGCAAGGTCGCCAGCGCCGCCGTATCCGCCAGCACCAGCGAGGGCTGGTGGAAGGCGCCGATCAGGTTCTTGCCATGGGCGGAATTGATGCCGGTCTTGCCGCCAACCGAAGAATCGACTTGCGACAGCAGGCTGGTCGGAATCTGCACGAAGCGCACCCCGCGCCGCACGGAAGCCGCCGCAAAACCCGCAAGATCGCCGATCACGCCGCCGCCCAGCGCAACCACGAAATCGCCGCGCTCGATTTTGGCGCCGATGACGCCTTCGCAGATCCGCTCGAACCATTCATAGCGCTTCGTGCTCTCGCCCGGCGGCGCGATGATGACGGAATGGCGAACGCCGGCCGCATCGAGGCTGGCCTGGAGGGGCGCCAGATGAATGGCGGCGACATTCTCGTCCGTGACGATCGCGCAGGCCGCCTTCGGCCCAAGCGCTGCAATCCGGGCGCCCGCTTCCGCGATCACGCCGTCGCCAATGGCGATGTCGTAGCCGCGCGCGCCCAACTCCACGCGCACGATGCGCCGGGCGACCGGCGCGGCGGCCCCGGACAGATGATTTTCCAGCGCGTTCATCACATCCTCGACGACAACGTCATAATGGGCGTCCCGCGCCTCCACCGCCACGCCGGCCGTTGCATAGACCGGATAGCGCTCATCCATCAACCGGCGCAAAACGCCCTCGGGATCGGGGTTTTGCAGCAGTGGCCGCGTCGGGCGCCGGCGCACGCGCTTCATCAGAAGATCGAATTCGGCCTTGAGCCAGACCGATATGCCGGCCTCCGCAATGCGCGCGCGCGTCTGCTCGTTCATGAAGGCGCCGCCGCCCGTGGCGATCACATTGGGGCCGCCGGCCAGCAGGCGGGCCATCACCCGGCGCTCGCCGTCGCGGAAATAGGCTTCGCCATAGGTGGCGAATATTTCCGAGATCGTCATCTGGTGAGCCGCCTCGATCTCGTGATCCGCATCGACGAAAGGCAGACCGAGCCGCTCGGCCAGGCGCCGCCCGGCCGATGTCTTGCCGCAGCCCATCATGCCGACCAGCACGACGCTGCGCGCGCCCAAAGCGGCGACAAGCGCGCGCTCGCGCGCCTGTGGAGCGTGCGATGCGGGTATCGTTGCGCCTGTGGTCGTCTGGTGCATCGCCGCTCTGTATCACACGGTCCGGCGCGAATCGAAATGGCCGAAGCGCTCTTCCCGCCGGAAGCGCCCTTGGCTCGCCGGAAGCGCCCTTGGCCCGCCGGAAGCGCTCTTGCGCATTCCTGTCCGCATTCTTGCCGGCGGTTGCCTGTGCGAAGGTGGACAGCCTATGTTCGGCGCAGCGCTACATGGAGGCGGCATGCCCAGTCTGTTCCGGTTTCTGATTGTCGTGGGCGTGCTGGCCGGTCTTGCCTATGCCGGCATGTGGGCGCTCGTGACCTTCGTGGAGCCGCAGCAGCGCGAAATGTCGCGGTCGCTGCCGCCCAACGCGCTTGTGGGCAAATGACGGGCCAAAACACAGGCGGGCCCGTCGCCTTGTTTCTCGACATGATCGCCGCCGAACGCGGCGCCGCGCGCAACACGATTGAGGCCTACCGCCGCGATCTCGCCGATTACGTCGCATTTCTCGGACGCCATGGAGCGGATACGGCGAAAGCCGACACCGCGATCATCCGCGCCTATCTGAGCGACCTCCAGACGCGCGGCCTCGAACCCGCGTCATCTGCGCGAAAACTGTCGTCGATTCGTCAGTTCCACAGGTTTCTGGTCGCCGAGAACCTGCGCACGGACGACCCCGCCGCCATTCTCGAGGGACCGCGCCGCGCCCCGGCCGCTCCCAAAATCCTCACCGTCGATCAGGTCGATTCTCTCATCGAATCGGCGCGCGCGGCCGCAAACCTGCCCGGCCAGCCGCCCATCGGGCAGATGCGCGCCGCCCGGCTCTATGCGCTGGTCGAGCTTCTCTACGCCACGGGCCTGCGCGTCTCGGAACTGGTGGCGTTGCCGAAATCGGCGGCGCGCGCCAAGGACGCCTTCATCGCTGTGCGCGGAAAAGGCGGGCGCGACCGGCTGGCGCCGCTCACCCCCGTCGCGCGCGAAGCGATGACAAGCTATCTTACCGCCCTCAGGACGGCTGCCCCCGCGCTTGCGCAATCCAGATGGCTCTTTCCTTCGGACGCCGAGAGCGGCCATCTGACGCGGCAGGCTTTTGCGCGCGACCTCAAGACCCTGGCGGCGGGCGTGGGGTTGAGCGCGGCCCGGATCAGCCCGCATGTGCTGCGCCACGCCTTCGCCAGCCACCTCCTGCAAAACGGCGCGGACCTGCGCATCGTTCAGGAATTGCTCGGCCACGCCGACATTTCCACCACGCAGGTCTACACGCATGTTCTCGACGAACGCACCCGCGCCATGGTGCGCGACCTGCACCCCCTGGGCGACCCCGGTGTCGAGCGCCCGAAAAAATGAGACTGGAAAAATGAATGATGCGCCATTGATCGATGGGAGGGCCGTTCAGCATTCCGCCTGCTCGGCCCCCGGACAGGCGATAGATGCCCGATTGCAACCGTCGGCACGCCTGCATCGCGCTACTCGAAAGACGTGACGCTGATCTGTGTACGACGCAGGCACGCGATCCCGGCGGCGACATTCCGCAGGATCGCAATGCGCGGCTGTACGCCGGAATCCCTTTCGATTTGCTCCACGACCTGCGGATGATCGAATGTCTGCTCGCGCACTGAACGGTTTCGACCGAGGCCTGTCATTTGCGCTTTGCGCTTGACCTTGCATGGATCGTTCCCACGATGGCGGGACATCGCCGGCAGGCGACGCACAAGGAGGGAAATCAATGTTGAAATTTACGCTCGCGCTCGCTGCGGGTCTAGCGACCGCGACCGCTGCGTTGGCTGCCGCGCAGAACGCTCCGGGCATCACCGCGACGGAAATCAAGATAGGCAACACCATGCCTTACTCAGGCCCGGCGTCAGCCTATTCGTCGCAGGGGCGCGCGGAGACCGCCTATTACAAGATGATCAACGCAAAAGGCGGCGTGAACGGGCGCAAGATCAACTTCATCAGCTATGACGACGCCTACTCGCCGCCCAAGACGGTGGAACAGACACGCAAGCTGGTCGAGCAGGACGAGATTTTCGCCGATTTCGGAGCGTTGGGCACGCCGACCAATTCAGCGATCCACAAATACATGAACCAGAAAAAAGTGCCGCAACTGTTCGTGTCGACGGGCGCGGCGAAGTGGAACGATCCGAAGAGTTTTCCGTGGACGGTCCCTCTCTATCCCAACTATCAGATGGAAGGCCGCGTCGCCGGCAAATATATCGCGCAAGCCAAGCCCGACGGCAAGATCGCGATCCTCTATCAGAACGACGACTCGGGCAAGGATTACGTCAAGGGCTTCAAGGAAGGTCTCGGCCCCAAGGCCGCGCAGATCGTGATCGAGAAGACCTATGAAGTGACCGATCCCACGCTCGACTCCCAGATGGTCGCGCTGAAAGGCTCGGGCGCGGATGTATTCTTCGCCATGTCCACGCCGAAGTTCGGTGCGCAGGCGATCAAGAAGGCGGCGGAGATGGCTTGGAAGCCGCTCTATTACATCGTCAGCGTATCGAGTTCGATCAAATCCGTGATGGAGCCGGTCGGCGTCGAGAATTCCAAGGGCATCATCACCGCCATCTCCACCAAGGTCGCGTCCGATCCGCGGTGGAACGACGCGCCGGACATGAAGGAATTTCTCGCCTTCATGAAAGAATGGATGCCGGGCGAAGATACCAACGACAGCTCGATAAGCACCGGCTACATGTCTGCATGGTTGACGGTGAAAGTGCTGAAGGAGTGCGGCGACAATCTCACGCGCGAAAATCTGATGAAGGTTGTCACAAACCAGACCAAGGTCGCCGTGCCGTTGCTTCTGCCCGGCATCACGCTCACCATTACGCCGGACAATTTTTCCGGCTACCATCAATTGCAGATGGTGCGCTTCGACGGGAGCAGCTGGGCGCCGTTCGGGCCTGTCATCAGCGCGGATTGAATATTCCGAATTGCAGAATATCGACGAGGGCCGGCAAAACGCTGGCCCTTGTTTTATGTCGTTATGCGTGTGCGACAGGCCGGATGCCATTGATCCGCATCAGTCCTCCAACACGGCGCTCGCCGACATCGAGCCCTTCCTCCTTGAGTTCCAGCGTCCTTGAGCTCCAGCCTCATGCGCCGACGCGCTATGGATTCCTTTGCTCAGCCGATATTGTTCGCAGATATGCGCCAGCGCCTTGAGATCGGTGCGGGGCGCGCTGGCTGACCGGTCTTGCAACCCAGGCGCGATAACCATGCGTGGAAAAACGCTCAGGCGACCGGCGCAAATCCGATGCAAGTCCAGTCGGCGTCTGTCGCATGCCCTGAAGCAGGGGCCTGCCCCGATCGGACCGTCCGGCTTGACTTCCCCAGGCGCAGAACCCCATGCACAGAACTTGACTTATCCGCGCCTTCTGGCCAGTTTCGCGCCGCACCCGGCAAGGAGGCCTCGGGCGCCCGATTTCAGGCGTACGCGCCGCAACCCGATCCCGCATGGTTTCCTATCTCGATTTTGAAAAGCCGGTCGCCGAACTGGAGGCCAAGGTCCAGGAATTGCGGGATCTCGCCGCAAACGGCGGCGCCGTCTCCATCGGCGAGGAGCTGACCAGGCTCGAGACCAAGGCCGCCAAGGCTTTGGGCGATCTCTATCGCGAACTCACGCCCTGGCAGAAAACCCTGGTCGCGCGCCATCCGCAACGCCCGCGCTTTCTCGATTATGTGAAGGGGCTCATCGCCGAATTCACGCCGCTGGCCGGCGACCGCAAATTTGCGGAAGACGCCGCGATCGTCGGCGGCTTTGGCCGTTTCCGGGGGGAGCCCGTCTGCGTGATCGGCCAGGAGAAGGGAACGGACACGAAAACCCGGCTTGAACATAATTTCGGCATGGCCCGCCCCGAGGGCTACCGCAAGGCCGTGCGCCTGATGGAGCTGGCCGACCGTTTCGACCTGCCGGTCCTGTGCCTGGTCGACACCGCCGGCGCCTTTCCCGGCGTCGACGCCGAGGAGCGCGGCCAGGCGGAAGCCATCGCCCGCTCGACCGACGCAGCGCTTGCCTCGGGCGTGCCCAATGTCGCGATCATCGTGGGCGAAGGCGGCTCGGGCGGCGCCGTCGCCATTGCAAGCTGCAACCGCGTTGTCATGCTCGAAAATTCAATCTATACAGTGGCTTCTCCCGAGGCTTCGGCTTCGATCCTGTGGCGCGATTCCGGTCGCGCGCAGGACGCGGCCACTAATATGAAGATCACCGCCCAGGATCTGCTGAAATTCGGCATCATCGACACGATCGTGGCCGAACCTGTCGGCGGCGCCCATCGCGACCCCGACGCCGCGATCGCGGCGGTGGGCGAGGCGGCGGCGGCGGCTTTCGCCGCGCTAGCCGGCCTTTCCCGCGACGAATTGCGCACCGCGCGCGCCAAGAAGTTTCTGGCTATGGGGCGCAAAGCCCTGTAAGGCAATGAGCCCATTAACGCGGCGTTAACCGCGACAAACGATTGCCCCCCCGTCTGGTAACAGGCGCTTAGGGATAACGGACCTAAACCTTCTCGGGCAGGCCGAGCGTGTAACCGGGAGCCTGCTGCGGCTTTTGCCGACGACGACGAACAAGGGACGCGACAGGCGTATGAGAGTCCGGCCGAATTCCTCAATTTCCCGACTTGCCGCCTTTGGCGCGCTGGCGGTTCTGGGCGTGAGCCTTGCGGCCTGCAACGGCGGCGGCAACATGTCCAACGCGCGCGCCTGGAAGCCCATTCCCTCGGAAACCCTCGCTCTGATGTCCGCCAAGGGCACGGATGCGCATGAGCCCGTTCTCATCCGCACCTACAAAAAAGAAGCCGAGTTTGAAATCTGGAAGCGTCGCAAATCCGACGGCAAGTATGCGCTTCTGAAGACCTATCCGATGTGCCGCTGGTCGGGCCAGCTCGGCCCCAAGACGCGCGAGGGCGACCGCCAGGTGCCTGAAGGCTTCTATGCGATCACGCCGGGCCAGATGAACCCGAATTCCAATTATTACCTGTCTTTCAACGTCGGCTATCCCAACGCCTACGACAAGGCGCTCGGCCGCACCGGCGGCCTCATCATGGTGCACGGCGATTGCTCGTCCGCCGGCTGTTTCTCCATGACCGACAAGCAGATCGCCGAAATCTACGCGATCGCGCGCGAAGGCTTTGGCGGCGGACAACGCGAAATTCAGCTCCAGTCCTATCCGTTCCGCATGACGGCGGAAAATCTCGCCAAGCATCGCCTGGATCCCAACATGCCCTTCTGGCGCCAGCTCAAGGAAGGCTCGGATCATTTCGACGTCACCAAACAGGAGCCCAAGGTCGCGGTCTGCGGCCGGCGCTATGTGTTCGACGCAAACGCCCCGAACGGCGGGCGGATTGACCCCAACGCCGCCTGCCCGCCGCTGACGGTCGATTCCGAGATCAAGACGCTCGTCGCCGAGAAACAAAGCCGCGACGCAGCCAGGGTCGCAGAGCTCGTCAACAAGGGCGTGCATGCGATCCGCCTGAAATATGCCGATGGCGGCCAGCATCCGTCGTTCGCCAATGTCGAGATGGTAAGCCGTCCCGAAGCGCTCGCCCAGCCGCCCGTCGAAATCTCCATGGAATCGCCCAGGAGCAGGAAGGCCGAGACCAAACTCGCGGCCAAGCCCGCCGTTCAGCCGGAAATCGCGGTCGCAAAGATCGACGATAAGGCGCCCGAATCAATTGCCGAGAAATCGTCCGAACCAGCCCAGCCCTCGCTTGCTGTCGCCGCTGCGCCCAGCCCCGCCGGCAGAATCGGCCGCTGGCTCGGCATGAACAAAAACGAGGCCAAACCCCATCCTGCCGCCGCGCCCGCAACGCCGATGACCATTCCCGTCGACGACCTCGACAAGCCGGCTGCCCGCACGCAGAGATCGTCGCAGAAAAGCTCCAGCCTGCGGAACGGCGTCAAACCGCAAGCCGCGCTGGAATCGCAGGCGATCGGCAGATATCTGACCGGTGACCAGCCGGCGGTCGCCTCCATTTCCAACGGCTCGACGCTCCGTTAAACGCGGCGGCGTCAAGCCTGTCGCTCAGCGCCCGCCGGTGACATCGAGAATTGCGCCGGCGACATAAGACGATTCGTCCGACAACAGCCAGACGGCCGCCTCCGCCACTTCCTCCGCACTGCCTTCGCGCCCGAGCGGCACATTCTGTCCGAGCCGTTCAGCACGGCCCGGCGCGCCCATGGCGGCGTGAATCTCGGTGGCGATCAGGCCGGGGCGAATGGCGTTGACGCGCACGCCTTCCGGCGCAAGCTCTTTCGACAAGCCATAGGTCAGCGTATCCATCGCGCCCTTGGTCGCGGCGTAATCGACGCCCTCGCCGGGCATGCCCAGACGCGCGGCGGCCGAGGACATGTTGACAATGGCGCCGCCCTTGCCGCCCCGGCTTTTCGCCATGCAGCGCGCAGCCTCGCGCGCGCCGTAGAGCGCGCCCAGCACATTGACCTCGACCAGCCGGGCGATTTCCTGCGGCGCCTTGTCCGCCAGCAGCCCGACCTGCGTGCCGATGCCCGCATTATTGACGAAACCCTCGATTCCCCCGAAGGCTTTTTCCGTTTCGGCGAATGCGCGGGCCACGTCTTCGAGCCGCGCCGCATCCGCCTTGATGGCGAGCCCCTTGCCGCCTGCGGCCGCAACCGCCGCCACTGTCTCCTGCGCCGCCGCGTCGTTCGACAGATAGGTGATCGCGACATTCCAGCCACGCCGGCCTGCAAGAACGGCGATCGCGCGGCCGATGCCGCGACTGCCGCCGGTCACCAGAATAGTCTTGCTCATGACGTTCCACCCTTTTTCGAGCCGGTTTCTTCCGCCCGCTGCAATTGTTCGATCATTGCTTCTTCGTTCGGCGTCCTTGCGACCGCAACCGGCAGGCCCGCCGCGACCAATGGCGCAGCCGCATCCGCCGAAATGACGATATGGCGCGGCTTTGCGAGCACAGAATCAAGCCCCCCTGCCCGAGCAAGCGAGAGAAACAGCGCGGCGCTGCGTTGGGAATAGTGCAGCACGGCCCCGATTTGCCCTGACAAAAGCGCTTCGACCGCAGCCGGCGCAAGCGCGGACGCAGGCTCTGCGGCATAGGCTTCGACGATACGCAAGTCGCAACGCCCGGCAAACGCTTTCTCCAGATCGTCTTTGCGGTCGCGCCCGGCCAGATAGATCGCGCGCGCGCCAGCAGGCAGCAGCTTCGTTACGGCGAGCGCCAACTCCTGCGCATTGGCGGCGACGATTCCGGGCGCATGAAAGCCGGCCTCTTGCGCGGCTTCTGCGGTTCGCGCGCCAACGACGAACAACGGCAAGCCGCGAAGGGGACCGAGCAAAGCCGGCAGGCCGAACGCATGCGCGCTGGTCGCGGCAACGACGTCCTGTTCGCCAGGCGCTGCTGAAAATTCAAAATGCCGGATGTCCAGAACCGGCGAGACAACGACGCTATAGCCGGCGGATTCCAGCCGCGCCGCCGTCCGGCGCGCATCCTGGCTCGCACGGAGAACCAGGACTTTCATGCTTTGACGGCAAGTACGCCGCTTGGCAGCCGGTCGAGGATTTCGCGTCCGGCCTGCGCGCCGATTTCGGCGGCTTGCGCGGCGATTCCCTCCCGCGAAACCTCGAAGGCCTCGGACCCGTCCATGCGAAAAACGGCGCCCGAAAAATCGATGCGCGCGCCGCAAACCCGCGCATGTCCTGCGATCGGCGTGCGGCAGGAGCCGTCGAGCGCGTGCAGGAAGGCCCGTTCTGCGGCAAGCGCAATGGCGGTGTCGGCGTCGATCACGCCGGCGATGCGCGTGCGCATTGCAGAATCGTCTGCACGCACGGTGATCGCAATCGCGCCCTGCCCCACGGCCGGCAGAAACTGATCGATGTCCAGAATGGCGGTCGCATGTTGCGCCAGCCCCAACCGCTTGAGTCCGGCCAGCGCCAGCAGCGTGGCGTCGATTTCGCCCTCGCGCGCCTTGCGCAAGCGCGTCTCGACATTTCCGCGCAACAGCGGCGTCTCGAAATCGGCCCGCAGCCGCTTCAATTGCGCAGCGCGGCGCAGCGAGGCGGTGCCAACCTTCGCGCCTGCGGGCAGTTCGGCAAGCGTCGGCGCACGCGGCGAAATCAAGGCGTCGCGCACGTCCTCCCGCGCCAGATAGCCGCCGACATCGAGACCTTCGGGCAATTGCGTCGGCAGATCCTTGGCCGAATGAACGGCTATGTCGATTTCGCCGGCAAGCTGGGCCGCATCGAGTTCCCGCGTGAAAAGCCCCTTGCCGCCGGCCTGCGACAGCGGGCGGTCGACAATGGCGTCGCCGGTCGTCTTGATGACGACCAGTTCTATTCTGTCTTCGCAAACCTGATGCAGGGCCGCCAGCCTGCTGCGTGTCTCGCGCGCCTGCGCCAGAGCCAGCGGGCTGCCGCGCGTACCCATTCTGAGAAAAGATGCGCTCATGGCCCTCGATCCGTTTGCCGTATTGTCCGCTCGACTATAGGTTGCGCTCCGGCGGCGCAAGTCTGGGCCTCCAACGCGATTATCTGCGCTTGGGGCGCAATTATTCGGGCATTGGGCGCAAGATTCATGCTGGTTCTGGGAATTGAAACGACCTGCGACGAAACCTCCGCCGCCGTCGTGCGCAAGCGGATGGACGGGACGGGCGAAATCCTCTCCAACGAGATCATGAGCCAGATCGCCGAACACGCCGCCTATGGCGGCGTCGTGCCCGAGATCGCCGCGCGCGCCCATGTCGATTACCTCGATCATCTCATTCGCCGCGCGCTCGCCCGCGCGCAGGTGGAAATCGAAGACCTCGGCGGCATTGCCGCCTCCGCCGGCCCCGGCCTTATCGGCGGCCTGCTGGTCGGACTCACGACCGGCAAGGCGCTCGCCTGGGCCGCCAACAAGCCTTTCGTCGGCGTCAATCATCTCGAAGCCCATGCTCTGACCGCGCGCATGACCGACGCGCAGGCCTTTCCCTACATCGTCCTGCTCGTGTCGGGCGGCCACACGCAATTGCTCGAAGTGCGCGGCGTCGGCGATTACCGCCGTCTCGGCTCGACCATCGACGACGCCATAGGCGAGGCTTTCGACAAGGTCGGCAAATTGCTCGGCCTGCCCTATCCCGGCGGCCCCAATGTCGAAAAGACCGCAATCGGCGGCGATCCCGAGCGCTTCGCCCTGCCTCGCCCGCTCGCTGGCCGCAAGGAGCCCGATTTCTCGCTGTCCGGCCTCAAGACCGCCGTGCGCAACGAGGCCGCCAAGGTCGCGCCGCTGACGCGCACCGACATTGCCGATCTCTGCGCCTCGTTTCAGGCGGCCGTCGTCGATGTCGTCATCGACCGCACTCGCGCAGCGCTCCGCCTGTGCCGCGAAACGGGATCGCAGCCGTCGGCTCTGGTCGTCGCCGGCGGGGTCGCCGCCAATGGCGCCATTCGTCATGCGTTGCGCCGCTTCTGCGACGAGACCGGGCTCGATCTGGCGGCGCCGCCGCCGGAACTTTGCACCGACAACGCCGCCATGGTCGCCTGGGTCGGCATCGAGCGGCTGGAGCTCGGCCTGCCAGACGATCTGAGCGTGGCCGCGCGTCCCCGCTGGCCGCTCGTTGCGAGCGCCTCGGCGCGCCATCACGGCAAGGCGTAAGGCGTGGCGCGCGCCTTGTCGCTCGCGGCGGCGACGCTTGTCTTTGCCCTTGCCGACCCGCCGGTCGCCGCCCGCGAACCCACCTTTGCCGGCGTCCGTCTCTATTACAGCCCGGCCGGACAGACGGTCGCCTACGATATCGAGGCGTTCGCCCGCGCGCGCGTCAGCATCGACATGGCGGCTTACGTCCTGAGCGACCGCGGAATTATCGAAGCGCTTGGCGAGGCCGCCCGGCGCGGCGTGAAGGTGCGCCTCTATCTCGACGATGCGGACCGGCGCCGCACAAGCGGCAAAACGCTCGACGCCCTGACGACCCTGGCGGCGACATCGGGCGTCGCGATCCGCCGCAAGGCGGCAGGGCGCGATCCCATGCATCTCAAATCCTATCTGATCGACCGCAGGACGCTGCGCACGGGTTCCGCCAATTTTTCCTATACCGGCGGACGTTTTCAGGACAATGACGTGCTCATGGTCGAAAGCCCCGCGCTGGCGGAGACATTCGCCCGCAATTTCGAGGCGATCTGGGATCGCCCCGACAACACGAACGGGCTGCAATGAGCGAACCGATCTTCGTTCTCGGAGCCGGCGCCTTCGGAACCGCGCTCGCCAATCAGGCCGCCCGCAACGGCGCCCGCGTCATTCTCTGGGCGCGTCGGGAATCCCATGCTGCGGACATGCAGCGCGCGCGCGAAAACGCCCGCCGCCTGCCAGGCGTGCCGCTTGCGCCTTCGGTCGAGCCGAGCGCCGATCTTGCCGGCCTTGCCGATGCGCAGGTCGTGCTTGCCGCGACCCCGGCCCAGTCCTTGCGCGAAGTTGCGCGCGCATCAGCGCAATTCTCGCGGGAAAACGCCGACTGGATAATCTGCGCCAAGGGCATCGAGCGCGAAACCCGCGCCTTCGTCAGCGACATCGTTACAGGCGAAATTCCCGGCGCCATCGCCTCCGTCCTGTCCGGCCCGAGCTTTGCGCAGGACATTGCAGCGGGCTTGCCGACCGCGATCACGCTTGCCGCGCCGGACGTGGAACGCGCCGGGCGGCTCGGCAGATTGCTGGATTCGCCGACCTTCCGCCTCTATCGCTCGACCGACGTGCGCGGCGCCGAAATCGGCGGCGCAGCCAAAAATGTGCTGGCGATCGCCTGCGGCATAGCGGCGGGCCGCAAACTCGGCGCAAGCGCCGTGGCCGCATTGACCGCGCGCGGCTTTGCCGAATTATCGCGCTTCGGGCGCGCCTTCAAAGCGCGGCCCGAGACCTTGATGGGCCTGTCGGGCCTTGGCGATCTGGTGCTGACCTGCTCGTCGCCGCAATCGCGCAATTTCGCCTTCGGCCATGCGCTGGGCGCAGGCGCGACGCTGGAAGAAGCCTCCGGCGGCAAGCTCGCCGAAGGCGCCTTCACCGCCCGCGCGCTTGTGGAGCTCGCCGCCGGACGCGACGTGGAAATGCCTATCTGCGCAGTGGTCGACGCTATCGTCTCGGGGCGGTCCGGCATTGACGAGGCCATCGGCGCCTTGTTGATGCGTCCCGTCAAATCCGAAGTCTGAGAGGCAGGCCCATGGCCCATTGGTTGATGAAAAGCGAACCCTCGGTCTGGTCCTGGACCCGGCAGGTCGAGGCGGGCGCGAAAGGCACGTTCTGGAACGGCGTGCGCAATCATCAGGCCAAGCAGTTCTTGATGGCGATGAAAAAGGGCGAAGCCGCCTTTTTCTATCACTCCAACGAGGAGCGCGCGGTCGTGGGCGTCGTCGAGATCATCAAGACCTTTTATCCAGACCCCACCGACCAAAGCGGCAAATTCGGCATGGTGGACGTGCGCGCCGTGAAGGCATTGGCGCGGCCCGTGCCGCTTGCCGCAGTCAAGGCGGAGGAGAAACTCGCCAAAATGACGCTGGTGACCAATTCGCGCCTGTCGGTACAACCGGTGACGGACGAGGAATGGCGCATCGTCTGCGCCATGGGCGGGTTGTAGTCGGGGCGCGGATGTAGTCAGAACTGTAGCAATGCCCGGAACCATTCAAAGCCGCTACAATGAGCGCGTCGCGCGCGGCGAGATCGAACGCGATTCCGCCCAGATCGAGGCGGTCGCCCGGCTCGATGCCCTCGCCGCCGTGCTTGCGGAAACCCGTCTTGCCCGCAAATCGAGCGCGCTCGGCTGGCTGTTTGGCGCGCGAAAAGCGCCCGAGGCGCCGCGCGGCCTCTATATCTGGGGCCCGGTCGGACGCGGCAAGACCATGCTGATGGACCTCTTTTTTGAAAACGTCGGCGTGGAGCGCAAGCGGCGCGCCCATTTCCATTCCTTCATGGCCGACGTTCATGCGCGCATATTCGATTGGCGGCAGAAAAAGAAGGCGGGCGAAGTCAAGGGCGACGACCCCATTGCGCCGCTGGCCGCAGAACTCGCCGAGGAAGCATGGCTGCTCTGCTTCGACGAATTCGCAGTCACCGACATTGCCGACGCCATGCTGCTGGGACGGCTGTTTCAGGCGCTTTTCGCCAAGGGCGTGGTGGTGGTCGCAACCTCCAACGTCGAGCCTGGCGATCTCTATCGCGACGGCCTCAACCGCGCGCTGTTTCTACCCTTCATCGACATGATCGGCCAGCGCATGACGGTGACGAAACTCGAATCGCGCACCGACTTCCGCTTGGAAAAACTGACCGGCTCGAAAGTCTGGTTCACGCCGCCTGGGCCCGAGGCGACGGCCAGGATGCAGAGCCTGTTCCAGTCCCTGACCGGCCAGAAGCAGGGCGCGCCCGCCAGTGTGCGCGTGTTCGGGCGCGACGTGGAAATTCCCGAGGCGGTCGGCAACATTGCACGCTGGAAGTTTGCCGATCTCGTCGAGCGCCCGCTCGGCGCCAGCGATTTCGTGGAGATCGCGCGCATCTACCACACGCTGATGATCGAGGGCATACCTGTTCTCGACCCCGCCAACCGCAACGAGATCAAGCGTTTCATCGTGCTGATCGACGCGCTCTACGATCATCGCGTGAAACTTGTGGCGACCGCCGCCGCCGCACCGCAGGAGATTTACACAGGCGGCGACGGACGCGAGGCCTTTGAATTCGACCGCACGGTTTCGCGCCTCATCGAAATGCAATCGACCGAATATCTGGCCTTGCCGCACGGATCGCTGTCGGACGCTTCCGGCGACACCGGCGGTCTCGTCGAGACCTGAGCCGCCATGCCGGCCGGCCAAGACCAGACCGACCTGCCGGCCGACGCGCGCATCATGGAGGCCGCAACGACCTTCCTGCGCCGCTATGGGCCGCGCCGCGCCACAGTGGTCGCCATAGCGGAAGCCGCCGGCATGTCGCATGCCAATGTCTACCGCTATTTCCCATCCAAGGCCGCCCTGATCGATGAAGTCACCGCCGCCTGGCTGAAGCCGATCGAGGCGGAGGTGCGCATCATCGCCGAAAGCCCCGACCCCGCGCCCGACAAGCTCGAACGCATCCTGTTCGCCATCCAGCGCGCCTACCGCGAGAAACTGGAGCGCGACCCGCAATTGTTCCGCATTCTCGCCGAGGCCGCCCGGACCGACGCCCCGCTTGCCCGAAAGCATCGCGCCCGCCTGCAAGGCGCCGTCCAGCGCACGATCGAGGAAGGCATAGCCCAGGGCAATTTCCGACAAGTCGACCTGCCGCGCGCGCTCGCCCTGGTTTTCGACGTGGCCCACCGCTTCATTCATCCCGCCGCGATTGCGCTCGACGCCAAGACCGCCCGCACGGCCTTCAACATCCGCGCCGGGCGCGTCACGCATTTGGTTCTGCATGAGCTTCGGGCCGGCCGAATTTAGAAAATCTGACGACAAATTACACTTCTTGTAATCTGTAACCAATCGTATCCAGCTTGAACGGCGCGGATAAAAGACATTAAAATCCTGATTTCATGACTGGAATCGGCTCATTGCGACGCCGCGCCCGATAATCTGGCGGGGCTGACGCAGCTATCTGAGTCTTTCGTTGCCTTGCCAGTTCCGCGCGTTCGGTTCAAACAGGCGCGGCGTTTGCAAGTCGGGTTCGTTCGGCTGGAGCGGCGCAGGCAATATGGCGGGCGACAGACCGTCCGCCCCGTTCAGGGCCCTCGGGCCGTTCGACAGGGATGGACACTCATGGCGCGTAAGAAAATCGCATTGATCGGAGCCGGTCAGATCGGCGGCACCCTGGCCCATCTTGCCGGCCTCAAGGAGCTTGGCGACATCGTCCTGTTCGACATCGCCGAGGGCACGCCTCAGGGCAAGGCGCTCGATCTCGCCGAATCCTCTCCCGTCGAGGGCTTCGACGCAAAACTGTCCGGCGCCAACGATTACAAGGATATTGCGGGCGCAGACGTCATCGTCGTCACCGCCGGCGTGCCGCGCAAGCCCGGCATGAGCCGCGACGACCTGCTCGGCATCAATCTCAAGGTCATGGCCTCCGTTGGCGCGGGCATCAAGCAATACGCCCCCAACGCTTTCGTCATCTGCATCACCAATCCGCTCGACGCCATGGTGTGGGCGCTTCAGAAGGCGTCCGGCCTTCCGGCCAACAAGGTGGTCGGCATGGCCGGCGTGCTCGATTCCGCCCGCTTCCGTTATTTCCTCGCCGAGGCCCTGAACATTTCGGTGCGCGACGTGAACGCCATGACGCTCGGCGGCCACGGCGACGACATGGTGCCGATGGTGCGCCATTCGACGGTCGGCGGCGTGTCTCTGCCCGATCTCGTCAAGATGGGCTGGCTGACGCAGGAAAAGCTGGACGCCATCGTCGAGCGCACCCGCAAGGGCGGCGGCGAGATCGTCGGCCTGCTCAAGACCGGCTCGGCTTTTTATGCGCCCGCCACGTCCGCCATCGCCATGGCCGAAGCCTACCTCAACGACCAGCGCCGCATCCTCCCGGTGGCCGCCCATCTCACCGGCCAGTACGGGGTCAAGGACATTTATGTCGGCGTGCCCGCCGTCATCGGCGCCAATGGCGTCGAGAAGGTCGTCGAGATCGAGTTCAACGATTCCGAAAAGGCCATGTTCGCCAAATCGGTCGAAGCCGTTAAGGGGCTGATCGAGGCCTGCAAGAAAATCGATCCGGCCTTTGCCTGATCTTAACGAGCGCCGGTGGATTCATTCGCCGGCGTTTTTTGATCGACCGCCGCGCGCCGCACGTCGCGCCAGGAGGAAAGTTTCTGATGAACATTCATGAATATCAGGCCAAAGCCGTTCTGAAAGAATTCGGCGCGCCGGTTTCGCGCGGCATCGCCGTGCTGAAGGCCGAGGACGCCGAAAAGGCCGCCAAGGAACTGGGCGGACCGCTCTGGGTCGTCAAATCGCAGATCCATGCGGGCGGCCGCGGCAAGGGCAAGTTCAAGGAGGCGACGGCTGGCGACAAGGGCGGCGTGCGCCTCTCCAAGTCGGTCGAGGACGTCGTCGCCAACGTCAAGCAGATGCTCGGCGCAACGCTCGTCACCGTCCAGACCGGCCCTGCCGGCAAGCAGGTCAACCGCCTCTACATCGAGGAAGGCTCCGACATCGCCAAGGAATTCTACCTGTCGATGCTGGTTGACCGCGCGACCTCGCGCATTTCCTTCGTCGTTTCGACCGAAGGCGGCATGGACATCGAGGAAGTCGCCCACAAGACGCCCGAAAAGATCGTCACCTTCTCGGTCGATCCGGCGACCGGAATCATGGCTCATCACGGCCGCCGCGTCGCGCAGGCGCTGGGTCTGTCCGGCGACCTCGCCAAGCAGGCTGGCGCGCTGATCGGCAAGCTCTATGCGGCCTTCGTCGCCAAGGACATGGAGATGCTCGAGATCAACCCGTTGATCGTGACCACCGACGGCAATCTCAAATGCCTCGACGCCAAGGTCGCCTTCGACAACAACGCCCTGTTCCGCCATCCCGATATTGCCGCGCTGCGCGACGAGACGGAAGAGGACGCCAAGGAGCTCGAAGCCTCCAAATACGACCTCAACTACATCACGCTCGAAGGCACGATCGGCTGCATGGTCAACGGCGCAGGCCTCGCCATGGCGACGATGGACATCATCAAGCTCTACGGCGAAAGCCCCGCGAACTTCCTCGATGTCGGCGGCGGCGCCAGCAAGGAGAAGGTGACGGCGGCGTTCAAGATCATCACCGCCGATCCGAACGTGAAAGGCATTCTCATCAACATCTTCGGCGGCATCATGAAATGCGACATCATCGCCGAAGGCGTGATCGCAGCCGTCAAGGAAGTCGGCCTCAAGGTGCCGCTCGTCGTGCGCCTAGAAGGCACCAATGTCGAACTCGGCAAGAAGATCATCAAGGATTCCGGCCTCAACGTGATCCCCGCCGACGATCTCGACGACGCCGCCCAGAAAATCGTGAAAGCCGTGAAGGAAGCCGCCTAACTCAGGAGCTTGGGATGAATTTTGCGGTCGAATGCTCGAACTATCTTTTCGCCGACGAGGCGGCAGTCGAGGAGTATTTCGAATCGCTTCATGAAGCTCAAGCGTTCGCCGAGAAAATGTCCAAATCTTACCGCGCGATATGGATGTCGGAGCGTGGCGTCCAAGTCGGCAAGAAGAGACCGAAATGGTTTTATTTTTGGTGGAGCCCAGCGCTGTGGATTGCGGCTGAATGGGGTCGACCGGGAGAGCGTGGACAAGGCTATCCAGCTACCAATCTGAATTCGAAATACCTCGTTGACTACGTTCCAATAGACAAGGCTTAACGCAAATGTCCGTCCTCATCGACAAGAACACCAAGGTCATCTGCCAGGGCTTCACCGGCAAGAACGGCACCTTCCATTCCGAGCAGGCGATCGCCTACGGCACGAAGATGGTCGGCGGCACTTCGCCCGGCAAAGGCGGCGCCACGCATCTCGGCCTGCCGATCTTCGACACGGTCGCGGAAGCGCGCGACAAGACCGGCGCCGACGCCTCGGTCATCTACGTTCCGCCGCCCGGCGCAGCGGACGCGATCTGCGAGGCGATCGACGCGGAAGTGCCGCTGATCGTCTGCATCACCGAAGGCATTCCGGTTCAGGACATGATCCGCGTGAAGCGTTCGTTGATCGGCTCGAAGTCGCGCCTGATCGGCCCGAACTGCCCCGGCGTGTGGACAGCAGGCGAATGCAAGATCGGCATCATGCCGGGCAACATCTTCAAGCGCGGTTCGGTCGGCGTCGTGTCGCGTTCCGGCACGCTGACCTATGAGGCCGTGTTCCAGACCACCCAGGTCGGCCTTGGCCAGACATCTGCGGTCGGCATCGGCGGCGATCCCGTCAAGGGCACGGAATTCATCGACGTGCTCGAGATGTTCC